>JAKAPH010000047.1 GCA_021807265.1 Actinomycetes bacterium | reverse complement strand
CGTCGGCGATGAAGACCGCGCCGTTGGCGCTCGTCCAGGCCGACAGCGCCGCGAGGAAGCCGTCGGCGGGCACGATGAAGCCGCCCTCGCCCTGGATGGGCTCGATCAGGATGGCGGCCACGTTGTGCGCGCCGACCTGGGACTCGATCGCGGCGATGGCGCGCGCGGCCGCGTCAGGGCCGCTCAGGCCGTCGCGGAACGGGTAGCTCATCGGGACGCGGTAGACCTCGGGCGCGAAGGGGCCGAAGTGTTCCTTGTAGGGCATGTTCTTCGCGGTGAGCGCCATGGTCAGGTTGGTGCGACCGTGGTAGGCGTGGTCGAAGACCACGACGGCCTGGCGGCCGGTGGCGAGGCGCGCCACCTTGATGGCGTTCTCGACGGCCTCGGAGCCCGAGTTGAAGAGGGCCGAGGTCTTGGCGTGGGTGCCGGGGGTCAGCGCGGCGAGCTCCTCGCAGACCGCCACGTACTCCTCGTAAGGCGCGACCATGAAGCACGTGTGGGTGAAGTCGGCGACCTGCGCGGAGACGGCCTCGATCACCTCGGGCACGGCGTGGCCGATCGAGGTGACCGCGATGCCCGAGCCGAGGTCCAAGAGCAGGTTGCCGTCGACGTCGAGCAGCATCGCGCCCTCGCCGCGCTCGATGTAGACCGGAAAGCCCGTCGACAGGCCGGCGCTCACGACGGCCTTGCGTCGCTCGTGCAGCGCCCGCGACTTTGGCCCGGGCAGCTCGGTGACGACTTTGCGTTCGGTTCCGATGGACGGCTTGGCTGGCGATACCACGATGACTCCTCTGCTTGGTATGAGGCCAGCGTAGTTCTGTGCGCCAACGGCCACCAGAGACGACGAAACGGGTGACTCGCGTCACCCGTTTCGTCACGGCGGAGGAGGTGGGATTTGAACCCACGGTGCCCGTAGACACAGCAGTTTTCGAGACTGCCCGATTCGGCCGCTCTCGCACCCCTCCGTCAGCCAGTCTACCGTTCGTGGTGGACATGGTCTGAGGCGAGGGGGACGGGTGACAACCGACAGCGATGAGGCGTTCATGACCGAGGCACTGGACCTGGCCAGCCGGGCGAGCGCGCACGACGACGTGCCCGTGGGTTGCGTGCTCGTCGCCAACGGCGTCGTCGTCGGCCGCGGGGAGAACCGTCGCGAGCTCGACCGCGACCCCACCGCCCACGCCGAGATCGTGGCCCTGCGCGAAGCCGCCCGGGCCCGGGGGGCCTGGCGGATGGACGACGTGACCGCCTACGTGACTCTCGAGCCGTGCGTGATGTGCGCCGGGGCGCTGCTCAACGCGCGCGTGGCGCGCGTCGTGATCGGGGCCCTGGACGAGAAGGCGGGCGCCGTCGGGTCGCGCTACCACGTGCTCGCCGACCCCCGGCTCCTGCACGAGGCGGCCGTGACCTACGACGTGAGCGCCGAGGCCTCGGCGGCCCTGCTGCGGTCCTTCTTCGAGACGAGGCGCTGATGGCCGCCCCAATCGAGGTGATCTGCGTGGACATGGCGGGCACGACGATGAGCGACGACGGCGTGGTCGCGGGCGCCTTTCGCCGCACGATCGCGACGATGGGGCTGGACCGGGTGAGCGCGGCGCGGGCCGAGTCCTACGTCCGCGCGACGATGGGCCAGTCCAAGATCGAGGTGTTCCGTGCGCTCTTCGGCCCGTCGGCCGACCGTGCGAACGCGCTCTTCGAGGGGGCGATCGCCGACGTCGCGCGCGAGGTCGGCGTCAGCGCGCTGCCGGGCGCCGAGGAGACCGTGCGGGCCTGGCGAGCGAGTGGTCGGCGCGTGGCCCTGACGACCGGCTTCTCGCCCGAGACGCGCGAGGCCCTCGTCGCGCTGCTCGGCTGGGGCGACCTGTTCGACCTGCGGGTCTCGCCGGCCGACGCGGGCCGGGGCCGCCCGAACCCCGACATGGTGTGGTGGAGTGCGACCCGGCTCGAGGCGCCGTCGTGCGAGGCGGTGATGGTCGTGGGCGACACCGCGGCCGACATGGAGTCGGGCCGACGCGCCGGCGCCGGGCGGTGCGTCGGGGTGCGAACCGGCACCGACGACGAGGCGACCCTGCTCGCCGCCGGGGCCGACGCGGTAGTGGACTCCCTGGTCGAGGCCTTGACAGACGGCCGGGGCTGACGAGTAGGTTCAGCCGCGGGGGTCGATATGGGCGGGTGGGAGTTCGCAACCATCTTCGAGACGGTCGCCGACCGTGCGCCCGGGGCGACCGCGCAGCGCCAGGGCGCGCGCGCGACCACCTTCCGCGAGTTCGATCGTCGCGCCGATGGCGTCGCCTCGTGGCTGCTGACCCTCGGCGTGGCCGAACAGGACCGGTTCGCCCAGCTCCTGTTCAACGGGCCCGAGTACCTCGAGTCGGTCGTTGCCGCTTACAAGGTCGGGCTCGTGCCGGTGAACACCAACTACCGCTACGGCGCCGACGAGCTCGCCTACCTGTGGGAGAACGCCGAGCCCGCGGCGGTGGTGTTCCACGGCTCGCTGACCCCGGTCGTCGAGGCGGTGCGCCACCGGGTCGCCTCGGTGCGCGGCTGGCTTTTCGTCGACGACGCCACGGCGGACTGCCCGGACTGGGCGACGCCCTACGAGTCGGTCGCGACGACGCCGGCGCCGCGCCAGCGCGCGCCCTGGGGACGCGACGGCGACCAGCTCTGCCTGCTCTACACCGGCGGCACGACCGGTCTGCCCAAGGGCGTGATGTGGCGACAGGACGACGTGGCGGTCGTCATGCCGAGCCTCGGGTCGTTCAGCTTCGAGTCCGAGCCCGACTACGACGCGCTGGCGAACGCGCTCGGCAGCGACCAGCAGGTGCTCGCCGCCTGCCCGCTGATGCACGGCACCGCACTCTTCACGGCGCACGCGGTGCTCGCCCAGGGTGGGTCGGTGGCGACGCTCACGTCGCGGCGCTTTGACGCGCTCGAGCTGCTCGACGACGTCGCGCGCCACCGCGTGGCGGCGGTCATCCTCGTCGGTGACGCCTTCGCCCGGCCGATCCTCGCGGCCCTCGACGCCTCGCCGGGTCGCTGGGACCTCTCGAGCCTGACGGCGATCGGCTCGTCGGGGGCCATGTGGTCCGAACCGGTCAAGCGCGGCCTGCTCGCCCACCACCCGACGATGCTCCTGCTCGATTCGTACGGGTCCTCGGAGGCCCTGCCCATCGCGACCTCGATCTCGGGCGTGGGCGCCACCGCGTCGACCGCGACCTTCGCACGCAGCGCGACCGCGTACGTCCTCGACGACGACGGGTCGCCGGTTCGTCCGGGCTCGCCGGCGGTCGGGGTGGTGGCCATGGGCGGGCGGATCCCGCTCGGGTACTTCCGCGACGAGGCGAAGTCGGCCCAGACGTTTCGGGTGATCGACGGCGAGCGCGTCGCGGTGACCGGCGACCTCGCCACGGTCGCCGCCGACGGGACGATCACCCTGCTCGGCCGGGGCTCGAGCTGCATCAACTCCGGCGGCGAGAAGGTCTTCGCCGAGGAGGTCGAAGAGGTGCTCAAGACCCACCCGCACGTCCTCGACGTCGTCGTGGTGGGGATGGCCGACGAGCGCTGGGGCGAGGTCGTGACCGCGCTCGTCGAGGCGCGACCCGGGACGACACCGAGCCTTCACGAGCTCGCCGAGCACGTGAAGGGCCAACTTGCCGGCTACAAGGCACCCCGGCGACTGGTGCTCGTCGAGCAGATCGGCCGGTCGCCCAACGGCAAGGTGGACTATCAGTGGGCCCGCGCCGTCGCGCGTGACCATCTCGCCGCCGACGCCCAGGGTGATGACTCAGGTCCTGGTCAGGTCGCTGAACCATCGGGAGCATCGCGTACCGCTTGAACACTACCGATATATCGTTATACTATGCAATGTATCGATAGTGATTCGAAGGAGACAGTGATGTACAAGGAATTCGGCAACCAACAGCGCGGGCTCGGCGGGCCGGGTCCGATGGGCCGGCGCCGCGGCGGGCCGGGTCACGGGCACGGCGGGCCGGGCGGGCACTTCCGCGGTGGCCCGATGCGCCGCGACGGGCGTCGTCCGCGTGGTGACGTGCGTGCGGCGGTGCTCGTGCTACTCGACGAGCAGCCCCGCAACGGCTACCAGCTCATCCAGGAAGTGACCGAGCGATCGAACGACGCCTGGCGGCCGAGTCCCGGCTCGATCTACCCCGTGCTCCAGCAACTCGAGGACGAGGGTCTGGTCGAGGCGACCGCCTCGGGCACCGGACGCACCTACGGACTCACCGAAGCCGGGCGGACGCTCGTCGAGTCCCAGCGCGACGTGCTCGGTCGGCCGTGGGAGAACATCGACGCCGGCGGCCGCGGGGCCCGCGAGCTGATGGGCACGGCCCGTGACGTCATGCTCGCCGCCCGCCAAGTGGTGGTCGCCGGATCGGCGTCACAGTCGGCCCGCGCGGTTGCCATCCTCGTCGAGACCCGCCGGTCCCTCTACGGCATCCTCGCCGAGGGCGACGACGCCTCCTAGACGGGGCGAGTGGCGCGGCGCCTCACGCCGTCCCGGATTCGGGGTCCGCGTCGCCCGCGGCGAAGGAGACCGAGCTGTGCCCGGGGTGCTCGAAATCCAGGTGCACGGTGAAGGGCTCGTCCTCGCGTGACGGGCCCTCGCCGTCGGCCACGATGACGATGTCCTCGTCGGGCCGGCCGTAGATCCCTCGCGCCATGCCGAGCATCGCCTGGCCGAGCACGACGCCGATGGCGGAGTTCGCGGCCCGCTCGGTCAGCGTCCGGTGCTCGTCGACGATGGGGTTCGCGGCGTCGGCGTCGGTCGCGCGTAGCCACGCGAGCCACTGCTCGTCGGTCCACGACTCGGGGTCCGCGGGCGGACCCTCGTCGATGGGTTGGTCACTCGACGCCATCGATTCCACCGTAACGGGAGCGTCGGCGGTCGGCTCGCCACGGCCTCAGTTCGATCGGCGCTCGCTCAACTGCGCGGCCTGCGGGTCCTTCGACGGGCGCAGCAGCGCGTGGCGGTGCTCGTTGCTGGAGCGATGCGCGTGGCCGGTGAGCGACCGTGCGCCAAAGAGCGCCACCGCGAGCCGCCCGACCTCACGGTCCTGGCCCGCGCGGAACTGGAGGCTCACGAGGTCGCCCTCCCCGCCGACCGCTTGACGGCTGCGCTCCTCGCAGTTGAGGCGCACGGTCTGGTCACCGTCGAAGCTCAGCGCCAGGACGTGGCGCGCGCTCGCGGTGGTGGGCACCCGGGTGCGCACGAGCGCGCCCCCGATGGAGACGTCGAGCAGGTGGGCGTGTCCGCCGTCGACGAGCGCCTCGCCCTCGAGTCGTTGGCGCACGCCGGTGCGTCGGTCAGTCGCGAAGCGGTCCGATCGGATTCGGCGGATCGCGGCGACGAGGAGCGCCGCGTTGACGGCCGCCCAGAACACCGCACCGTAGACGGTCCAGCGGACGGGGTAGGTCACCGGCGTCAGTCCCGCCATGGACAGGGTGAACCACGCGCCCGCGGCGACGCTGAGCGCGAGCAGCAGCCAGAGCAGCCACGGCGCCTGGCCGCGTCGACGTCGGTCGGCGCCCCCCTTGGCGGTGACGGCGAAGGGCCGCGCGGCGCCACGCAGGTAGGACAGCGTCGCCGCCATGGTGGTCTGGAGCCGGACGAACTCGAACATCGTGGCGAGCCCGGCCGGCGCGTAGCCGCGCGACAGCAGCGCGATGGCGAGTCGCTGGACGACCAGTGTCACGCCGAAGGCGACGGCGAAGGTCACCAGGGGCGCGTGGATCGGGCTCGCGCCGCTGAAGACGACCGCGAGCGGCACCAGCACGTAGCCGAGCGTGCGCCACGCGTCGAACCAGCCGAGCACCGTCGCGGCGTACGCGACGCGCTGGCCGACGCTGAGGCCGCGGCCGGTGATCGGGTGCTCGAGGTGAAGCAGCTGCATCGCCCCCGTGCCCCAGCGCAGTCGCTGGGACTGGTACTGCTCGGCGTCGCGCGCGGCGAGGCCGCGCGCGAGGACCTCGTTGTGGTACACGGTGTGCCACCCACGCCGGTGCAGGCGGATCGACGTGTGGATGTCCTCGGTGAGCGTCTCGGTCGCAACGCCGCCGACGTCACGCAGCGCGCTCGTGCGCACCACCGCACTGGTGCCGCACCAGAAGGCCGCGCCCCAGCGGTTCTTGCCCGGCTGGATGGCCCGGTAGAACAGGCGCTGCTCGTTGAACGCGGTGGCCCGACGGTGGCGCCAGAACCAGGAGCGGTTCGGACCGTGCTCGAAGGAGTCCACGTTGTAGAAGTCCTGGGGCGTCTGGACGATGGCGATCGACGGGTCGTCGAAGTAGCCAAGGGTGTGGGTCAGGAACTCGGGACTCGCTACGTGGTCGGCGTCCAAGACCGCGACGAATTCGGCGTCGAGGTGCTCGATCGCGTGGTTGAGGTTGCCGGCCTTCGCGTGGGAGTGGTCTTCGCGGGCGAGGTAGTGGGCCCCGAGGGTCTCGGCGAGCGCGGCCACCCACGGCCGCTCGCCGTCGTCGAGGACCCACGTTTCGTGGGCCGGCCGCAGCGCGGCCGCCGCGGCGATGGTCGGCAGCAGCACTTCGGCCGGCTCGTTGTAGGTCGGGATGAGCACGGCGATGCGTCGGTCGCTCGACTCGACCGGAGCGGGGATGGCCGATGCGTCGAGGTCCCAGAGGGAGAAGGTGAAGAGGCCGAGGCCGAGGACCGCGTGGACCTCGAGCAGCCACAGCGGGATCGCGAGCCACAGCGTGCCCATGGTGAAGCCCACCCGCCACGTCAGGTAGGCGACGCTGACCGCCAGGGCGACGAGCGCCGACGCGCGAACCGCGAAGCGCCGGTGCGGCGACTCGGGTGCCGGCAGCGCACCGTCGCCGCTCGAGAATGCCGGCAAGATGGCTCGGGTGCCGCGCTCGTCAACCGTCGACCCACCGACCCGGTCATTCGCCCCTGCGTCCATGGCGCCAACCTCGCGGCGCGATGTCAAACCCGACACAATCATCGGCCAACATTCACTAAACATCGGCAGCGTGCTGGCGCCGCTGGCCTCGGACGCGGCGACGTTTCCGCCGGCGATCGGACCGTGTCGGTACGATGAGCGACGTGGGACTGGCCGCCTACCGACAATGCACCTTTCGCGAGAAGCGCGAGGTCCTGGGGGTCTTCTGGTCACGTCGTGACACTGACAGCGACCTGATCGGCGCGGCCGCGCGCGAGTACGGCCCGTACGCGCTCGCGATGGTCGTCGTGATCGCGCTCGAGCTCGCCGTGATCGCGATGGTGCTAGTCGCCAGGGCTAACGCCTGGGCGTGGCCCGCGATCCTCGCGACCGGGCTCGCCGCGCTGGCGACGTGGTGGACGAGGACCTGCCAGCGAGCGCTCACGTCCGCGACCAGTGACGCACCACGGCCGCTACCCTGACCGATCGGTCTGAGCGCTGCATAGCACCCGGCGATCGGCGACGACGTGGGATTAGCCGAGTGGGTCGAGCGGTACGCGTGTTCGCTCCCGCCACGCGTTCACGAGCGGGTCGTAGAGGTAGAGGACGACCTCGCGGGCGCGAGCGCGAAGCGGCAGGCGTGACGCGCAGGCCGCCGCGGCCTCGTGAAGCTCGGCCAGCGGTCGGTTCTTGGCGACGGTGAGGTGGGCGACGTAGCGTGCGCCGGCTCGCGCGGCGAGCACGGTGGGGAAGGCGTCAGCGAGCGCGGCGGCGAGGTGTTCGAATGGTGTCGGGTCCTCGGGCGCGACGTAGACCACCCGCTGGGCGAACCACTCGACTGACCCGAACGTCACGTCGAAGGCCGCCGAGGTGGCTAGGCACTCGGCGAGGACCTCGACGACGCGGTCGTCGATGTGCGCCGGATCGAGGAACGGCGCGGCAATGGTGACGTGCGCGTCGAGTGCGCGCGGCCGGCGCCACCGCGTCGTCAGCACGCGGGCCTCGAGCAAGGGGATCGCGACGACGCTGTGCACTGGCCGATTGGTCATGCGGCTGCCGAGGATTGCGCCGGGGGTCGGCTCGAGCTCAATAGTCGCTGACGTGCTCGACGCTGAGCTCGCGGGTCGTGCCATCAGCGCGCGCGACCGTGACGAGGAAGTGCTCGCCGATCGCGTGTCGCCGGATCGCCGTTTGGATCTCGATCACGGCATCGACGCCCGCCGCGGTGATCGGCTCGCCATCAATCGCGATGAGCCGCTCGCCACTGAGCGCACCGGCGCCCGCCAGGGGACTGCCTCGCCGGGGCGTCGTGAGGTCGAGTCCCGGGTCGGCCCCGAGGTCGACCTCGGTTGACGGCCACGCTTCGTCGATGGTCGCCCGCCCCGCCAGGGTGCAGCCGCAGGCGCCGAGGCTGCACATCGGGCATATGCAGCGACAGTCGAGCTCGCGCTCGTCGAGTTCGTGCACGACGACGCCGGCCAGCAGCGCGCGCAGGCGGCGGGCGGCCCGGAGGTGCGCCGACAGATGGCTCGGCGCCAGTTCGCGCAGTGCGGGATCAAAGAGTCGGAATGCGAGTTGGGTGAGCACCGCGTACTCACTCGCCGCGAGGCCGAACGCCCCCGCGACGAGTTCGAGCGCTTCGGACGTCGACTCGGCCGATCGTGCGTCGGCCAACAGGCGCGTTATCGGCGACGAGGCGGGTCGGTCGGCGGCGCGCGCGTGCGGCGAGCCGCCGAGGGCGAGTGCCCGCGCGTCACAGTCGCTCTGCATTGTCGTGAGTTCGTCCCGAAGCGCGCTATCGACAGCAGGGCGATGCGACAATTCGGCTAAACCGTGGGCTAGCGCCTCTTCGACAGTAACTACGCGTTGAAGCCGGTCTCCCAGGACGGCACCCGGTTCAAGCTCGCGACCCCGCATCAATCCGGAGGGTAACACTCAAGATTGCCGTCGACAAACCGATGAGCCACAAGTTCCCGGTACGGACGCGGTGCATCGGCGCTGGTCACTTCCGTGTCGCAGCGCGATGGTCGAGAGCGATCACAACCGCGTTTTGGTGTCCGGGTCATCCCGTAGATCCACCCACTCGGAGTCGGGTCAGGTGCGGGTTTCTACCGATAGCCGCGGTTCGCGCGCATCGGTAGCGTCGCGTGCATGGACGAACCCACACCCGTTCTCGAGCTCGTCGGGATCACCCGGCGCTACGGTCACGGCGACGCCGAGGTGTGCGCACTCTCGGACGTGTCCCTGGCGGTCGCACGAGGCGAGATGGTCGCGGTGATGGGGCCAAGCGGTTCGGGCAAGTCGACACTGCTCACCATCGTTGGGACCATCGAACAGCCCAGTGCCGGCGACATACGCATCGACGGCGTGTCGGTTTCGGCGATGAACCGCACCGAGTTGGCGCGATTACGGCGCGTAACGATTGGCTTCGTCTTCCAGGACTTCAACCTGCTGCCCGGCCTTAGCGCTCTGGAGAACGTCACGCTGCCCCTCGAACTGGACGGGTGCCGGACGCGCCTGGCCCGAGTTGCGGCCCTCGACGCCCTGGCGGCGGTGGGCCTCGACGACAAGGCCGGCCGATTCCCCGACGAGCTCTCGGGTGGCGAGCGCCAGCGGGTGGCCATCGCGCGCGCGATCGTTGGCGAGCGTCACCTCCTACTCGCCGACGAGCCTTCGGGGGCGCTTGACTCGGCCAACGCCGAAGCGGTCATGCAACTGATCCGGACCGCCTGTCACGGGGGCGTGGCGGCGGTCGTGGTGACCCACGACGCTCACCTGGCCGCGCTGGCCGACCGCACCGTGCACCTGCTCGATGGCCGACTGCTCGAGACACCGGCTGTTCGCGCATGAGTGACACCGGACGGCGGGTGGTGCGGCGCTGGACGTGGCGGATGTTCCGACGCGAATGGCACCAGCAGGTGCTGGTGCTCGCACTGGTGGCACTGGCGCTGGCTGCGACCGCGGTCATGGCCGCCGCCGCGTCCAATGCGCCGCCGCCCGCGACCGCCCAGGCCGGGACCGCCGCGTTCATCGCCAACGTCCCGGGCGGTCCCGAGCTCGAGCAGCGAGTCCGGGCCTTCGCCGCCGACACGGGGCCCGTCGAGTTGATCGACCATCGCCAGGTTGGCGTGCCCGGCACGGCGCTCAGCGTCGACCTGCGCGGACAGAGTCCGCGCGGCCGATACAGCCGCCCGCTGCTCAACCTGCTCACCGGCCGGTACCCGACCGCAGGACACGAGATCGCCGTCAGCCCCGTGGCGGCGGCGGACCTGGGCTTGTCGCTCGGCGCCACCTGGCGGCCGGCGGGTCTGGGAACCTGGCGAGTTGTCGGGACCGTCGAGAACCCCGACAGCCTGCTCGACGCCTTCGTGCTCGTCGCGCCGGGCCGGGTGCCGGCGCCCACGTCGGTAACGGTCCTGTTCGACGCCTCGCCACGGCGACTGCCGGCGGCGTTGCGGAGCCTCACGTACGCGGCGAACCGCGGCGGCGGCTTTTCCGCAGCGCTATTGGTCGATCTCGTTGCCGCTTTCGGCCTGACCCTGATCGGCCTCGTGTCGGTCGCCGCCTTCACCATCATCGCTCGGCGGCGCCAACGATCCCTGGGGCTGCTCGGCTCCGTGGGTGCCACCGACGCGCGGCTGCGCCAAGCGGTGCTCACTAATGGGTGGCTGACCGGGCTGAGCGCCGTGCTCCTCGGCGCGCCGGTCGGACTCGGCCTCTGGGCGCTCTATCGACCGCACCTACAGTCGAGCGCACATCACGTGATCGGTCTATGGCACCTCCCCTGGGGCGAGCTGGCGGTTGCCGCGGCGCTGGCCCTGCTCACCCCGCTGCTCGCCTCGATCCGACCGGCGCGGGAGATGGCGCGCCAGCCAATCGTGCGCGCCCTCGAAAGTCGGCCGCCGACCCCCCGTCCCGTGGCGCGCTCGGCGACGCCCGGGGTGGTCATGCTCGTCGTCGGCTTCCTCGTGCTCGGCTACGCCGCCGGCCGGGGCGGGGCGAGTCTGGTGCTGGTGCTGGCGGGCTTCGTCGCCCTCGTCGTCGGACTGGTACTGCTCACGCCGATCGTCATCGCCGCCCTGGGCGCCATCGTGCCGCTGGTGCCCTTGAGCGCGCGCCTCGCGATCCGCGACCTCACGCGCTACCGGGCGCGCAGCGCGGCCACACTGGCCGCGCTGAGTATCGCGGTGATGGCCGCGATGAGCGTGCTGGTCGCGACCTCGGCGCGCTACAGCGACCCGCTCAGATCGGAA
>JAKAPH010000046.1 GCA_021807265.1 Actinomycetes bacterium | reverse complement strand
GTGCTCCTCGGCTACGTCGTGCTCGTGCTCGTCCTGAGCACCGTGACCCTCGTACGCCGCGACGCCTAGCCGTCTCGCGGTGGCCGACTATAGGGTGGGCGCCATGGAACTCCTGGACGCGATGCGAACGACCGGGGCCGTGCGAGCATTCACCGACGAACCTGTCGCCGACGCGACCATCGGCGCGATCCTCGACGCCGCCCGCTACGCACCGTCGGGCGGCAACCGCCAGAGCTGGCACGTCATCGTGGTGCGCGACCCCGCCATTCGGCGCCAGGTGCGCGACCTGTACCTCGACGCCTGGCACGACTACGTCGCGCACGTGCTCGCGGGCGTGGTGCCCTTCTCCCCCGTCGCGACCGCGGCGGAACGGGCGGCGGCGCAAGCGCGCTACGACGACGCGGTGCGCGCCTCGCGCCCCGATGGATTCCCCGAGACCCTGGACGGCGTTCCGGTGATGCTCGTCGTGTGCGCCGACTTGTCGCTGTTGGCCGCCACGGACCGCGACCTCGATCGGTACCAATTCATCGGTGGCGCGTCGGTCTACCCGTTCGTCTGGAACATCGTGCTCGCGGCGCGCGAATTCGATCTCGGCGGCGTGATGACCACCGTTGCCGTTCGAAACGAACCGGAGATGCTCGCCGCGCTGAACATCCCCGACTCCCACGCCGTGGCGGCCGTCGTCGCCCTGGGCCATCCGAAACATCGGCCGACCAAGCTGACCCGCCAGCGCGTCTCGGCATTCACCACCGTGGACGCCTTCGATGGCCCGGCGCTAATCGAGGTCGCCGAGTAGCTCGGACGTGTCCTCGCCCAGCCGGCGCGGACCGCGGCGAACCGGCGGGCGCTCGCCGTCGACCAGGAGCGGTGAACGCATGACCTTCGTCGGTCCCGCCGGCGTGTCCATGACCCCCACGAAGTCGCCGTTGGCGATCTGGGGCTGCGCGAAGGCGCCCGCGACATCAAAGATCGGTCCGTGCGGTACCCCAGACGACGCGAGGCGATCAAGCCAGTGGTCGGTCGGCTTGGTCGAAAAGATCGCGTCGAGGGCTTCGCGCAGCACGTCGAGGTCAGCGACCCGAGCGGCGTTGGTCGCCCACTCGCTGCGTGTACGCAGGCCCTCGTCGTCGAGCATCGTGACGAGACGCTCGTACTGTCCGTCGGTTCCCACCGCGAGCAGCACGTAGCCGTCGGACGTCTTCACCGGCCCGTACGGCGCGATGCTCGGGTGGTCGTTGCCGAGGCGTGTCGGGTTGACGCCGGTGGACAGATAGCCCTGCGCCTGGTTGATCAGCGCCGACATCGTCGACTCGAGGAGCGGCGCTTCGAATCGGCGCGCGCCGCGGCCGACGGCGCGGGCGTACAGGCCGGTCAGGAGCCCGATCGTCGCGTAGAGACCCGTCACCACGTCCGCCAGCGGCGAACCGACCTTGGTGGGATCGCCGTCGCCCCGACCTGTCACCCCCATGAGTCCCGAGCGCGCCTGGGCTAACAGGTCAAAGGACGGCTGGGCGGCCACCGGTCCGCCCGAAGTTGCCGGGGTCACGCTCACCCAGACGCAGTCCGGATTCGCCGCTTTGAGCCGGTCGATGTCGAGCGCGGCGAGCTGACTGGGCAGATAGTTCTCGACGACCGCGTCGGCCTGGCGGACCAGCTCGATGATCGCCGCGGCGTGCGCGGGATCGCGCAGGTCCGCCACGACATTGCGGCGATGCCGATTCACGGCGAGGTAGTAGGTCGCGTCGTCGCCGAAGCGCGGCGGCGCGAGCGCACGGACCGGGTCGCCACCGGGCCCCTCGACCTTCACTACGTCGGCTCCGAGGTCGCCAGCGATCATCGCGCACAGCGGACCAGCGAGCACCCGCGAGAAATCAAGTACGCGCAAGCCCTCCAGGGGCAGGCCCGTCCCGCGGTTGGACTCGTGGATCTCCCAGCGCACTACAGCACTTTAGACAAGAAGCTCTTCAGGCGCTCCGAGGACGGAGCGGTCAAGACCTTGCGCGGGTCGCCCGACTCCTCGATGATGCCCCGATCGAGGAAGTACACCGTGTCGGCCACTTCGCGCGCGAAGCCCATCTCGTGGGTGACCACGATCATGGTCATCCCGCTCCGGGCGAGATCCTTCATGACGTCGAGCACCTCGCCGACGAGTTCGGGGTCGAGCGCCGAGGTCGGCTCGTCGAAGAGCATCAACTTGGGCTCCATGGCGAGCGCCCTCGCAATCGCGACGCGCTGCTGTTGGCCGCCGGAGAGTTGGCTCGGGTAGTTCTTCTCCTTGGCGTCGAGGCCCACCCGCGCGAGGAGTTCGCGTGCGCGCGTCACCGCCGCGTCCGGTGAGACGTTCTTCACCTTCACCTGCCCGATGGTCACGTTGTCGAGCACGGTCAGGTGCTGGAAGAGGTTGAAGCGTTGGAAGACCATCCCAATGCGAGACCGCTCGACGCAGATCTGCTTGTCGCTGCGCTCGTAGAGCTTGCCGTCGCGAGCCTCGTAGCCCACCAACTGGCCGTCGACGAGCAACTCGCCGGCGTCGTGCTTCTCGAGGTGGTTGATGCAGCGCAAGAGCGTGCTCTTACCCGACCCCGACGGCCCGATCAGACAGGTGACCTCGCCGCGATTCACCACGAGGTCCACTCCCTTCAGGACCTCGACGCCGGCGTAGTGCTTGCACACCGCCCGGGCTTCGACCATCGGCACGGCGCCCACCGCGCTCTCGGCGCTCACGCCACGACCTCACGAGTCATCGCCGGCCGGGGCGTGCGGAACTTCGCCACGATTCCCTTCACGTCCGTTCGGAGTCTGGCGATCGGCGTCGGCGGCGGCGTTCGCTGCGCGCCGCGGGCGAAGTGCCGCTCCAGGTAGAACTGGCCGATCGACAGCACGGTCGTGATGATGAGGTACCAGATGCTCGCCGTGATAAGTAGCGGCATGACTTCGTAGTTCGCGGCGTAGATGTTCTGGGCCGCGCCAAGCACCTCGACCACGGAGATCGCACTGGCGAGCGAGGTGGTCTTCAGCATCGAGATGACCTCGTTGCCGGTCGGCGGGATAATCACGCGCATGGCTTGGGGCAGCACCACGAGGCGCAGGGTCTGGCCCCGAGTCATCCCGAGCGAACTCGCTGCCTCGAACTGGCCCTCGTCAACCGCAATGAGCCCGGATCGGGCGATCTCGGACATGTAGGCGCCCTCGTTGAGGCCAAGCCCGATGAGCGCCGCCCGGAACGGTGTGAAGAGTGAGACGGCGTCGATGTGCAAGAACGTCACGTGCAAGAACGGGATACCAATGGACAGCGACTGATAGATGGCCGAGATGTTGAACCAGAACAGCAGCTGCACGTACACCGGGGTCCCCCGGAAGAACCACGTGTAGCTCCAGGCAGTCGACGAGAGCAGTCGATTCGGCGAGAGCCGCATGATGGCAATCGTGATCCCGAGGACGATGCCGATCAACATCGCGAGGATCGTCAATTCGATGGTCAAGACCAATCCGTGCAGAATCTCGGATGAGGTGAAGTAGTGGAACACGATGTTCCAGCTGAAGCGCCAGTTCACCACGGGGTGACACGAACGCACGCCACTGACGGTGTGGCACGACGTTTGACCCGTGGCGACCTTCGAGAACAGCGTGTGCACCAGCATTGCCACAATGACAACCATCACCGCTCCAGCAATCCACCGCCCGGTATGCCGGACGGGCACGACCTTCACCGCTCCTCCCCCATTTGAAGTCATGGCCACGTTTCTAACACAACCGACAACTGGCGTGTGTTGGGCACAAGGACCAAATGGCGCCACCAAGTCGCCCCGCACAACACACCCGACGAGCGCCGCGACCGTCGCGTAATCGTCATTGCGCAAGTCGAACTGTGACGTCGCTGTCGCAGCGAATGGTCCCGATCAACGCCGCACGACGACGTGTGAATCACGTCGGACTCGAGGCGATCGACGCATCGTTGCGACGCCACCAGGTCAAGTGCGCCTTGAACCAGTGCGCCAGGTCCATCCGCGATGGCCCACGACGCGACGGCGGTGCGCAGCGGTTCTAACGACAAGAAGCGGCGGCCCCACCGAGGGGCCGCCGCTTCTTGACTGTGTCACCAAACGGTGCGGGGTACTGCCTATGCGAACAGCGTCACTGCTGGTGTTCGCACCCCGACACCTGGATCAACGTGAAACGTTGGCCTACGACGTCGCACCGTTGAGCTGGATCCGACCGATTGGCAGGGCCCCGGCCTGGACGCCGAAGCTGGACAGGATCGCGTGGTACGTGCCGTTCTTGATCAGGACCTTGAGCGCCGCCTGGATTGCCTTGGCGAGCTGGTGACCGGCCGCGGTCTTGGGCGTAGCGATGCCGTACGGCGCAACGTTGACTGCCTTGCCCACGAGCTTGAAGGCACCCTTGGACGTGGCAACGATGTAGCCGGCGATCTGGCTGTCCGCGAAGCCGAACTGCGCGTGTCCGGACGAGACCGCGACGTTCGCCTCGGTCTGGGTCGAGAAGGTGAAGACGTTGAGCTTCTTGCCGGCCGGGCAGCTCTTGGCCGTGGTCTGGGCGTCGGTCTGCTCAACCGTCCCGGTCTCCACCGCGACGCTGTGGCCACAGAAACTCTTCAATCCCGAGAAGCCGAGCGTGGACGAGGACTTCGCGTACACACCTTCACCGGCCTGGAAGTAGTCGACGAAGTTCACCTGGGCTTCGCGAGCCTTGGTGTCGGTGAACGACGAGTTGCCGATGACGTAGTGGCCCGACTTGATACCAGCGATGATGTTGTCGAAGGTCACGTTGTTCTCGTTCACCTTCAGACCGAGCGTGGTCGCGATCGCGTTGATCAGCTGGACGTCGAAGCCGACCATCTTGGTCCCGTTCATGTACTCGTCAGGCGCGTACGTGGCGTCCGTCGCAACCTGCAAGACCTTGCCCTTGTAGACCGCAGGCACCAGTTTGGCCGCCGCGGCGTTGTAGTGGCCCGTCGGGGATGCTCCCGCGACTGCGCTGGAGGCCAAGACGAGCGTCGTGACGCCCACCGTGGCCAGTGCTTGACGCACGCGTGAAATCCGCTGCATGAATTCTCCCTCACTGTGTTACGTCGTTGTGACGCAACCGTTATTGATACCAGATTGGCTCGGCCAACGGGGGGTCGGGTGTCGGCGCGTCGGCGCGCACACGGCGCACTGGCTCGCCTCGGTCGCCCGCGCTGCGCGCCGGCGACGGCCCAGCCGCCAGAATTCCTGGTCGTGTCGGTCGCGGCTGCAATCGACGGATCACGGGGCGACGAGCGGCCACCGCCCCTCGCGCTCGCGTCCGAGAAGCATGTCGGTCAATTCCCGTCCCAGGTGCTCCTGGCGCCAGACCAGTTGTTCCTGGGCCGCGGCGAGCACCCGGTCGGCGTCGTGACACGGCGTGCGCCACGTCGGATCGGCGAGCAGGTCGAAGCAGCGGTAACTCCCGTCGCCGAACTGGACGTAGGCGATGTCGTCACCCACCGACACCGCGAGGTTGCGTCGGCTGAGGGACCGGTCACGCGGCCACCGGTCTGCGGTCTCGCCTATGAAGAGGTAGCGATAGTCCCACTCGTAGTGCGCGGCGCTTCGCCACGGCACGTCACGCCCGTCGAGGAGCGGCGCCAGCGAGCGGCCGTCGCACCGCGCGGGTACTTCGACCCCGAGGGTGTCGGCCAGGGTCGCGAGAACGTCGACGTTCTCGGTGAAGTGCTCGACGACGGCACCTCGGACGGCTCGGCGCGGATCGCGCCAGAGCCCGAGCACGTGGTAACTCTGGGGGAAGAAGCCCAACTTCTGGATGAGTCCGTGATCACCGAGCTGGTCACCGTGGTCCGAGGTCACGATGACGAGCGTGTCGTCCCATTCGTGGCGATCCTCGATGGCCCGAACGACTCGGCCAAGCTGCGCGTCGACTTCGCTGATCATGCCGTAGTACTGGGCGCGCAGGTGACGCATCACTCGCTCAGAGGTCGGCGCCGCGCTCTCCTCGATCGACAGCGCAGCCTCGTGGAGCGGGTGCCGATCGACGTCGGTCGGGCGAATCGGCAGTTCCACGTCGTCGGGGTCGTACATCGAGGCGTAGCGCCCGGCCGCGGCGTAGGGCGGATGGGGACGGAGATAACTCAGGTGCGCGAACCATCCCGCGTCTTGATGGCCGAGCCAACCAAGAAATCGGGTCGTGAGAAAGCCGCTCAACGAATCGTCCTCGGGCCGATCGGGCTCGCCACGCAGGGCGGGTGCCCACCCGCTCGGGACGTCGTAGCCCTTGGCTCGCAGGTAGTGGATCCACCCGGCCTGGCTCTCGGGCAGGTACAGGCCCACCGACAGGCCGGGCAGCACGCCGTCATAGTCGTCCAGACGTGGGTCGTCGGACCCACTTGCGACTCGGGGATCGAGTCCCTGATCGGTGTAGCCGAACAGCGTGGGGTCATAGCCCGCCTGCCGAGCCACGGTCGCGACGCTCGCGACGCCCGCGCCCAGTGGCGTGCCGTTCGCCACGACGCGATTGTTCATTTGGTACGTACCCGTATAGAGCGCCGCCCGCCCGGGTGCGCACGGGGCGGCCTGGGAGTAGTGGCGGCGTAATCGCACTCCCTCGAGGGCGATGCGGTCGAGGTTCGGCGTCGTGACCAGCGGGTGTCCCGCCGCACCGTAACTGTCGCCTCGGAATTGGTCCAGCGTGATGAACAGGACGTTCACGAACGCTCGACGAGCCGGTGCATGTGCGCGGCCAGGTCGTCGACGATGGCCAACGCATCGGGGAAGGTCCCGCCGAGTCGGATGAAGCCGTGCACCATTCCCTCGGCCTCGAGGAGTTCCACGGGCACGCCGTAGTGCTCGAGCAACCCGGCGTAGGCGACGGCCTCGTCGCGCAGCGGATCACACGACGCAACCACGACGATGGCCGGCGGCGAATCGGCGAGGTCGGTGCCGAGCAGCGGCGACACGCGGGGATCAGTGGGGTCCGCCCCGGCGAGGTACTGGCCGTAGTCGTAGCGAAGGTGGTCGAGCTCGAGCCAGTAGCCGGTGCCGTAGGCGTGGGCCGAGTCGGTGAGCATCTCCGGACCGAGCGTCGGGTAGAGCAATACCTGCGCGCCGACGCCGAGGCCCTCGTGCCGCGTCAGCGTCGCGGCCACCGTGGCCAGCGTCGCTCCGGCCGAGTCACCCATGACGAACAGCGTCGCCCCCGGATCGCCGAACTCATCGCGGTGCGCGCCAACGTAGCGAAACACCTCGACGACGTCGTCCAGACCCGCGGGAAACGGGTGTTCGGGTGCGAGGCGATAGTCGATGGCCAAAAACCGCATGCCCGTATCGACGGCGAGTCGACGACAGACGCCGTCGTGGGTCTCGAGGTCGCCAACGACGAAGGAGCCCCCGTGGAAGTAGAGCACGATACCCCGTGACTCGTCCCCCGCTGGCACGTAGAGGCGACCGGCTACCGTCCGCCCGGTCAATGCAATCGTGCACTCGCGAACTTCGGCTAGCGCAACGGGTTCGGGCCAGAGCGCCGTCGCCCCTTCGCGATACGCGGCCCGTCGCCGTTTCATGTCAATCGTCGAGGGGTGCGGCGCGGGATTCGCGCGAATGTCGTCCACGTACTGTTGCAGTGCCGGATGAATCATGGAGCCTCCTGGCGTGCAGCCTACGCACCGCTCTGGTCGTGCTGGCGCAAGATTCCCATGGTCCGGGCCGACTCGGTGAGCGAGGCACGCGCCCGCGGGTGCGCCGCGTGGCCGATGATTGCCGCGGCCTGGTCGCACTGGCTCTGTCCGAAGATCGATGCGATGCCCTGCTCGGTGATGATGGCGCTGTGCTGGAACGAACACACGGGACTGGTCACGAGCGGAACAATGGTCGACTGGTCTGACTTGTCGTGCCAGGATCGCAGCGCCAGCACCGCCTGTCCGTCACGCGAATGCAGTGAGCCGCTGACGAAATCGGGCTGTCCCCCAAAGCCCGAGTACACGACGCCCCGGACGTAGCTCGCGTTCGCTTGGGCGAAGAGATCGACCTCGAGCGCCGTGTTGATCGACAACATCGACGCCTGCTCGGCGATGCGGGCCGGATTGTTCGCGACCTCGGTCCGGCGCATCACTACCCGCGGGTTGCGATGGACCCACCGGTAGAGATCGGGCGTGCCGTAGAGGAAGGTCGACGTGATCACGCGATCGGGGTCGATACTTCCCGATCGGTCCAGGCCCATGACACCATCGCTGATCATCTCGGACCAGACACCGAGGTGGCGGTGACCGTGCATGAAGGTGAGCGCCGCGTCGGGCAACAGGCCGATGCCCATTTGCAGGGTGGCGCCGTCCTTCGCCAGTGACGCGATGTGCTCCCCGATGGTCGCCGCCGCCTCGTCGACCACGCGCGCCGCCGGCGACGGGAGCGGTTCATCGACTTCGATGGCCAGATCAACGAGTTCCTCATCGATCTCGCCGTCGCCTACGGTGTAGGGCATCTGCGGGTTCACTTGGGCGATCACCAGTCCGCCTCGGCGCTTCACCTCGTGGATCGCGGCGGGCATGATGTTCACCTCGATACCGAGCGAAATTCGACCCCGATGGGGTGCGGAGGACTGCACGAGCACCACGTCAGGGGGTCTCGAGGTCGCGAAGAGCCGCGGCACGAGTGACAGGCGCATCGGCAGGAATTCGACGTCAGGCGCCTGGCGAGCGCCTTCACCCACGAACGGTGATTCCGTGATCAAGCCCTCGCGATGCGGCCAACCCCGCTGCGGGTTGAGCACGAAGGCGCGATACCGTTCGAGCGACTGGTCGACGATTTGCAGCAATGTCCAGGGTGTCGCGAAATTGCCCGACACGACGACCCGGGATTCGTGGATACCCAGCGAGGCAACCCGACGTTCAATCTCTGCTGCGCCAACGGTCTGCATGCCGCTCCTCGGTCACCCCAAGTGTGGCAGGTCGCATCGCGACCAGTTCATCAATTTGGGTGATACCCGAAATCGACGCCTCCGGTGTCTGGGGGCAAGCGCCGCCTTTGCGCCTGCTCATCGCCCTCGCGGGGCGGAAATCCTATCTGGAGCGGACGACCGGGCTCGAACCGGCGACCTCGACCTTGGCAAGGTCGCGCTCTACCAACTGAGCTACGTCCGCGTCAGCAACCAGTGTAGCCGACCAACGGGGTCACGCCAACGCGTGATCACCGCATTGCGCCATCAGCGGCCCGTGCTGCCAAAGCCTCCCGCACCGCGTTCAGACTCCGGCAGTTCGTCCACGGCGAGCAGCGTCACCGCCGGCACGGCGGTGATCAGCAGTTGGGCAATCCGGTCACCGGCGTGCACCACGAACTCGTGCTCCGGGTCGTGATTGACAAGTGCCACACGAATCTCACCGCGATAGCCCGAGTCGATCAGCCCTGGCGCGTTCGCGCACGTCACGCCGTGGTTGATGGCCAGCCCACTGCGTGGCAGGACCAGTCCCGCGAATCCGTGGGGAATCGCCATGGCGAGGCCCGTGCCAACCAGTGCACGACCGCCACCCGGAGCCAGTCGGTACTCGTCGACCGCCACCAGGTCGAAACCCGCGTCACCGGCGTTGGCGCGCCGAGGCGCGACGGCGTCGTCTCGCAACGAGGTGAAGGCAACGTCCATTCGCTCGAGACTACCGCTCACCCACCTCGCACTCGGTAGTGTCGAGGAATGCTCGCCTGGATGGACCTCGAAATGACCGGACTCGAGCCGGATCGTCACGTGATCGTCGAGATCGCCACCATCATCACCGACGACCACCTGACGATCATCGCCGAAGGACCCGATCTCGTGATCGGCGCCACCGAGGACGAGCTCAGCCGCATGGGCGATTTCGTCACCCAGATGCACACCAAGTCGGGGCTCCTGCCGGCAATCCGCCAATCGACGATCACTATGGCCGACGCCGAGCGAGCGACCCTCGCCTTCCTGCGCGAACACATCACCGAGCCGGCCACGGTGCCACTGTGCGGTAACTCGATTGGCACCGACCGGCGCTTCCTCCAGCACTACATGCCCGAGCTCGAGGCGTTCTTCCACTATCGCAACGTCGACGTCTCCACGCTCAAGGAACTCGCCCGCCGGTGGCACCCCGATGTGCTGGCGACGATGCCGGAGAAAGAGACCACCCATCGGGCCCTGGACGACATTCGCGAGTCGATTGCCGAGTTGGCTCACTATCGCGACCAGTTGTTCACCCGCCCCGCACCCGACTCGCCTCGCGTCGATGGGTGACGAGCCGCTCTCGCTAGCGGCGGCCACGGCCCGCTTGACGGCTTCGGGCCAGGCCTTTGAACTTGAGGAACGACTGGTGCGAGGCGTGCCTATGACGGTCTGGAAGAACGCGCCGTCAACGCTCCGCGACGTCCTCGAGGGGTCGACCCGCCACGGCGAACACGACTTCCTCGTCTACGAGGACTATCGCGTGACCTTCATGGAGCACTACCGGCGCGCGGCGACGTTGTCACACCGGCTCGTCGACGCCGGCGTTCGGGCCGGGGACCGCGTCGCGATCGCGTCGCGCAATCTTCCCGATTGGGTGAGCGCCTATTGGGGGATCCTCACCGCCGGGGCCATCGCCGTCCCGCTCAACGCGTGGTGGACGGGCGACGAGTTGCGTTACGGTCTCGGCGACTCCGGGGCGCGCGTGCTCTTCGTCGACGAAGAGCGCCTCGACCGGGTTCGGCCGCTCTTCGACGATCTGGTCGACCTCGAGCACGTGATCGTCCTCTCGCCTGGACCACTGGACGTCGCGCCAGTCGACCGGCACGAGCGAGTCCGGGTTGTCGCGTTCGAGGACTTCCTTGGTGCCGTCGCGCTTGACGCGACGCCCGTTGACGCCTCGATCGACCCCGATGACGACGCCACCATCTTCTATACCTCGGGCACCACCGGCAGGCCCAAGGGGGCGGTGGTGACGCACCGAAACATCATCACCAATCTGATGAACCTGTTCTTCATTGGACAGCGCGCGTCGCTCCGCTACGGTGACGGCCCGCCGGGGACGAAGCTTCCCATCGCCAACCTGATCAACATCCCGCTGTTTCACGCCACCGGCTGTCTGGCCGTCATGGTGGTCAACGCCGCCGCGGGCGGGCGGCTCGTGATGATGCATCACTTCGACGCCGGTCAGGCGCTGGCACTCATCGAGCGCGAGCGAATCACCGCCATCGGCGGCGTGCCGACAGTGGTAATGCA
>JAKAPH010000045.1 GCA_021807265.1 Actinomycetes bacterium | reverse complement strand
GAGGTCCAGACCGTCGAGGCCGCCCGCCAGTACTTCGAGGGCGCCTTCTTCTCGGACAAGCGCTACGACCTGTCGCGCGTGGGCCGCTACAAGCTCGACCGCAAGCTCGGCGACGAAGTCGCCAAGAACGTCGAGCTCTTCGGCGACCTGCTCGAGCGTCCGAACCCGGAGCTGCACGTGCTCGCCAAGGCCGAGGTGCTCGCGACGGCGACCTACCTGCTCAACCTGGCGCGCGACCGCACCGCCAAGGAGACGACGTACCACATCGACGACCAGGACCACTTCGCCAACCGCCGCATCCGCAGCGTCGGCGAGCTGATCCAGAACGCCCTGCGCACGGGTCTGTCGCGCATGGAGCGCGTCGTGCGCGAGCGCATGAACACCCAGGACGTCGAGGCCATCGCGCCCCAGACGCTCATCAACATCCGCCCCGTGATGTCGGCCATCAAGGAGTTCTTCGCGACCTCCCAGCTGAGCCAGTTCATGGACCAGAACAACCCGCTCTCGGGCCTGACCCACAAGCGGCGCCTCTCGGCGCTGGGACCGGGCGGTCTGAGCCGCGAGCGTGCCGGGCTCGAGGTACGCGACGTGCACTCCTCGCACTACGGCCGCATGTGCCCCATCGAGACGCCCGAAGGCCCCAACGTCGGTCTGATCGGCTACCTCGCCAACTACGCGCGCATCAACGAGTACGGCTTCATCGAGACGCCCTACCGCGTCGTCGAGGGCGGCCGGGTCACCGGTGAGGTGCGCTACTTCACGGCCGACGAGGAGGAGCGCTTCGTCATCGCCCAGGCCAACACCGAGCTCGACGAGGCCGGCCACCTGGTGGCCGACCGCGTGCTCGTGCGCCGCGGCCCCGTGGGCACCGGCGTGCGCGTGGGCTCGTCGAACCGCTCGTCCTCGACGACCTCGGAGATCGACTTCGTCAAGCCCGACGAGGTCGAGCTGATGGACGTCTCGACCCGCCAGGTCATCTCGGTGGCGACGTCGCTGATCCCCTTCGTGGAGCACGACGACGCACAGCGCGCACTGATGGGCGCGAACATGCAGAAGCAGGCCGTGCCACTCGTGATGCCCGAGGCCCCCTTCGTGGGCACCGGCATGGAGGCGCGCGCGGCCCTGGACTCGGGTGACGTGCTCATCGCCGAGGGCGAGGGCGTCGTGCGCTCGGTCTCGGGCGACCGCATCGTCGTCGAGTACGAGAAGCACGTGACCGACCGCTACGGCAACACGCTCGGCAAGAAGCAGTACAACCTCAACAAGTTCCGCCGTTCGAACCAGGACACCTCGATCAACCAGAAGCCGTTGGTCTTCGGTGGCGAGACCGTCAAGGCCGGCGACCTGCTCGCCGACGGCACCTCGACCAGTCACGGCGAGCTCGCGCTCGGCAAGAACCTGCTCGTGGCCTACATGCCGTGGGAGGGCTTTAACTACGAGGACGCGATCATCCTGAGCGAGCGCCTCGTGCGCGACGACGTGCTGACCTCGATCCACGTCAAGGAGTACGAGATCGACGCGCGTGACACCAAGCTCGGCGCCGAGGAGATCACCCGGGACATCCCGAACCTGCCCGACGACATCCTGGCGGACCTCGACGACCGCGGCATCGTGCGCATCGGCGCCGAGGTCGAGCCCGGCGACATCCTCGTCGGCAAGGTCACCCCGAAGGGCGAGACCGAGCAGAGCCCCGAGGAGCGGCTGCTTCGCGCCATCTTCGGCGAGAAGGCCCGCGAGGTGCGCGACACCTCGCTGAAGGTGCCCCACGGCGAGTCCGGCAAGGTCATCGACGTCAAGGTCTACAGCCGCGACGAGGACCACGAGATGCAGCCCGGCGTGAACCAGCTCGTCAAGGTCTACGTCGCCCAGAAGCGCAAGATCTCCGAGGGCGACAAGCTCGCCGGACGCCACGGCAACAAGGGCGTCATCTCCAAGGTCCTGCCCGAAGAGGACATGCCGTTCCTCGAGGACGGCACCCCGGTCGACATCATCCTGTCGCCCCTCGGCGTGCCGAGCCGCATGAACGTGGGCCAGGTCCTCGAGAGTCATCTGGGCTACGCGGCGCGCCACGGCTGGGCCGGCATCGAGGTCAACCCCGCGGTTGGCACCTCGGGCCACGACGACCAGCGCGACCCCGCCGCCCGTCCGTACCGCAAGACCCGTCCGCGCACCGAGCCGGCCGTCTACGTGGCGACCCCGTCCTTTGACGGCGCCCACTGGGACGAGCGCGACCGCGCCAAGGACAAGCCGACGATCCAAGAGACCTTCGCGACGCTCAACATCGACGGCGCGCACGGTCAGCGCCTGCTGGCTGGGGACAACGACGGCAAGGTCACCCTCTTCAACGGCCGCACCGGCGAGGCGTACGACAACCCGATCTCGGTCGGCTACGCGTACATCTTGAAGCTCGCCCACATGGTCGACGACAAGATCCACGCCCGCTCGACCGGTCCGTACTCGATGATCACGGCCCAGCCCCTCGGTGGCAAGGCCCAGTTCGGTGGCCAGCGCTTCGGTGAGATGGAAGTCTGGGCCCTCGAGGCCTACGGCGCCGCCTACGCCCTCCAGGAGTTGCTCACCGTCAAGAGCGACGACATGAAGGGCCGCGAGCGTGCCTACGAGTCGATCGTCAAGGGTCAGAACCTGCCCGAGCCGGGGATCCCCGAGTCCTTCAAGGTCTTGATCAAGGAGATGCAGTCGCTGTGCCTCAACGTCGAGGTGCGCGACAAGGTCGGCGCGCACGTCGACCTGGCCGACACCGAGGAGGACTTCTTCTCGGTGACCCGCGAGCTCGGCATCGACATCAGTCGACCCGAGCGCGGCAGTGACGAAGAAGACGCCCGCCGTGCCGCCGAAAGGAAGTTGTCATGAGTCCCCTCGACGTAAACCAGTTCAACGAGCTCTCCATCGGGCTCGCCACTGCCCAGAACATCCGCAGCTGGTCCTCGGGCGAGGTGAAGAAGCCCGAGACGATCAACTACCGGACGCTGCGTCCCGAGAAGGACGGACTCTTCTGCGAGAAGATCTTCGGGCCCCAGAAGGCCTGGGAGTGCGCCTGTGGCAAGTACAAGCGGGTGCGCTTCAAGGGCATCGTCTGCGAGCGCTGCGGCGTCGAGGTCACCAGTGACAAGGTGCGCCGCGAGCGCATGGGCCACATCGCGCTGTCGGCGCCGGTGGTGCACATCTGGTACCTGCGCGGCACCCGCTCGTGGCTGGCCTACCTGCTCATGGGCACCGCGCCCAAGGAAGAGCTGAAGGCCAAGCAGCTCGAGAAGGTCATCTACTTCGCGGCCCACATGGTCACCTACGTGGACGTCGACCGGCGCCACGAGGACCTGGCGGACCTGCGCCAGGGACTCGCCGACGAGCTGCTCGAGATCGACGAGCGCGAGGCGACCGCGATCGAGAACAAGCTGCGTGACATCGAGTCGCGCGCCGAGAAGCTCGAGTCCGACGGCGCCAAGGAGTCCGAGCTGCGCGCGTTGCAGCGCGGCACCGAGAAGGAGCTCGACGCGGTGCGCACGCGCTTCGCCGAGGAGCGCGAACTCGCCCGCCAGTCCTTTGACACCTTCGAGGGCCTGCACTCGCGCCAGATCATTGAGGACGAGGTGCTCTACCGCGAGATGGAGTTCCGCTACGGCGAGTACTTCGACGGCGGCATGGGCGCCGACGCGATCCTGCAGCTGATCGACCGGATGGACCTCGACGAGGAAGAGCGCGTCATGCGCGAGATGATCGACGCGAAGGACGGCCGCAAGCCGCTCAGCGCGCAGCGTCACGCCAAGTTCTTGAAGCGCCTCGCCATCGTGCAGTCCTTCAACCGCCGCGACGACCAGGGCCGGCGCCTGAACGACCCGCGCGCCATGATCCTCGAGGCCGTGCCGGTCATCCCGCCCGACCTGCGCCCGATGGTCCAGCTCGACGGCGGCCGCTTCGCCACGAGTGACCTCAACGACCTCTACCGTCGCGTCATCAACCGCAACAACCGCCTCAAGCGGCTGCTCGACCTCGGTGCGCCCGACATCATCGTCAACAACGAGAAGCGCATGCTCCAAGAGGCCGTGGACGCCCTGTTCGACAACGGACGGCGCGGCCGGCCCGTCGCCGGCCAGAGCGGCCGGCCGCTGAAGAGCCTCTCGGACATGCTCAAGGGCAAGCAGGGCCGGTTCCGCCAGAACCTGCTCGGCAAGCGCGTCGACTACTCGGGCCGCTCGGTCATCGTGGTCGGTCCCCAGCTCAAGCTGCACCAGTGCGGTCTGCCCAAGATGATGGCCCTGGAGCTCTTCAAGCCCTTCGTCATGAAGCGGCTCATCGAGACCCAGGTCGCCCAGAACATCAAGAGCGCCAAGCGCATGGTCGAGCGTCGCAAGACCGTCGTCTGGGACGTGCTCGAAGAGGTCATCCGCGAGCACCCGGTGCTGTTGAACCGCGCGCCCACGCTGCACCGACTGGGCATCCAGGCCTTCGAGCCGGTGCTCGTTGACGGCAAGGCGATCCAGATCCACCCGCTCGTCTGCAAGGCCTTCAACGCGGACTTCGACGGTGACCAGATGGCCGTGCACGTCCCGCTGTCGGCCGAGGCCCAGGCCGAGGCGCGCATCTTGATGCTGTCGACGAACAACATCTTCACGCCCGCCACCGGTCGCCCGATCACCGAACCTTCCCAGGACATGGTCTTCGGCGCGTACTACCTGACGCTGCCCTTTGACGCCGAGCTGGAGCACCCGCGGGTCTTCCGCCACGTCTTTGAGATCGAGAACGCGCTGGCCGACCGCCAGATCGGGCTGCGCACGCCCATCGAGATCCGGCCCGTCGCCGAGTCCTCGCTGGACCTGCGCCTCGAGGCGGCGGGCATCGAGCCCACCGGCTCGAGCCGCTCGCTCGTGACCTCGGCCGGCCGCGTCTTCTTCAACGAGGCGCTCCCGATGGGATTCCGCTACGTGAACGAGCTGATCGGCAAGAATGCCCGCTCGATCGGCACGATCATCGAGGAGATCTCGGGCGGCTACAACCGTCAGGTGGTCGCCGAGTCGCTCGACGCGATCAAGTCCCTGGGCTTCCGTTTCGCGACCCAGTCCGGGCTCACGATCTCGATCGACGACGTCGTCACGACCGACGAGAAGGCCGCGATCCTCAACAAGTACGAGGAGCAGGCCGCCAAGGTCGAGACCAACTACCGCCGGGGCGTCATCGTCGACGACGAGCGCCGCCAGCAGGAGATCGAGATCTGGACGAACGCGAACAAGGAGGTCGGTGACGCCACCGACCGCGCCATGAACGCCATCGCCGACAACCCGATCCGCATGATGGTGGACTCGGGCGCCCGAGGCAACAGCCAGCAGATCCGCCAGATCGCCGCGATGAAGGGCCTCGTGTCCAACCCGCGCGGTGAGATGATCCCCCGACCGATCAAGTCCTCGTTCCGCGAGGGCCTCTCGGTGCTCGAGTACTTCATCTCGACCCACGGCACCCGCAAGGGCCTCGGTGACACGGCGCTGCGCACGGCGGACTCGGGCTACCTGACCCGCCGGCTCGTCGACGTCGCCCAGGAGCTCATCATCAAGGAGTTCGACTGCGCCACGAGCCGCGGCATGTGGATCGAGCACGTCGCGCCCGACACCCGCGCCCAGCGCGCCCACCTGGAGACCAAGCTCTGGGGCCGCGTCGTCGCCGAGGACGTCACCCTGTCCGACGGCTCGGTCGTCGAGGCCGGGACGATGCTGATGATGGACGACGTCGAGCGCCTGCGCGACGACGAGGCCGTCACGCGCGTGCGCGTGCGCACCACGCTCACCTGCGACGCCGTCCAGGGCGTCTGTGCCGCGTGCTACGGGCTTTCTCTCGCCACCCACCAGCTCGTCGAGCTCGGCGAGGCCGTCGGGGTCATCGCCGCGCAGTCCATCGGCGAGCCGGGAACCCAGCTGACCATGCGTACCTTCCACTCCGGTGGTGTGACCGAGAGCGACATCACCCACGGCCTGCCGCGCGTGGTCGAGCTCTTCGAGGCCCGCACCCCCAAGGGCGCGGCCAAGGTGGCCGAGCACTCGGGCGTCGTGCGCGTCGAGCTGATCGGCCGTGAGCGCAAGGTCACCGTCGTCGGCAACGACGGCGAGGTCCAAGAGGAGTCCGTCTCCATCGCGCGCCACCTGCTCGTCGAGGACGGCCAGGAGGTCGAGGTCGGCACGCCGCTGCACGACGGGCCGCTGGACCCCAAGCTGATGATGAAGTTCCGCGGCACCCGCGAGACCCAGCAGTACCTCGTCGAGGAAGTCCAGAACGTCTACCGCGACCAGGGTGTGTCGATCCACGACAAGCACATCGAGCTGATCGTGCGCCAGATGACCCGCCGCGTGCAGATCGTCGACGCCGGCGACTCGCCGTGGCTGCCGGGCGCGATGGTGGACGTGAAGCTGTTCAACGACACCAACGACGACCTCGAGGGCAACGCCAAGGAGGTCGCCGACGGGCGCGCCCAGCTGATGGGGATCACCAAGGCCTCCCTCGCGACGGACTCGTGGCTGTCGGCCGCCTCCTTCCAGGAGACGACCCGCGTGCTCACCGAGGCCGCCATCGAGGGCAAGCGCGACCACCTGGTCGGGCTGAAGGAGAACATCATCATCGGCAAGCTGATCCCGGCCGGTTCGGGCCTGGGCTACTACGAGCGCGCGAACCTGCGCCTCGAGATGCCCAACGCCGAGCTGCTCCCGTCGTGGGTCCAGAAGTCCGACGACGAGATGGACCTGGCGAGCCTGCTCGGGGAGACCTACGAGGACAGCTTCAACGCCGACCTCGCGGCCTTCCAGAACATCGGCGCCAACTACGACGAGTCGGCGCTGCCCGAACAGGACGCCCCGAACCCCGAAGACCAGATAGGCGGCGCCGAGGCGATCTAGGCGGTTTGCCGTTGACGGCCGCTGTGTCGTAGAATTGACAGTCCGCGTGCAGACGTTGTCTGCACGCCCCGAAGCGAAGTACATCGAGAAGAGGTTTCGCGTGCCCACCATCGCGCAACTGGTCCGAAAGGGCCGGCAGGACAAAGTATCCAAGACCAAGACGCCAGCGCTGAAGGGCGCGCCCCAGCGTCGCGGCGTGTGCACCCGCGTGCACACGGTCACGCCCAAGAAGCCGAACTCGGCGTTGCGCAAGGTGGCCCGTGTCCGCCTCACCTCGGGGGTCGAGGTCACGGCCTACATCCCCGGCGTCGGCCACAACCTCCAGGAGCACTCGATCGTCCTGGTGCGCGGCGGCCGTGTGAAGGACCTCCCGGGTGTGCGCTACAAGATCATCCGCGGCGCCCTGGACACCTCGGGCGTGCGCGACCGCAAGCAGGCCCGTAGCCGCTACGGCGCCAAGAAGGAGAGCTGATGCCTCGCAAAGGACCCGCGGAGCGCCGTGAACTGGTGCCGGACCCGATCTACAAGTCGGTCCTGGTCACCCAGGTGACCAACAAGATCCTGGAGCGCGGCAAGCGCACCATCGCCGAGCGCATCGTCTACAGTGCCCTCGAGACCGTCGAGCAGAAGGCCGGCGGCGACCCCGTCGCGACCCTGAAGCGCGCCCTGGAGAACGTGCGCCCCGAGCTCGAGGTGCGCAGCCGGCGCGTCGGCGGCACGACCTACCAGGTCCCCGTCGAGGTGCGCCCGCGCCGCGCGACCACGCTCGCCATCCGCTGGCTGACCGACTTCGCCAAGAAGCGCCGTGAGAAGACCATGGCCGAGCGCCTGGCCAACGAGATCATCGACGCCGCCAACGGCGTCGGCGCGGCCGTCAAGCGCCGCGAGGACATGGCCAAGATGGCCGAGTCCAACAAGGCCTTCGCGCACTACCGCTGGTAACGAGAGAGAAAACCCGATCACTATGACCGCACGTGAAATCCCCCTGGACAAGGTCCGCAACATCGGCATCATGGCGCACATCGACGCCGGCAAGACCACGACGACCGAACGCATCCTGTTCTACACGGGCAAGAACTACAAGATCGGCGAGGTCCACGAGGGCGCGGCGACCATGGACTGGATGGTCCAGGAGCAAGAGCGCGGCATCACCATCACCTCGGCCGCGACCACCTGCCACTGGAACGGTCACCGAATCAACATCATCGACACCCCGGGCCACGTGGACTTCACGGTCGAGGTCGAGCGCTCGCTGCGCGTGCTCGACGGCGCCGTGGCGGTCTTTGACGCGGTGGCGGGCGTCGAGCCCCAGACCGAGACGGTCTGGCGCCAGGCCAACAAGTACCACGTGCCGCGCATCTGCTTCGTGAACAAGATGGACCGCATCGGGGCCGACTTCTTCCGCTGCGTGGACATGATCGCCGACCGCCTGGACTGCGTGCCCGCGGTCATCCAGCTGCCCATCGGCGCCGAGTCGAACTACGAGGGCATCGTCGACCTGACGACGATGAAGGCCCTGGTCTGGCGCGACGAGGACCGCGGCGAGAACTACGACGAGATCGAGATCCCCGAGGCGCTGCGCGCCCAGGCCGAGCAGTACCACACGGCGCTGCTCGACGTGCTGACGACCTTTGACGACGAGCTCATGGAGAAGGTGCTCGGCGAGGAGGAAATCACCCCCGCCGACATCCGCCGCGCGCTTCGCGTGGGCACCCTCGAGAACCACTGCGTGCCGATCCTCAACGGCACCGCCTTCAAGAACAAGGGCGTCCAGCCCATGCTCGACGCGGTCGTGGACTACCTGCCCTCGCCGGTGGACCTGCCCCCGACCCAGGGGACCAAGCCCGGCAAGGACGAGGTCGTCGAGCGCAAGCCGAGCGACGACGAGCCCTTCTCGGCGCTGGCCTTCAAGATCATGACCGACCCCTACGTCGGCAAGCTGACCTACCTGCGCGTCTACTCGGGCACCCTCGAGAAGGGCGAGACGGTCGTCAACACCACCAAGGGCATGAAGAAGGAGCGCCTCGGTCGCCTGCTGCTGATGCACGCGAACAACCGCGAGGACCTCGACACCATCCGCACCGGCGACATCGTCGCGGCGGTCGGGCTCAAGCAGGTCACGACCGGTGACACCCTGTCGGACACCTCGAGCCCGGTCCAGCTGGAGACGCTGACCTTCCCCGAGCCCGTCATCCACGTCGCCGTCGAGCCCAAGACCAAGGCCGACCAGGAGAAGCTCGGCAAGGCGCTCTACGCGCTCTCCGAGGAGGACCCGACGTTCCGCGTGCGCACCGACGAGGAGACCGGCCAGACCGTCATCTCGGGCATGGGCGAGCTGCACCTCGAGGTGCTCGTGGACCGCATGCTGCGCGAGTTCTCGGTCGACGCCAACGTCGGCAAGCCCCAGGTGGCCTACCGCGAGACGATTCGCAAGGCCGTCGAGAAGGTCGAGGAGAAGTACGTCCGCCAGACCGGCGGTAAGGGCCAGTACGGCCACGTCGTGATCACCCTCGAGCCCACCGGGCCCGGCGGCGGCTACGAGTTCGTCGACGAGATCACCGGCGGGGTCATCCCCAAGGAGTACATCCAGCCGGTGAACCAGGGCATCACCGAGGCCCTGACCTCGGGCGTGCTCGCGGGATACCCGGTGGTGGACGTGCGCGTGCGCCTGACCTTTGGTAGCTACCACGACGTGGACTCCTCGGAGATGGCCTTCAAGATCGCCGGTTCGATCGCGGTCAAGAAGGCCGCCCGCCTGGCGAACCCCGTCCTGCTGGAGCCGGTGATGGCCGTCGAGGTCGTCACCCCCGAGGACTACATGGGCGACGTCATCGGTGACCTTTCGAGCCGGCGCGGCCGGATCGAGGGCATGGAGCAAAGGGGCAACAGTCAGGCAATTCGCGCCTTGGTGCCGCTGGCCGACATGTTCGGCTACGCTACTGACCTGCGTTCACGCACCCAGGGGCGCGCGACGTACACCATGCAGTTCCACTCGTACGCGGAAGTCCCGGACGCGATCGCCAAGGAGATCGTCGCGAAGGCCACTGGCGCGTAAGAGGCTGGGCAACCAGCGAAACTAAGGTCCAAACCGTCGTCGGGGCGGGCCGCAAGAAACCAGACGTGCCCACCGCGGGCCCGTCACGAGAGAGAAAGTTAGTCCCCGACAATGGCAAAGCAGAAGTTCGAGCGCACCAAGCCGCACGTCAACATCGGCACGATGGGTCACATCGACCACGGCAAGACCACATTGACCGCCGCTATCACCAAGGTGCTGTCCACCCGTCTGCCCGGCACGGCCTTCACGCCGTTCGACCAGATCGACAAGGCGCCCGAAGAGCGCCAGCGCGGTATCACCATTTCGATTGCCCACGTGGAGTACGAGACGGCGAACCGTCACTACGCCCACGTCGACATGCCCGGTCACGCGGACTACGTGAAGAACATGATCACCGGCGCCGCCCAGGTCGACGGCGCCATCCTGGTCGTCTCGGCCACCGACGGCCCGATGCCCCAGACCCGCGAGCACGTGCTGCTCGCGCGTCAGGTCGGCGTGCCCTACATCGTCGTGGCCCTCAACAAGGCCGACATGGTCGAGGACGAGGAGCTGCTCGAGCTCGTCGAGATGGAAGTGCGCGAGCTGCTGACCAGCTACGACTTCCCCGGTGACGACACCCCGATCGTTCGCGTGTCCGCCCTCAAGGCCCTCGAGGGCGACGAGGCGTGGGGCGACAAGATCATGGAGCTCATGGACGCGGTCGACGCGTACATCCCCGAGCCCCAGCGCTCGACGGACAAGCCGTTCCTCATGTCGATCGAGGACGTCATGTCCATCACCGGCCGCGGCACCGTCGTGACCGGCAAGGTCGAGCAGGGCGTCATCAAGGTCGGCGACGAAGTCGAGATGGTGGGCCTGCGCCCGACCACCAAGACCACGGTCACCGGCATCGAGATGTTCCGCAAGCTCCTCGACCAGGGTCAGGCCGGTGACAACCTCGGCGCCCTGCTGCGCGGCACGAAGAAGGAAGAGGTCGAGCGCGGCCAGGTGCTGTGCAAGCCCGGTTCGATCACGCCCCACACCGTCTTCGAGGCCTCGGTCTACGTGCTGACCAAGGAGGAGGGTGGCCGTCACAAGCCGTTCTTCGCCAACTACCGTCCGCAGTTCTACTTCCGCACCACCGACGTGACCGGCACCATCGAGCTGCCCGCGGGCACCGAGATGGTCATGCCGGGTGACAACACCGAGATGGTCGTGACCCTCGGCAAGCCGATCGCCATGGAAGAGGGCCTGACCTTCTCCATCCGCGAGGGCGGCCGCACGGTCGGTTCGGGCCGCGTCACGAAGATCGTGAAGTAGTCGTGGCCGACAACCGTCAAATGATCCGAATCCGGTTGAAGGCGTTCGACCACGGGGAGATC
>JAKAPH010000001.1 GCA_021807265.1 Actinomycetes bacterium | reverse complement strand
GTTTCTCCTTAGGCCAGGCTCAAAAAGAGCTTTTGTAGTTTCGTGGTGACGTCGTCGGAGTCGATCGTGGGATCGATGATGCACTCCTTCAGACTCGATGAGATGAGGGTGAACGCAGCGGTGTTGACGGCCTTGTTCACCGCCGCCATCTGCGTGATGACGTCCTCGCAGGAACGCCCCTCCTCCAGCATGCGCACCACGGCGCCCATCTGGCCGTGGGCCCGTTTGAGCCGGGTCACGATGGCGTGGAGCTGGGCTTGGTCGTGCAGGACGTGCGACTCGACGTCGCCGCCCGCGTGGGTTACTGCCTTGGGCATTAGTGGTCTCCCTTGAAGATCATCGTGACGAAGCGCACGTTGAGTGCGACGAATCGCCACAGCTGGAATGCGATGTGGTTGCGCCGACGAAGCGTCTGGGCCGTCGGCAGCGGTGAGTTCTTGATGTCAGCAACTGCGTTGTCCATGAGGGTTCTCCTTCGTTCGCGACTATTCGGGGATCAGGTACCAGAGCGGGCGGGCCTTGGCCTTGTAGAGGAAGAGCACGTGGAGCATGTACTTGATCCAGTGCCCCGCGAGGCCGATCTCACCGAAGGTGTCCTTGGTGCTGCGACCCGTGGCCGGGAAGCGTTCGTAGTCCGGCACGACCGGGTACATGGTCATCGAAGCCGCCGTGCCGCGGCGAAGCCCCATCCCCGAGGACGCGACACAGGCCGCGCCCATGTCGGCCATCGAGGCCTCGCGCGATCGCGATGTCGGGCCGTTGGTGATCCGGTCGACGATGGTCAGCGCCGCCGTCTTGCCCATGACCCCCGACGGCATCCCGGTGCGCGGCGGCGAGGGCGTGATGACGGTGCCATTCTCGCTCTTGCGCGGCTGGGAGATCTGGTGGGGCGGGGCGAAGGCGATGCCGACGGCGAAGATGTTCGCGAAGCGGCTCGACTCGTAGGTGCGCGGCCAGTCGGCGGCGCTCCACTCGCCGTAGGGCTTGGCCTCGTAGTTGGCGTCCACCTTCATAAAGCCGCTCGCGAGGAAGACCTCGCTCGTGATGTCTTCGCCGGCGCGGTCGAAGGCCTTGAGGTCGACGCCCCGGAACGGGGGCAGCAGCATCGCGAAGTCGAACGGCAGCTCGTTCTTCGTGCCGTCGAGCTGCTCGTAGTGGATGACGCCGGGCTCGATCTGCTCGACGTGGGCCTGGACGACGGCCTTCACGTCACGCTCGCGGAAGAGCGACTCGGTCCAGAGCTTGCTCGTGGTCTCGAAGCCGTTCTGAGTGAATACCATCCCGCCGACGCCGAAGTCGCCCAGCTCGTACTCGTTGGTCAGGTAGGTCACGTCGGCCATATCGCGCACGCCCGCCATGCGGATCTCGTGCTCGACGTTGAACGTGTACTCGAAGGCCGCGCCTTCGCAGGTGCACGTGCCGTGGCCGACGCCGACCACGAGGCGCTGGCGCTGGCCCTGGCGCATCTTGGCGATGGCCTGTGCGAGCGCTTCGGAGGCCTGCACCGCGTGCGCCGGCGTGCAGACCGAGACCGTGTTGCCGTCGGGCCCGAGGCCGGGCGTCGCGGCGAAGTTGAGCTTGGGCCCGGTCGCGTTGATGAGGTAGTCGTAGGTGATCGTGTCGACCTCGTCGAGCCGCTTGGGATCGGTGTAGCGAACTGTTACATAGGGCTGGTCGATCTCCGCGGAGCCCTCAGGGTGCAGCTCGGTCGCGAGCGCCTGGTGGAAGGTGATGCCCTTGCGCTTGTAGATCGGCGCCAGCGCGAAGGTCACGTCCTCGGTCGTCATCTTGCCCACGCCGACCCAGATGTTCGACGGGATCCAGTTCCACTTCGAGTTCGGCGTGACCATCACGACTTCGTGGCTACGCCCCAGTCGTCGTCGTAGGTGCAGCGCCGCCGTGTGTCCCGAGATGCCGGCCCCCAATATCACCACTCGTGCCATAGCGACGCCCCTTCAACGGATACAGCCCCCCACCTCGCTGGCGAGGTACCTGGCCAGTATACCCCCTGGGGTATGACGACGCAAGCGCGTCGATACCCCCGAGGGGTATGTGCTGGTCGGGCACCGGGCGGTTTCCGCCGCGGATGGTGGGTGATCGCCGGGCTCGTCGGCGGGCGATTCTCAGCGCACGAGGAAGTTGGTGAACTGCCACGGGTCGTCGTGGTCGAGTTCACGGCCCGACCAGCGGTCGAACCAGTCGGCGTGGGTCGAGACCGGGTCCCAGTCGATCGGGCCCGACCAGGTCGTGCCCACGTAGGGGGTCGCGACCGCGATCACGTCGCGCCACGGTAGCTCGTCGGGCACGCGCACGCCCTCGCGGGGCGCGCGCAGTAACCAGTCGATCGCGCCGAGGATCGAGGCCGCGACCTGGATCGTCGTCGCACTCTGGTGGGGCGCGACGGCGCGCGCCTCGTCGATCGTGGTGCGCATCCCGGTCCACCAGGAGCCGTAGGGGTGACCCATCAGCAAGACGCCGAGCTCGTCGCGACCCTCGATGATGTCGTCGTTCATGATCCGCTGGACCTCGGGGTACTGGTACTGCGCGCCCTCGAGCTCGACGAAGCTCGCCCAGGCTGCGTCGGTCGGGCAGTAGGCGTAGTGCACGGTCGGCCGGTACACCGCGACGCCGTCGCGCCAGACGGTGAGGTGGTCACAGATCGTGAAGGACTCGCCGTGGCGGATGACCATGCCGATGATCGGCCCCGAGGGGACGACCGAGCGGACGATCGTCTGGTGGGCCATCTGGGCCAGGCAGATCTGGTTGAGCGGGCCCTCGCCCTCGTGGGCGAGGCCCAGGGGCGGAAGCCGCTTCTCGTGGGTGCCCCAGCCCATCTCCGCGGGGGCCACGCCCTCCTCGTAGAACCCGTCGACCGACCAGGTGTTGACGAACTCGCCGACGCGCTTGGGCTCGCGGCTCACCTGGGTGTCGCGCTCGGCGACGTGGATCGTCTTCACGTCGAGCAGTCGGGCGAGCTCGTTGAACGCCTCGGCGTCGAGCGCGGCCTCGATCTCGCCGCGGCGCTCGCCGAGCAGTCCGTCGGCGAGGACCGCCGTGGCGATCTCGACGAGGGCCTGCTTGACGAAGTGGCTCACGAGGCCGGGGTTGGCACCGTGCTCGACCACGGCCGACGGGCCGTCGTTCGAACCCCAGCGCGCGATCTGGCGGCGCAGCGCCATGTGGCGCCAGTAGAGGGTGCGGTCCTGGGGCGAGACCGAACCGGGGTCGTCGTAGGGGTCCCACACCTCGACCGAGGTGTTCAGGTAGCGCACGTTGTGCTCCCGGCACCAGTCGAGCAGCTCCGTGAGTCCGATGTTCCAGGCCAGGTCGATCAGGAGGTCGCCGTCACCGAGGTACGTCGACAGGACGTCCGTGAGGTTCTCCGGGGTGATCGTCAGCGACTCGTAGCGCACGCCCCGTTCGATCGAGGACGCGAGGCGCGCCCGGTTGTCGCGGCTCTCGAGCACCGTGACCGACGTGGGATCGAGGGGGAAGCGGTCGAGCAGGAGCGGCAGGAGGCACTGGGCCACCGAACCGGCTCCGAGGATGACGACGCGGCGTGGCACGTGGAATTCGGACAATTAGGACCTCGATTCACTAGCGGCATTTGCCGCGCGAAGAACGCTAGTGCAGCGGGGACCCGCCTAGGAAACAGTCATCCCACCGTCGACCGCGACGTCGGCGCCGGTCATCGCCGAGGAGGTCGGCGAGCAGAGCCAGGCGATCGTCGCGGCGACCTCGGCGGGCTCGATCAGCCGGCCGATCGGCTGCTGGGCGGCGAAGGCGGCGCCCGACTCGAGACCGTAGACCTGCGCGGACGCCTCGAGGATCGCGGTGCGCGTCGAACCGGGGCTCACCACGTTGGCGGTGACCCCGTACTCGGCGAGGTCCATCGCCGCGGCGCGGATCAGCCCCACGACGGCGTGCTTGGCCGCCGAGTAGGCGGCCAGGTGGCGCAGCCCCTGGGTGCCCGCGGCCGAGGCGACCGCGACGATCCGCGGACTGGCCGGCGCCCCGCGGGTGATCAGGACCGGCGCCGCGGCCTCGACGAGGCGCCGCACGCCGAGCACGTTGACCGACCACACGGCGTCCCACGCGCCGTCGGTAATGCTCCAGATCGGTCCGCCCGCGGCGAGCACCCCGGCCGCGGCGACGACGGCGTCGAGCGTGCCGAAGTGACGGGTGGCGATCTCGACGGCCAGTCCCATGTCGGTCGCGCTGCGCACGTCCCCGACGAGCCCGAGCACCGCGTCACCGTGGCGCGAGACGACCGCGTCCAGGTCGGCCGGGCTCGCCATCGGATAGGGCACCTCGGCGATGTCACGGCAGCGATCGACCGCGACGACGCGGTAGCCCTCGTTCACGAGCGCGTCAACGGTCGCCGCGCCGATGCCACGCGCGGCGCCCGTCACGATAGCGACGCGACTCACGGGTTCACGCTCCGCGTAAAGCCCGACGGCACGAGGACGTCGTCGCGGGAGAGCTCGCCCACGCTCGAGCGGCCGAGGGCGAGCAGGGTCGAGTCGATGCCGCCGCGCAGCACGTCGAGCACGTTCTCGACGCCGGCCTGGCCGTTGGCCGCCAAACCCCAGAGGTAGGCGCGCCCGATCATCACCGCGCGTGCGCCGAGCGCGAGGGCCTTCACGACGTCGCTGCCGCGGCGCACCCCGCCGTCGAGCAGGACCTCGAGGTCGCCGCCCACCGCGTCGGCGACCGCGGGCAGCCAGCGAATGGCCGCGGGCGTCCCGTCGAGATTGTTGCCGCCGTGGTTGGAGACCGAGAGCGCGCTCGCGCCCGTGTCGACGACGCGCTTGGCGTCATCGACGCGGCTGACGCCCTTGACCATGAACGGCCCGTCCCACTGGCTGCGCAGCCACGCCACGTCGGCCCAGCTGGCCGGCGGGCTCTGCATCCACTCGTAGTAGGCCCCGAAGAACGACGGCGCCGGGGCGCCGGGCTCGGCCACGTTGGGCGTCGTGAGCGCCGGGACGTGGCCGGTCTTGAGGTAGGACCACGTCCAGCCCGGCCGCGACAGTGCCTCGGGCGCGAGGCGGACCATGGCGCGCAGGCTCATGCGCTCGGGGATCCAGGGGCTCCCCCAGTCCCGCCCGTTGGCGAAGGACCAGTCGAGGGTGAGGATGATCCCGACCGCGCCGGCGGCCCGGGCGCGCTCGAGTCGGCGCACCATCGTCTCGCGCGAGCCCGACCAGTAGAGCTGAAAGAGCACCGGGGCGCGGCTCGCGGTCACGGCCTCGATGGGCTGGCTCGCGAAGGAACTGAGCCCCATGGCGACGCCCCGGTTCGCCGCGGCGCGCGCGACGGCGACCTCGCCCTCGGGGTGCACGGCCTGGACCCCGGTCGGCGAGAGCAGCACCGGCATCGAGAGTGTCTGGCCGAGCACGGTCGTCGTCTGGTCGCGCTGGGGCGCGAGGCCCGCGACGTGCGGGGCGAAGCCGAGCTCGTCGAAGGCGGCGAGGTTGTCCGCGGCGGTGAGGCCCTTCTCCGAGCCGGCGACGAGCGCACCGTAGACCGATCGCGGGAGGCGTCGCTCGGCCCGACGCTGCGCGATCGCGACGGTCTCGAACCACCTGTTTGTCACGCCACCCCCTGGACTCGAGCCGAGACTATCCGAGCCTCGCGACCGAGCTGTGAACGGGGATGCGCACGCGCGAGTGGTCGGGGGTCGGTCGGGGCCGGATCGTCACCGGGTGGCTCGCCAGTGCCTCTTCGCCGAGGCCGAAGACGCACTCGGGATCGGGATCGTCGAGCTCGAGGCCCGTGAAGAACTTCGCCGCCATGCAGCCGCCACGGCACGCGTCGTACGAGCCACACGCCGAACACGCGCCGGCGCTGCCCGGCTCGCGCAGCTCGGCGAAGAGCTCGCTGTCGCGCCAGACCGCCACGAAGCCGCCGTCGCGGATGGTGCCCGCGCGGAATCGCTCGTGGATGACGAAGGGGCAGGCGTACACGTCGCCGACAGGATCGACGAGACAGACCACCCGCCCGGCCCCGCAGAGGTTCAGCCCGTCGAGCGGTGCACCGAGGGGCGAGAGGTGAAAGAACGAGTCGCCGGTCAAGACGAGCGGGTGCTCGACCAGCCAGTGGTAGAGCGTCCGGTTCTGCTCGCGCGTGGGGTGCAGGTCGGCCCACGCGTCGACCCCGCGGCCCGAGGGCCGCAGCCGGGTGAGTCGCAGCTGGGCTCCGTAGTGCGCGGCGATGGCCGCGAAATCGTCGAGTTGAGCCACGTTCTCGCGCGTGACGACGACCGAGATCTTGAACTCGCCGAAGTTGGCGTCGGCGAGGTGCTCCATGGCGCGCCGCGCGGCGGCGTAGCTGCCCGCCCCGCGCAGCCGGTCGTTGGTCGGCGCGTCGGCGCCGTCGAGGGAGACCTGGACGTCGAGGTAGTCCATCGCCGCGAGTCGACGCGCCGCGCCGGCGTCGATGCGCGTGCCGTTGGTCGAGAACTTGACGCCAACGCCCTGGCCGACGGCGTAGCCGATCAGGTCGAAGAAGTCCCGACGGATCATGGGTTCGCCGCCGCCGACGTTGATGTAGAAGACCTGCATCGCGGCCACCTCGTCGATGAAGGCCCGGGCCTCGTCGGTCGTGAGTTCGCGCGGATCGCGGCGTCCCGAGGCCGACAGGCAGTGCGAGCACGACATGTTGCAGGCGTAGGTCAGCTCCCAAGTCAGGCAGATCGGTGCGTCGAGTCCCCGTTCGAACCGGCTGCGCAATGACGAGTCAGCGCCCACTGAGGATCTCCGAACGCGCGAGGGACTCGAGGGCGTTCGCGAAGCGATCGTGCTCTGCCGGTTCGACCAGCGCGCACAGCGCGTCGTCCACGCTGTGGTACTCACCGAGACGGCGCAACACGTCCACGAGCGCCGGCGACTTCACGAACACGAGTCGGCGCGTGCCGTGGTGGTACGCGAGCGCACCGAATGACTCGTCGCGCAGGGACACCTCGTCGCTGAGCGACCATGGTGCACTGCGCGAGAACGGCCGAGGTTCGTCGGCCACGGAGTTAGTAGACGCCGCAGAGACCGTCGATGGATACCTCTTCGACGAGCAGATCGACGATCTCCTCAATCTCCTCAATCTCTTCAGCGTCCACGTCTTCGGTGGCGATCAACGTCTCGGTCGGCACGGTTCCTCCTCGAACCTCCCCATTCTGTCGTCTCCGCGTCCCGCTCGCTAGGGGTCTGTCAGACTCCTTTCGTGCCCGCGCCCATACCGGCTCAAACGCCCGCCCCGTTGCCCGAGGGCGCCGTACTGGACCTCGCTGACGCGACGGCGCTGTCGGCGGACGTGCTCGCCGGCGGCACCCCGTGGCGCCTCGTTCGTCTGAGCGACCACGCGCGCGCCTCGGTGGCGCGCTGGCGCGAGGGCGCACCCCTCGGCGCGCCCGACCAGCAGCTCGCGCGGATCCTCATCGACCGGGGGCTCGCGCGCCCCCGCTTCGACCCGGACTGGGACCGCGACGACCTTGAGGTGGTCGTGCCGGTCCACGACGATACCGTGGCGCTCGACCGGCTCCTCGGCACGCTGGCGGGTTTCGCCGTGACCGTCGTCGACGACGGCTCGAATGACCCGGTCGCGATTGCCCGGTGCGCGACGGATCACGGCGCGCGTCTCGTGCGCCTCGAGGCGAACCGCGGACCCGCCGCTGCGCGCAACGCGGGAGCGAGCGCGACAAGCGCGCCCTGGCTCTGGTTCATCGACGTCGACGTCGACCTCGAGGACGCACGCGCCCTGGCCGCCCGGCTTCTCGCCTCGGGTCGCGATCCCCGCGTCGGCGCAGTTGCCCCGCGCGTGCGCGGTGCGCGCGGCACGGGTGGCCGTGCCCGGTTCGAGCGGGTGAACGGCCCCCTCGACCTGGGTCGCGTCGGCGGACTGGTCGCACCCCAGACAACGCGCAGCTACGTACCGAGCGCGTGCCTGCTCGTGCGCCGTGCGGCCTTCGCCGGGGGCTTCGACGAAACCCTGCGCGTCGGCGAGGACGTCGACCTCGTCTGGCGCCTCTGCGACGCCGGTTGGCTCGTGCGCTACGACGCGGACCTCGTGGTCGGGCACCACCCGCGCTCGACGTGGCGCGCCTGGTGGCGCCAGCGCGTTACCTACGGGACGTCGGCCGCCACCCTCGCGCGGCGCCACGGCACCCGCCTCGCCCCCGTCGTGCTCGACGAGGCGACGGTGCCGGTGCTCGCCGGGCTCGTCACCGGTAGCCCTCTGCTCGCCGCCGCGGGCGCGGCCATCCTCGCGCGACGGATCGACCGACAGGTGCCGACCGACCTCGAGGGTCGTCGAGCGCTCGTCGCACGGCTCGTCGCGCGCGCGATTGCCGGCAACGCCGGGGGCGTCGCCCGCGCCCTCGTTCGCACCTACGCGCCGCTCCTCGTCGCCGCCGCCCTCGTGCCACGCTTGCGGCGCCGTGTGGCAGTCGTCGTCGCCGTCGGCACCCTGTGGCGCTGGCGCGGCCGCGGCCGGGTCGACGCGCGCGACGTGCCCCTCGCGCTGGCCGACGACGCCGCCTACGGCGTCGGTGTCTGGCTCGGGGCGTGGCGCGAACGCGACGGCACCGCGCTCACGCCGGTCGTCCGGGCGTCGGCTCGTCCCTAGAAGCGCACCACGCCACGCACGTTGCGCCCGGCCGCGAGGTCGTCGTAGCCCTGCTGGACCTCGTCGAGGGTGTACTCGCGCGTGATCAGCTCGTCGACCTTCAGCTGGCCGTCGTGGTGCAGGCGCAGCAGCCGCGGGATCTGGTAGCGGGGGTTCGCCGAGCCGAAGACCGTTCCGCGCAGCTCCTGGTTGTACATGGAGAACATGAAGAGGTTGAGCTCGACCGACTGCTGGTTGTGCGGCGCGATCGAGGTCGCGACGACGATGCCGCCCTTGGCCGTGATCGAGCGGGCCTGCTCGACGAGCTCGCTCGTCAGTACGCCGGTCGTGATGATCACGCTGTCGCAGTTGCGGCCCATGGTGAGGTCGGGCAGGATCGTGAACGCGGCGTCCAGGGTCGTCGCGCACCCGTGGGTCGCCCCGAGCGCGAGCGCGCGCTCGACCTTGCTCGGGTCGATGTCGATCGCGACGACCGCGCGCGCGCCGGCGTGCAGCGCGCCCTGGATCGCCCCCGACCCGACGCCACCGCAGCCGATCACCGCAACGACGTCGCCGGGCTTCACCTCGGCCCGGTTGGTGGCCGAGCCGAAGCCCGTCGAGATCCCACAGGAGATCAGGGCGGCCGCGCGCAGGTCGTACCACGGCTCGATCTTGACGAGCGACGCCTCGTGGGCGACGACGTACTCGCTGAACGAGCCCAGCTGGGTCATGCGGTTGAGGTCGACGTCGCCGAGGTGGTGGCGCCACGTGCCGTCACTGATCATCGGACCGGCGAGCGTCGTCGCGCCCAGGTCACAGAGGTACTGGCGGCCCGAGGCGCAGGCCTCACACGTGCCGCACGACGGCACGAAGGAGACCGCCACGTGGTCGCCGGGCTGCAGCGACGAGACGCCCTCGCCCACCGACTCCACGACGCCCGAGCCCTCGTGACCGCCGATGATGGGGAACATCGAGGGCCGCCCCGAGATCATCTCGAGGACGGCGGGGTCCTGGGCGATGTCACCCGTGCGCAGGTGCTCGTCCGAGTGGCACATGCCCGCGAAGGCCATCTTCACCTTCACCTCGTGAGCGTGCGGCTCGTCGATGGTGATCGTCTCGGTGCGCCATAGCCCATTGAGTTCGCTGACGACCGCGGCCCTGACCTGCATAGAACCCCCCGATTCCGGTGCGACGGCGGCACCTGGGGGAATGATAGCGACGCGAGGCTTCGGCGTTCAGGTGTCTTTTGGGTTGATTTCAGGCACGGTTCTTCTTGAGACCAGGTTTAGATGTGCGCGAGATACTCCCCGTCGTGGCGAGCGTTCGCCCATCACGCGACTTGTTGCCCAGGTTCGCGTGTGGCTAGCAGACCTGCTCGATCAACGCTGTCACGTCGACGCCGTCTTGGGGCCGGTGGCCCGATCCCGGAAGGATCAGGTGCTGCGCACCGAGTACGACGAGGGCCTCAGCAACGTCTTCGTATAGGGCACTGCTGGCGCTGGTGACCACCACACACCTCACTGGCACGCCGAGCGACGGGTCGATACCGGTGTTCCAGGGCGACGCGAGAGTTCTCAGCCTCGCCGCCTGGAGAGCGAGCTCTCCTGCAGCAAGACTCGGGACGGCTAACCCCGAGGTGGCAGCGAAAAGAGCAGAGAACTCGAGATCAGTCACCGACGGATCGGTCGCCGCCATGAAGACGGGTGCCATCCGGGCAATCTCAGCTTCCACGTTGGCCCAACCGCGTGCGAGATCGAAACAGGCCGGCTCGAACAGCACGAGCCCGCGCACCAACTCTGGGCACCTCTGGGATGCCAGCACGGCTGCGTTGGCTCCGTAGGAGTGAGCCACGACGACACATTCTTCGCCATGAGGCACCACGTCGACGATTCGCTGTGCGTCACGTTGCGGGTCGTCTCCCGCTTCGTCTCGATCAAGGAACGTCCACTCGTCGCATCCCAGAGCGACCTGGTGTGGCCAGGCAGCTGTGCCGGATCTCCCAGCGCCGTGAAGAAAGAGGGTGCGCACCACTCGCATCGTGTCACGCGGGAGCGATGACGCACACACAGCGACCCTCTTGGGGGTTGCTGGTGAGCCTCCGGGCACTCTTAAATCCACGCTCTGTGGGCCTCAGGCGTCTGCATCAACCCAAAGGGCACCTGAGCGCCGAACCCTGCGACGCCTACATTCGCTCCGGCGCCGCGATGCCCAGGGCGTCGAGTCCGAGCGCGAGGGTGCGCGCCGCGAGCTCGCACAGCGCCAGGCGCTCAACGCGCACCGCGCCCTCGGCGCTCAGCACGGGACAGGCCTCGTAGAAGGCGGTGAGCCGCTGGGCGAGGTCGAAGAGGTAGGTGCAGAGCCGGTGCGGCGCCGCGCCCTCGAGCATCGAGGCGACCGCGTCGGGCCAGCCGAGCAGGCCGAGCGCCAGGTCACGCGAGGGCGCGTTGTCGAGGGAAAAGGTGGCGGCGCCGAGATCGACGTCGCCGGCCCGGCGCAGGATCGAGCGCAGCCGCGCGTGGGCGTACTGAAGGTAGGGACCGGTGTCACCCTCGAAGGCGAGCATGCGGTTCAGGTCAAAGACGTAGTCGCGCTGGCGCTCGGTCGAGAGGTCGGCGTACTTGATCGCGGCGCGCGCAATCTGGGTGGCGAGCTCGTGGCGCGGCTCGTCTTCGAGGTCGGTGCCGCGCTCGACGAGCGCCTCGTAGGCCCGCTCGATCGCCTCGTCGAGCAGGTCCACCAACTTGACGGTCTCGCCACTGCGGGTCTTGTACATCTTGCGGTCGGGTCCGAGGATGCTGCCAAAGGCCACGTGCTCGCAGCGAACGGCGTCGGGCAGCCACCCGGCGGCACGCGCGACGGCAAAGACCATGGCGAAGTGCTGGGCCTGGGGGGCGCCGACCACGTAGAGCATCTCGTTGGCGCCGAGCCGCCCGACCCGGTCGCGCACGGCGGCGAGGTCGGTCGCGGCGTAGCCGAAACCCTCGTCGCGCTTCTGGACGATGAGCGGCAGGCGTTCGCCGTCGCGGTTGGTAAAGCCGGGTGGGAAGACACAGCGCGCGCCGTCGCTCTCCTCGAGCAGTCCGAGCGCGTCGAGGTCAGCCACGACGCCCTCGAGGGCGTCGTTGTAGTACGACTCGCCCACCACGTCCTCGGGCGTGAGGGTCACGTCGAGCTTGGCGTAGACCTGGCTGAAGTAGGCGACGGACTGGTCGACGAGGATGTGCCAGAGCCGGCGCGTCTCGGCGTCGCCGCCCTGGAGCAGCACCACCCGGGCCCGACTGCGGCTGCGGAATGCCTCGTCGGCGTCAAATGCCGTGCGCGCCCCCTGGTAGAAGGTGTTCAGATCACCGATCGACAGCTCGGCGATCGCCCGGTCCTCGCCCAGGTCGAGCAGGTACTCGATCAGCATGCCAAAGGGGGTTCCCCAGTCGCCGACGTGGTTACGCGCGATCACGCGGTTGCCGGCCAGGCGCTCGGTGCGCGCCAGCGCGTCGCCGATCACCGTCGAGCGGAGGTGGCCGATGTGCATCTCCTTGGCGACGTTCGGGGCGGAGTAGTCGATGACGACCGTCTTGGGCGACGCGGCGCGGGCGAGCCCGAGGCGTTCGTCACCGACGAGCGCGCCCAGCTGCGCGGCGAGGAAGGCCGGTTCGAGCACGATGTTCAAGAACCCCGGTCCCGCGACCTCGACCGTGGCCACGCCGTCGAGGTCGTTCATGGCGGCGATCTCGGCCGCGACGTCGCGCGGGGGCCGGCCGAGGGTCTTGGCGAGCGCCATCACGCCGTTGGCCTGGAAGTCAGCGCGCTCCGAGGTGCGAAGCACCGGGTCCGTACCCGGTGCCAGGCGATCGAAGGACCGCGCGAGGCGCTCCGCCAAGATCTCGTACGTTGAGCCCATCGGGTCAGTCTCGCACGTCCGGGCTCGAAGCCAGAAACGCGACCCCGCCGGAGGGGGCAGAATAGAGGGATGACCTCACTCAACTCCTTCGGCTCCGCCAGCACGCTCACCGTCAACGGCAAGGGTCTCACGTACTACTCGCTGCGCGCGGACGCCCTGGCGACGTTCGGCGTCGACAAGCTCCCCTACTCGATCAAGGTCCTGCTCGAGAACCTGCTGCGCCACGAGGACGGTCACAAGGTGCGCGCCGCCGACATCGAGGCGCTGGCGCGCTGGGCCGAGACGCCGACGCGCCACGGCGAGGCGGCGGGTGACGACGCCCGCGAGATCGCCTTCACCCCTGAGCGGGTCTTGATGCAGGACCTCACCGGCGTGCCGGCCGTCGTGGACCTGGCGAGCATGCGCGACGCGATCATCGCCCTGGGCGGCGATCCCGCGAAGATCAACCCGCTCGTGCCCGTCGAGATGGTCATCGACCACTCGGTGATCCTCGAGCGCACGGGCTCACCGACGAGCTACGACGAGAACGTCGCCATCGAGTACGACCGCAACGTCGAGCGCTACACCTTTTTGAAGTGGGCCCAGAGCTCCTTTGACCGGTTCCGCGTCGTGCCCCCGGGCATGGGCATCTGCCACCAGGTCAACCTCGAGCACCTCGCGCGCGTGGTCTTCGAACACGAGGGCGTCGCCTACCTCGACACCGTCGTCGGCACCGACAGCCACACCACCATGGTGAACGGGCTGGGCGTGCTCGGCTGGGGCGTCGGCGGCATCGAGGCCGAGGCCGGCATGCTCGGCCAGCCGACCTCCATGCTCATCCCGCCGGTCGTCGGCCTGCGCCTGACCGGGTCGACCCGCGAGGGCGTCACGGCGACCGACGTGGTGCTCACCATCACCGAACTGCTGCGCCGCCACGGCGTGGTCGGCAAGTTCGTGGAGGCCTACGGCCCGGGCGTCGCCGCGCTCTCGCTCGAGACCCGCGCGACCATCGGCAACATGTCGCCCGAGTACGGCGCGACCTGCACGATCTTCCCGATCGACCAGGTCACGCTCGACTACCTGGCCTTCACCGGCCGCAGCGCCGACCACCTCGCCCTCGTCGAGGCCTACGCAAAGGCCCAGGGCGTCTGGCACGACCACACCGTGAGCGAGCCCACCTACTCCGAGTACGCCGAGCTCGACCTCGCGACCGTCGAGCCGAGCCTCGCCGGGCCCAAGCGTCCCCAGGACCGCGTCTCACTGTCGGGCGCGCGCGGCGCCTTCCGCGGCGCGCTCGGGCGCGAGCCCATCACCGTCGAGGGCACCGACTACGCCGCGTCGCTGCGCGACGGCGCGGTGACGGTGGCCGCGATCACCTCGTGCACCAACACCTCGAACCCGGCCGTGCTCGTGGCCGCGGGCCTCGTCGCCCGCCGGGCCGTCGCCAAGGGCCTGACGGCCAAGCCCTGGGTGAAGACCTCGCTCGCGCCCGGCAGCCGGGTCGTCATGGACTACCTCGAGCGCGCCGACCTCGTCACCCCGCTCGACCAGCTCGGCTTCTACCTGGCCGGTTTCGGCTGCACGACCTGCATCGGCAACACCGGGCCGCTGCTGGCGGGCGTCTCGGAGGCCGTGAACGCCCACGACCTCTCGGTCGTCTCGGTGCTCTCGGGCAACCGGAACTTCGAGGGTCGGATCCACCCCGACGTGAAGCAGAACTACCTCGCGAGCCCGCCGCTCGTCGTCGCCTACGCCCTCGCCGGCACGATCGACATCGACCTGTCGAGCGAGCCGCTCGGCGTCGGCAGCGACGGCCAGCCGGTGATGCTCGCCGACCTCTGGCCGACCGACGCCGAGGTCGCCGAGGCCGTGCGCGCCTCGCTGACCCCCGCGATGTTCCAGGAGCGCTACGCGAGCGCCTTCAGCGGCGACGAGCGCTGGCAGGCGGTGCCGACGACCAACGCCGTCACCTACGCGTGGGACGACGACTCGACCTACGTGAAGCTGCCCCCGTACTTCGCCGGGCTCACCCCCGAACCGGGCGTCGTCAGCGACGTTCTCGGAGCGCGCGTGCTCGCCAAGCTCGGCGACTCGGTCACGACTGACCACATCTCGCCGGCGGGCAACATCCGCGCGAGCGTGCCCGCGGGGCTGTACCTCACCGCCAAGGGCGTCGCCCCCCAGGACTTCAACAGCTACGGCACGCGCCGGGGCAACCACGAGGTCATGATGCGCGGCACCTTCGCCAACATCCGCCTGCGCAACCAGCTGGCCCCGGGCACCGAGGGCGGCGTCACGGTCAAGTTCCCTGAGGGCGAGCAGACGTCGATCTTCGACGCGGCCGTCGCGTACGCGGCCGAGGGCACGCCGCTCGTGATCCTCGGCGGCAAGGAGTACGGCAGCGGCTCGAGCCGTGACTGGGCCGCGAAGGGCACCAAGCTGCTCGGCGTGCGCGCGGTGCTGGTGGAGAGCTTCGAGCGGATCCACCGCTCGAACCTCGTCGGCATGGGCGTGCTGCCCCTGCAGTTCCTGCCCGGCGAGAACGCCGCCACCCACGAACTCGACGGGACCGAGGTCTACGACGTGCTGGGTCTTGACGCACTCAACCGCGGCGAAACGATCCCCCGGGTCACGGTGCGCGCCACGCGTGCCTCGGGCGAGGTGGCCGAGTTCGCCGTCCGCCTTCGCATCGACACCCCGACCGAGGCCGAGTACTACCGCCACGGCGGGGTCTTGAACTTCGTGCTGCGCCAGCTCGCAGCCCAGTAACGACACCGACAACGCCGCCGCCTCTGTCTGGGCGGCGGCGTTGTAGTGTCCGACGTATGGACGGTTCGCCGGACGAAGAATTCGACAACGCGGCAGTTCAGGCATTCGTCGCCCAGCCCGCCGAGCACGCTGACGAAGACCGCGACGACGTCGACGTCGTCGCCACTCGAGCACCGAACGAATCGTGGCGGACGCGCCTCCGGCGATTCTTCTTCGAGAAGAAGCCGGGCCAGTACTCGTCGATCGCCCCGCGCATGCCCGACGGACGGCGTACCAAGCCGTTCTTCTTCAACGGCAACGGCCGTGGCCGATAGCCGAGGGCCCGCAGCAGGTGCCACTGGCGGTCGCGGCGCAAGGAATCTCGCACGGGCGCGCGCGCGACTGCGGGACCGATCGTGGAAGATCGCGGCGTTCGGTCTGCTCGTCGGTCCACTCGCTGCGCTCACCCAAGCGGGACCCGACGCCGCGGGCGTGACCAACGTGCATCGAGCCGCTGTCTCGATGATCGCCATCACGCTGCTGGTCGGCGTCGGCGAGGGCCTCTCGATTGCCGTCTACGCCTTTGATCGACGGCGGCGACCGTAGCGGCGTTGCTTCGCCCTCCTTTGGGCCGCACGACACAGCTGTTCAGCCCCCAGTACCGTCGAAAACGGCTATCTGGCGTGATCATCTGTGTACACGTAGGGTGGGAATTATGACGTCGCGTAGGTTCGAGCGTGCAATCGGATGGTCGCGACACACGCCGGGCGCGTTGCGATGAGTGGCCCACCCGACGAGCTGGGACTCGAGCGCTCGAGCATCCTCGCGCGAGGCCCGCACTCGAGCGAACCCCACTGGGTGGTCAACCCCCACGAGCGACGCGACGAGTGGCGTCGGCTCTTCTCGGAGTTCTTTGGAACCTTTCTCTTGGTCATCGCCGCCGCGGGCGCACCCGTCGTCGACGCCGTCTCCCACGGTCAGGTCCCCATCGACGCCCAGGTCGTCGCGCCGGCCCTAATGGTCATGGGGATCATCTACTTCATGGGCATGGTGAGCGGCGCGCACCTCAACCCCGCGGTCACCCTCTCGTTCGCCGCGCGCGGCAACTTTCCTTGGAACCGCGTCCCGGGCTACGTTGGTGCCCAGGTCGTCGGAGCCATCGTCGCGTCGCTGCTCTTGCGCGGCCTCTTCGGCAACGTGGGCCACCTCGGCGCGACACTGCCGGGACCAGGGATCTCCTCAGGCAAGGTCGTCATCGTCGAAGCCCTGCTCACCCTCGGTCTCGTGAGTGTCATCCTCGGCACGGCCTCGGGGGCGCGCAACATCGGCGCCAACGCCGCACTCGCCGTCGGCGGCTACATCGCCCTCGCCGGACTCTGGGCCGCGCCGATCACCGGGACGTCGATGAACCCGGCCCGTTCCTTCGGACCCCAGCTCGTCGGTGGCGACTGGACGTCGTGGTGGGCCTACGTGGTCGGTCCGCTGATCGGCGGCGCGCTCGCCGTCGGCGTCGCCTGGATCCTTCGTGGGCCGCCGTCGCTCGCTGGTAACGAAGCAGCGCAGGGTGAGCTCAACCCGATCTTCTCCAACCCACACAAAAGCGACGGCCACCATGACCACTGATCAACCCACGCCCATCGAACGGTGGAAGGCGGAACCAGAGAAGCAGGACTTCCCGGCCGCCCGCTCGTACCTGTCACTGCTCGTGTCGCGCGGCGACGCGCGTCGCTACGCCGCGCTGCTCGCCGCCGAGAAGAAGCTCTGGCACTACAAGGCCAAGGACTTGCTGCGCGCGAGCGGACTCGCGCTGCTGCCCGCCGACGACCACGAGCTCGAAAAGGACCTGGCCAAGGTCCGCGAGAACGTGAAGCTCTCGCCCGTGCTGCTGGTGCGCGGCCAACCCCTCTGGATCGCCGACGGCTATCACCGGATCTGCGCGAGCTACCACATCGACGAAGACGCGCTCGTCGCGTGTCGCATCGTCGACCGACTCCACTAACGGCCGGTCGCTCGCCCGGGCGAACGGTTCGTCACGCAGCGCACCTCGTCGCAACGCTGCTGCGGTGATCGCTCGCTAGAACGCCGGTAAAATCGTCGGGTTACCAACGAACCCCCGCCGCCCGAGTCGAACCCGACGGACACCGCGACCGTGGCGTCGACACCTCGGACGTTGGCGCACCGCGTGAGGCCGCACTGGTCGAACCGGGACATCGAGATCGTCATCATCGCACGAGTCTTCATGAGCGTCGGTCGGGCGCTCGCGGGGATCGTGACGCCGATCTATCTGGCCCTGGTGGGTTTTGGACCCGTGGAACTGTCGGTCTACGTCATGGTCGTAGCCGGAACGTCAGCCCTGCTGTCCACGGGAATCGGCACGCTCTCGGACCGCGTCGGGCGTCGAACCTTCCTCGTCGTGCTCCCTCTCTTCACCGCGTTGGCCGGATCGATCTTCGCGACCACTTCGTCACACCCGATCCTCTTCATCGCGGGCGCCCTGGGCAGTTTTGGGCGAGGGGCCGGCGCCGGGGCCGGGGCCATCGGCCCGTATCAGCCGGCCGAATCGGCGTACGTGACCGAACGGGTCGCGCCTCGCCATCGCAACGCCGTCTTCGGTCGTCTCACCTTCGCCTCCTCGGTGGGCGCCGCGATCGGCGGCCCGCTGGCCCTGCTCGTTCCCTCGATCCGCTCCCACACCGGCACGCCGATCACCCTCTTTCGCGTGGCCTTCCTCGCCATCGCCGTCGTCTCGCTTCTGGCGGGAATCGTCGCCCTGGCTCTTCACGAAGAGCGGCGCGCGCGCACCGAGCACCGACTTCGGCCGCGGTTCCCGCGCCGCTCGCGCTGGCTCCTCTATCGCCTCTGGGTCACCAACACCTTGAACGGCGCGGCCGTCGGCATGTTCGGACCCTTCCTTACGTACTGGTTCTTTCGACGCTACGGGGTCGATCCGGGCGAGGTGGGCGTTCTCTACACCGTCGTCAACGTCGCCACTATCGCCTCGAGTCTGTCGGCCGCGGCGTGGGCGCGGCGCTGGGGACTGGTGCGAACCGTGAGCGTCGTGCGTGTCTTGCAGTCGCTCCTGCTCGTGCCAATGGTGCTGTCGGCCAACTTCGAGATGGCCGGTGCGTGGTTCCTCGTGCGCATGCTCATCCAGCGCGTCGGCATGCCACTGCGCCAGTCCTACGTCGTGGGACTCGCCGACCCGGACGAGCGTGCCTCGATCGCCGCCCTGTCCAACCTGCCCAGTCAGGTCGCGACCGCGATCAGTCCACTTCTCACGGGGTACCTGTTCGCCGAGGCCGACCTCCTCGTGCCCTTCGAGATCGCGGCCACCCTGCAACTGGCCAACGCGCTCACCTTCTGGGCTTTCTTCCGGCGACATCCGCCTGACGAGGAAGTGGCACCGGTCGTGGTCGAGGAGTCCGGCGACGCGGCGCCCTAGTGAACGCGGGCTCGGTGGCGTGGGCGACGTTTGACGGACGTGCGTCGGGGTCATCCCCGCGCGCCGCTGCGACCGACCTCACGGAGGGTGCCGACGTGACCGCCAGTTAATCGCCGCCGTGGCGCGAGTGCTTCGTCGGCCGGTCGCCGGCTGTCTCATTGGCCCCGCGAAGGCTCATGCGCAGCAGGTTCAGCCCCACGAGTAGCAGCACCACCACCCCGACGCCCACGCCGACCGAGATGAGCGTGTTCGAGAAGTCGCGCTCGGTGAGATGTCCGCCAATGGTCAAGTGCGCCGAGGCGCTCAGGATGTCCCGCACGCCCGCGAGCACGCCGATCTCGAGGAAGGGGCGCACCGGGAACGACGCCGAGCGCAGACGCCCGAAGACCGTGTGGGCGATGTCGAGCAGGATGACCACGACGAGAATGCCGTCAATGGCGTTGATCACGACGCCGGCGAAGGACCCCTGGTGCCGGAGGAACTCCACCACGGTACGGACCAACACGACACTCGCCACCAGCAGCAAGCTCCCAACGATCGCGTACTCGATTGCGATGATCGCCCAGCGCAAGCACCGATCCGGCAGCGTTTCTCTCGTGTCGGCGTCGGAGAAGGTGCGCATCACAGCGACCCTAGCGGCCGGGCGGGTGTCTTCGCTAGGCCAATCGCTCGAGCACCGTCGCGGATGACTCGACCGTGGCGAAGGAACCCTGCAGCGCGGCGAGGAAGGCCGCGTGCACGTGGTCGGCGCTGACGCGCACGCCGTCGAACGTCTGGTCCTTCGTGGCGCACGCGTCCGCCGCCACTACACAGTCCAGGCCCCGTTCGCTCGCGGCCCGGGTGGTGGAGTCGACGCACATGTGGGTCATCATGCCCGCGATCACGACGGCGGTGACACCGAGCGATTCGAGGTGCGCATCAAGCGCGGTGTCGAGAAAGGAGTTCGGCCGATGCTTCACGACGACGATCTCACCCGGCGCCGGCTCGACGGAGCGGTGGATCAGCGCGCCGTCGGTGTCGGGCAGGAAGAACGTCGCGCCGGGCCGGTCAGCCACGTGTTGCACGTGCACGACCGGTCGGCCGGTTGCGCGGAAGCGTGCCAGCAGCGTTGCGGCCCTAGCGGCGGCCGCGTCGGGCCCGACCAGTTCCATCCGCCCGCCCGGGAAGTAGTCGTTCTGGATGTCTATGAGCAGGAGGGCCGTGGTCACAGTGCAACGCTAGCGGCGCATCGGCGGGACTACTTACCTATGGCGTGCGCGACGGCCGTGTCCACGCTGTCATAGATCGTCAGGTCGCGCACGCAGTGGTCCGGCGCGTTGGACAGCTGTCGGCGAACGGCGTCGTTGGCGCGCGCGACGAGCACGTCGATACCTTCGGCGTCGAGGTCCGAAACGATCTCGGTGAACGACTGCAGGCCCGTGTAGTCGATGTCGGGCATTGCGACCGCGTCGATCACCACGTGCTTAGTCGACGGGTTCTTTGCGAGCAGTTCGTGGATCTCGCGGCGGAACACACCTGAGTTCGCGAAGTAGAGCGCCTCGTCGAAGAACACGGCGAGCACGTGGTCGACGTGCTCGACGTGGTGCCGGTCGAGCGGCTCCCAACTGGTCGTGTCGCGCCGGCGACCGAGCTCGATCATGTGCGGGCGCGCCGAGCGCCAGGTGCGCATGGCGATCGCCAGACCGACGGCCACGCCCAGGCCCAGCTCGACGCCAAAGACGATCACGCCGAACGCCGAGACCAGCGCGACGGCGAACTCGCTGCGACTCGAGCGCCAGATCGCGCGGAACTGCTCAATCTTGATGAGCCGGCCGGCGATGAAGAAGAGCACGCCGGCGAGCACCGCCATCGGGATCTGGTGGGCGTAGGCGGCGAGCGGGGCGAGCGCGAGCGCGAGCAGGGCTGCGACCACCCCGGGCAGGCGCGTACGGCCGCCCGCCAGACGCGTGACCGTCGTGCGCGCGGGACTCGCGTCCACGGGGAAGGCACCGAGCAGTCCCGCCACGACGTTGGCCGCGCCCACACCGACGAAGTCCCGGTTCAGGTCCTCGCCGACACCGATCTCGTCGGCCGAGACACGCGAGGTCATCGCGCTCTGGGAGATGACGACGATCATCAGCGTGATCGAGGTCGCCACGACGACGCCCCACTGGTGGATCGAGAGCCAGCGCAGGCGCCAGGTAGGGGTGCCGACCATGACCGACCCGAGCTCGCTCACCCCGTGGTGACCGAGCGAGAGCAGGGCGGTCAGGGCCGTCGCCGCAAGCACGGCGAGCAGCGCCGTCGGCCAGCGCGGGTTGACCCGCTCCCCCATCACCATCAGGGCGAGGGTACCGATCGCGAGCGCGAGCGGCCAGCCCTGGACGTGGGCGAGCTGGCCGGCGATCGCGCCGAGACGCCCGCCGACGGACTCGCCGCCGCCGGCAACCCCGAGCGCCTTGGGCAGCTGGTGCACGATGATGATGACCCCGATGCCGGCCATGAAACCCGTGATGATGGGCGCCGAGAGGAAGTCCGCCATCCACCCGAGGCGAAGCAGTCCCACGGCGGCGACCAGGATGCCGGTCACGACCGCGGTAGCGGCCACGAGCGTGAGGTACTGGGTCGAGCCCGTCACCGCCAGGTGCGCGATCGCCACGGCGAACAGCGGCGCGATGGTCGAATCGGCGCCCACCGAGACGATGGGGTTCGAGCCGAAGAACGTGAAGGCGAGGGTGGCCGCAATGAAGGCGATCATCGCGAAGAAGGCGGGCGCGCCGGCCAGTTGGGATGTCGCAAGCTGCTCGGGAATGGCGATGGCGAGCAGCGTGATTCCGGCCAAGGTCTCACGCGGCACGGTGGCACGGGTCACGCCTTGGAAGAGGTGGGGCAGCCCGTGCGTGGCGACGCGCCGCGCTACTGGTGTGCGCGGCGCCGGGTGACGCGACGATTCGTGACCCACGCCGTCACCCTAGGTCCGGTGTCCGACCCTCGTCGGACACCGGACCTAGGGTCCCGATCAGTCGTTGGGAACGATGTCCACCAGCGTGAACGTGCCGCCCGACGAGGTGACTGTCGCGTTGACCTGCGCACCGGCGGTGAAGGTAATGGGGGTGGTGAAGGTGGTGGGAACAAAAATTGTTACCGGGGTGGCGCTGTCACTGGGCTGGATGACGAGCGAACTAGCGACACCAGTGACATTAGTAACAGGGGTGTCACTGATGAAAGCTCCGTCGATGTGCGTCGTGTCAGTCTGGGTGCCCTGGTTGTTCTGGTTGCCCTGGTCGCCCTCGGGCTGCTGAACGCGAATGGACACCGCGGTCAAGGTCGTGCCCGAGACGGTCGCCTTCACGTGCACGAGCCCAGGCGCTGCCGGCGTACCCTGCACGTCTGTCGCCGACGTCACCACGAAGGTCATCGGCGTGGCGCTGTCACCGCTCAGAATGGTAAGGCTGCCATTGGTCGCTCCCTGGGCCGGCAAGTATGACTGAACCAGGCCCTCTGCTTCCGTAGACATGAAGCCATAGCCTTCGCCCTCAGCCTGCTGTACATGAACCGTCACCGCCGTCAACGTCGAGACGGTGCCAACAGTCGACTCGGTTGCCATCACGTGAACTCGTGAGCCGACCTGCGGGGTGCCCAGCATGGTGGTGCCGGTGTCAACCACGAAGGTCATCGCCGCAACACCGTCACCGGGCTGGACAGTAAGACTCGTGATTGGGCTGCCCGTAATTGGCGTGATCGCGGTCACGATGCCCTCGGCCTCGATGTAGCCAGCGTTGCTCTGGTCGGTCGACACGCCGTTGCTGGTCTGGGTCGCGGCGATGCTGTCGTCGGTAATCGTGACCAGCGTGAAGACGCCACCCGAGTAGGAGGTGAGCAGTTCGACAGTGTCACCCGCATGAATCGTTGAGGGGATCGTGATCGAAGGCGGGATCATGACCGTCGTCGCGGCACCGTCTTCGACATTGATCACCAGCGACGGGCCAGTGGCGGGAGTAGTACCTGAGGCGACCGTACCGGTCGAGATGCTGGCGAGTGTTCCCTCGAGACCGACGAAGCCGCTCTGGCCAAGGTCGGTGACCGAGGTCTCATCGAGGCCCGACTGTCCAATGTTGACGCCGACGCTCACGTCAGTGCCGACGCCGGGCAGTGAGGATGAGTCATGGCTCTTACGTCCGGTCTTAGCGACGGTCGAGACGGCGTTGCCGTGGGTAACCGCGATGGTGCTGGTGCCCGTCGAGAGCACCAAGCCCTTCGCCGTTGCGCTCACGACGGTCCCGTGGATGGTCGTGTGGTTCGCATGACCCTGGGCCCGCAACGACATCGCCCTGAAGGTGCCGTCAGCGAGGCGCGACGCACGTACCATGACAACGGTGCCGAGCGCTACCTTGGCGACAACGCGGGGGTTCGAGAAACGAACCGTGTCCGTCGCCTTGCCAGTTGCAATCACGAGTGTGTGCCGGGCGCTGTTCGTGTCAACCACGGTGCCGCGTACTGCGACAGCGACGGATGACTTCGCGGCGCTCGCGGCGAGCGGCGCCAGGGGAATCGTCAGGGCGAGAGCGGCCGCCAGGCTCGCCGCTCGGGCCACTGGCCGTTGGTACTTGAATGCCATAGTCGGGTCTCCGTTCGAGTCTGCGCCATTTTGGCGTCAGCGAAATCGTACGGGGGCAATCTCAACCGCTCCCGTGAGAACTCTGAGAGTTGCGTGTGAATGAATCAGGCGGTGGTGACGACTCTGAAACTCTCGGCGAGTCGCTTCTTACCCAGCCCGAACCGCTTGGCGGTCGCGCGCGCCCACTGTTTAACGTTCGCCTCGAGGTCATCACGATCGCCGACCTGTGAGGCGTGCCGGCGAAGTCCGGCGACTTTGCGCGAGAAGGTCTTGGTGATGTCGACGATCATCGTCGGGTCGACCGAACTCGCGAGCCATACCGTCGGCACCGCGTGGGGCTCGAGGCCTTCGGCGAGCAGTTCGGGGAAGGCGTGGGGGTTGCGAGCATCGGGGTAGATGGCGCGCAGAGTGGCCTCGCCGGCCGCGAGGTGGTCGGGGTGCGAGGCGAAGATCCGCTCGTAGTTACGCTCGGGACTCTGGCAGATCACGAGGTCGGGGCGCGTCTGGCGGATCACGCGGGCGATGGCCTTACGCAGCTCGAGGGTCACCTCCACCCTGCCGTCGCCGAAGCGCAGGAACGTCAGATCGTTGACGCCGAGCTCCGCGGCGGCCGCGCGCTGCTCGGCCTCGCGGGTAACGGCGCGCTCCTCAGGTGTCGCGCGCGACGAGTCGCCGCCGGCGTCACCGGAGGTGACGAGGCAGTAGGACACGTGCACGCCGTCGCGGGTGAGTCGCGCGATGGTGCCACCTGACCCGAAGTCCACGTCGTCGGGATGGGCCATCACCGCGAGCGCGCGCTTGACCTTGGGGTCCTTCTTGTATCGGGCAACGCTCGATTTCACAGAACCGATTCCTCCATCGTGGGCTCCCAGGCCGCGAGGTCGCGCAGGTGGGGGTTGTTCGAGAACACTTCGACGATCGGCCGCTTCAGGGCGAGCCGGCGCATGATCACCTGCGCCTCAATGATCTGGTTCCACAACAGCAGCGACACGACCACGCCGGTCGAGCCGGCGCGCGCGGTGCGCCCCGAGCGGTGCAGGTAAGCCTTGTGGTCCTCGGGCGGGTCGAAGTGCATCACGCAGTCCACCGCGTCGATGTGCAGGCCTCGCGCCGCCACGTCGGTGGCGACGAGCACCGGGAGCTTGTCCGCGCTGAAGTCGGCCAGCGCCTTCTCGCGCTGGGTCTGGCGCAAGTCGCCGTGAATCGCGGCGGCGTTCACGCCCTCTTTCTGGAGCTGTTCGACCAAGCGGTCGGCGCCGCGCTTGGTGCGACAGAAGATGATCGTCTTGCCGAAGGACTTGCAGATCGTCGCGGCGACCTTGACGCGGTCCATCTGGTGGACGTTCAAGAAGTGGTGGGCCATCAGCGCGACGGTCTGGGTGTCACTCGCGACCTCGTGGAAGACCGGGTCGGTGAGATAGCGCTTCACCAGCCGGTCGATCGCGCCGTCGAGCGTCGCCGAGAACAGCAGGGTCTGGTGGGTCCGGGTGGCGATGCGGCGCAGCACCCATTCGACCTGGGGCATGAAGCCCATGTCGGCCATGCGGTCGGCCTCGTCGAGCACGAGCACGTCGAGACCCTCGACCTTCACCTCGCCGCGGTCGCCGAGGTCGATGAGCCGACCCGGCGTGGCGATGATCACGTCGCTGCCCTTGCGCAGGTTCTTCACCTGGCGCTCGATGTCCGCGCCGCCGTAGACGGCGGTGACGGCGAGCCCGAGGGCGGCGCCGAGGGGTTCGAGGACCTCGTGGACCTGCACGGCGAGCTCGCGCGTGGGCAGCAAGACCAGTCCGCGCGGCCGCGCGGGTCCCGAGCCGGTCGGGCCGGGGGTGGCGGCGATGCGCTGAAGCATCGGCAGACCGAAGCCCAGGGTTTTGCCCGAGCCGGTCTTGGCCTTGCCGCAGACGTCGCGCCCGGCGAGGGCGTCGTGAATGGTCAGCGCCTGAATCGGGAAGGCGGTGGTGATTCCCTGACTGGAGAGGACCTCAACGAGGCGGGTGTCCACGCCCAGTTCGGCGAAGGTTTGATTGGTGGCGTACGAGTCGGTTGTGACCGACTCAGTGGTCTGGCTACTCACGGAACATCCGTCTTCTCGGTTGGACCCGAAACCGGCGTTCGTAAGGGAAGGTGGGCCCGAGCTCAATCCTCGAGCTCCGCATCTAGTCTAGGTCCGAATCCACCCACCCGTACGGAGGCACCATGAAACTCGAGATCGGCGCCACCGCGCCCGCCTTCACGTTGACTGACCAGTCGGACTCGCCGGTGAGCCTCGCGGACTTCGCCGGGCGCCGTGTCGTGCTCTACTTCTACCCCGCCGACGACACCCCGGGCTGTACGACCGAGGCCTGCCAGTTCAACGACGAGCTCAGCAAATTCAGCGACCTCGCGGTGACGGTGCTCGGCGTCTCGCCCGACGGCGGGAGCAAGCACCAGCGCTTCATCGCCAAGTACGGCCTCAACTTCACGCTGCTCTCGGACCCCGACCGGTCGGTGATGGCCGCCTACGGCGCCTACGGCGAGAAGAAGCTCTACGGCAAGACGGTGATCGGCGTCATCCGCTCGACCTTCGTGATCGGCCCGACCGGCCTCGTCGAGCACGCCTGGTACGGCGTGCGCGCGAACGGCCACGCCGCGCGAGTACTCGCCGCGCTTACCGACTAACCCAACTACGCACCCGCGTTGGTCACGCGCTCGATGCGCTGAGGACTCATCGCACTGGCGCCGTCGGTCACGACCCAACGGTGACAACGTCGCGGTGACGAGACCTGCCCGATTGTCCACCGTCGCCGGTGAGCGTGCGTCGACGAGGTTGCCGTTCGATGGCGCGTCGATCCGTTGGCACCGAGTAGTCGCGACGTTCGCACACGCGATCGCGTGGCGTCGTAACAGGATAAGAACGCTCCGAGAATTCGCCACCGGATGCCACCGGCATTTTCACTGGGGGCGTGGCCGAATTAGCTCGCGGCGACGCCCCAAACAGTGGGTAAAACACCGTCGCCACCTCGACGAATAAGCGACCTCGCGCCACCATCATTGCCGGTGGCACGACCGCATTACTCGCACGTAGATATGATAAAAAGCGCTCAGCAATTTGCCTTGCTGGCCTAGTCACGCAACTCTATGCTCTCGCAAATACGGCTCAGCCCGAGCCGGTAGTGGGGGGCAACAATGCCAGAAGGACTTGACCGGCCGACAGAGATGTTGAGCGACACCCAACGGCTTCATGAGATGGGCTACGCCCAGGAGCTGAACCGTAACCTGAGTCGCTTTTCGAACTTCGCCATTTCATTCACCATCATCTCGATCCTGTCGGGATGCCTGACGCTGTACAGCTACGGCCTCTCGCACGGCGGCCCGCCCACCATGATCTGGGGCTGGGTGCTCGTTGGCGGTCTCGTGCTGTTCGCGGGGCTCTCGATGGCCGAGATCTGCTCGGCCTATCCGACGGCCGGTGGCCTCTACTACTGGGCGGCCAAGCTCGCCCCGGGCAAGAGCGGACCCGTGTGGTCGTGGTTCGCGGGCTGGTTCAACCTGCTCGGTCAGGTGGCCGTCACGGCCGGCATCACCTTCGGCTGTGGCTACTCGGTCGGGGCGTTCCTGCAGCTGCTCACGGGCCACACGGCCTGGACGTCGGCCGGGCACGTCGTGGCGATCACGGGCATCCTGCTCTTCCTGCAGGGCCTCATCAACACCTTCGGCGTGAACGTGGTGGCGCTGTTCAACCACATCTCGGTGTGGTGGCACCTGCTGGGCGTGGCGGTGATCGTGGTGCTGTTGTACGTGGCGCCGTCCTCGCACGCGCACCAGAGCTTCAGCTTCGTCTTCGGCTCGGCGGGCTGGCACGCCTTCTCGGGCCTGTCGGGCTTCTCCGCGCCGTTCTACGTCTTCTTGCTCGGCCTACTGGTCGCCCAGTACACCTTCACCGGCTATGACGCGTCGGCCCACGTCACCGAGGAGACCCACAACGCAGCCATCGCGGGGCCCAAGGGGATCGTCAGCTCGATCTGGGTGTCGTGGATAGCCGGGTTCGTGCTGCTGGTCGGTGTCAGTGCCGCCATCCCGCACACCTTTCCCTTCACCCTGGCCGGTTCGACGTACACGAACTACGCCAGCGTGCCCGGCGCCTTCGGGGGCGCGCCGTGGGTCATGATCTTCGAGCAGGCGACCGGACGGGTCCTGGGCGAACTGCTCGTGCTCGTGGTCATCGGCGCGCAGTTCTTCTGTGGCATCGCGTCGGTGACGGCGAACTCGCGCATGATCTACGCCTTCTCGCGTGACGGTGCAGTGCCCTTCTCCAAGTACTTCCACCACGTGAGCAAGCGCAGCCACGTGCCGGTGCACTCGGCGTGGTTCGGTGCGGTCGGCGCCTTCATCCTGTCGGCGACCTACCTCAAGAGCGCCGTGGCCTACTTCGCCGTGACTTCGGTCGCGGTGATCGGCCTCTACGTCGCTTATCTCATCCCGGTCTTCCTGCGCCGCATCAACGCCGCGGCCTTCGTGCCGGGGCCGTGGAAGCTGGGCAAGTGGGGACCCTTCATCAACTGGGTCGCCATCATCTGGGTCGCCTTCATCTGCGTGCTCTTCATGCTGCCCACGGCGTCGCCGATCAACTTCGCCGACTTCAACTTCACGCCCGTGGCGGTCGCCGTCGTGCTGGGCTTCGCGGGCATCTGGTACGGGGTGTCGGCGCGCAAGTGGTTCAAGGGTCCAAAGATCCAGGGCACGGTGGAAGAGCTCGCGGCGATCGAACACGAACTCAGCATTTGATCCCGTCGCGCGAGGGCCGCGCCGTCGTTGTGGCCGGCCCTCGCGCGACGTTGGCGTTACCGCGCCGACCACCTGCCGGTGTCCGTTGACCTAGCCCACCACGCGGGCACGATGCGTGGAACGCGAGCGTTGGAGACGACGTGCGCGCAGGGTTACTGTCTTTTTTATCGTTGAGGAGGGATGTATGACGACACGGGCGGCGGGGCGGCTGACGCGCGAGGAGTTGCTCGCGCGAATCAAGCACGGCGATCTGGACACGGTGATACTGGCGATCACGGACATGCAGGGCCGGCTGCAGGGCAAGCGCATCGACGCGACGTTCTTTGCCGAGGAGTACCTCGAGGGGGCGGTGGAGGGCTGCAGCTACCTGCTCGCCTCGGACGTGGACATGCGCACGGTCGACGGCTTCGCGTTGACCTCCTGGGAGCACGGCTACGGTGACCTCGCCTTCACGCCGGACTGGTCGAGCGTGCGCCTCGTGCCCTGGCACGACAAGACGGCCATCGTCTTTGCCGACGTGACGACGGTGGCGGGCGAGTCGGTCGCCGTCTCGCCCCGACAGGTCCTCGCCGCGCAGGTGGCGCGCCTCGCGAGTCGCGGCTGGCGGGGCTTCACCGGCACCGAGCTCGAGTTCATCGTCTTTGCCAACACCTACGAGGACGCGTGGAATCGCGGGTACCGCGACCTCACGCCGGCGAACCAGTACAACGTCGACTACTCATTGCTCGGCACGTCGCGCATCGAGCCGCTCCTCGGGCGGATTCGGCGCGCCATGCGCGGCGCGGGCATGGAGGTCGAGTCGGTCAAGGGCGAGTGCAACTTCGGCCAGCACGAGATGGCCTTCAAGTACGCCGAGCTGGTGGACAAGTGCGACGAGCACGGCCTCTTCAAGCTCGGGGCCAAGGAGATCGCGGCCCAGGACGGCTACAGCCTGACCTTCATGGCCAAGTTCAACGAGCGCGAGGGCAACTCGTGCCACATCCACCTCTCGCTGCGCGACGAGGAGAACGGCGCGGTCTTCGCCGGCGACGGGCCCCACGGCATGTCGGCGACCTTCCAGTCGTTCCTCGCCGGCATGATCGCCCACGTGCGCGAGCTCTCGCTGCTGCTCGCGCCCAACGTGAACAGCTACAAGCGATTCGTGGTGGGCTCGTTCGCGCCCACGGCGATCGTCTGGGGGCTCGACAACCGCACGTGCGCCTTCCGCGTGGTGGGCCACGGGCCGAGCTTGCGCGTGGAGTGCCGCATCCCTGGCGGGGACGTGAACCCCTACCTGGCCGAGGCGGCCCTGGTCGCGGCGGGCCTCGCCGGCGTCGACGCCGGCCTCGCGCTGGAGCCGGCCTTCGAGGGCAACGCCTACCTGGCCGACGTGGCCCGGGTGCCCACGACGCTCACCGAGGCGGTGCAACTCTTCGAGAATTCGGCCGTCGCCCGCGCGGCCTTCGGCGAGGAGGTCGTGGCGCACTACGCCCGCGCCGGGCGCGTCGAGCTCGAGGCATTCGAGTCCAGCGTGACCGATTGGGAACGCTTCCGCGGATTCGAGAGACTGTAGCCATGCGCGACATCATCAACCCTGCCACCGAGGGCGTCATCGCCCACGTCCCCATGCACTCGGTCGACGAGACCGATGCCTTCATCGCCCGGGCCCGCGCGGCGGCGCCAACCTGGCGTGCCGTGACCCCGGCCGACCGGGCGCGCCTCCTGCGGCGCTTCGCTGAGGTCGTCGACGCCCACAACGAGGAGCTCGCCCAGCTCGAGGTGGCCAACTCGGGCCACACCATCGGCAACGCGCGCTGGGAGGCGGGCAACGTGCGCGACGTGCTCGCGTACTACTCAGGGGCGCCCGAGCGCCACGCCGGCAAGCAGATCCCCGTGGCCGGCGGCGTGGACATCACTTTCTACGAGCCGCTCGGCGTGGTGGGCATCATCGCGCCGTGGAACTTCCCGATGCCCATCGCCGGCTGGGGCTTCGGCCCGGCGCTCGCCGCGGGCAACACGGTACTGCTCAAGCCGGCCGCACTGACGCCACTCACGGCGATGCGCATCGGCGAGCTGGCCCTCGAGGCGGGCCTGCCCGAGGGCGTCTTCACGGTCGTCACGGGCGAAGGCGCCACGGTGGGCGACCGGCTCATCAGCCACCCCGACGTGCGAAAGATCTGCTTCACCGGCTCCAATGCGGTGGGCCAGCGGGTCATGGAGCGCTGCGCGCAGAGCGTGAAGCGACTGACCCTTGAGCTCGGCGGCAAGAGCGCCAACGTGATCTTCGCCGACGCCGACCTCGAGAAGGCCGCCGCTATGGCGCCCTACGCCGTCTTTGACAACGCGGGCCAGGACTGCTGTGCGCGCTCGCGCATCTTCGTGCAGACCTCGGCCTATGAGCGTTTCATGGAGCTCTTCGAGGTGGCGGTGAAGAAGGTCAAGGTGATGGACCCGAGCCGCGACGAAGCCGAGATGGGCCCGCTCATCAGCGCGGCCCAGTGCGACACCGTCGCCGGCTACGTCGACGAGGCGAGCGTCGCCTTCCGCGGCACGGCGCCCGAGGGCCCGGGCTACTGGTTCGCCCCGACGGTGCTCGCCACCACGGACCTGACGAGCCCCTCCTATCGCGAGGAGATCTTCGGGCCCGTCGTCTCGGTCGTGCGCTTTGACGACGAAGACGAGGCGATCCGACTCGCCAACGATGGGCCCTTCGGCCTCTCGGGCTCGATCTGGACGCGCGACATCGGCCGGGCGCTGCGCGTGGCGCGAGGCATCGAGACCGGCACCCTGTCGGTCAACTCGAACTCCTCGGTGCGCTACTCGACGCCCTTCGGCGGCTTCAAGCAGTCCGGCCTCGGCCGCGAGCTCGGGCCCGACGCGCTCAGGAGCTTCAGCGAAGAGAAGAACGTCTTTATTGCAACGGAGGACTGATGGGACGACTGGACAACAAGGTCGCGGTGATCACGGGGGCGGCGAGCGGCATCGGGCGCGCGACGGCGCGCCGCTTCGCCGCCGAGGGCGCCAGCGTGGTGGTGGTGGACCTCGACGCGGCCAACGGCACGACGCTCGCCGAGGAGATCGGCGGGCTCTTCGTCGCCGTTGACGTGGCCGACGAGGACAGCGTGAAGACGCTCTATGAGACGACCAAGGCCACCTGCGGGGGCATCGACGTGCTCTTTAACAACGCCGGCATCTCGCCGCCCGAAGACGACTCGATCCTCACGACCGACCTCGCGGCCTGGCGCAAGGTCCAAGACATCAACCTGACCTCGGTCTACCTGTGCTGTCGCTACGGGATCCCCCACCTGCTCGAGCGCGGCGGCGGGTCGGTCATCAACACCGCCTCCTTCGTCGCGGTGATGGGTTCGGCCACCTCGCAGATCTCCTACAGCGCCTCCAAGGGCGGCGTGCTCTCGATGAGCCGCGAGCTCGCGGTGCAATTCGCGCGCGAGGGCGTGCGGGTGAACGCCCTGTGCCCGGGACCGGTGAACACGCCCCTACTCCAGGAACTCTTCGCCAAGGACCCCGAGCGGGCCGCGCGGCGCCTGATCCACGTGCCCATGGGCCGCTTCGCCGAGCCCGAGGAGATCGCCGGTGCGGTGCTGTTCCTCGCTTCGGACGACTCGTCCTTCGTGACCGCCTCGACGTTCCTCGTCGACGGCGGGATCGCCGGGGCCTACGTGACGCCCCTGTGACGGTGCGGTAGCGAGGACCAGCATCGGCGTCACGTCAGCGCAGCGGTGACACCGGGACGAGGCGGAACCGTCGGGCCGGGGCCTCAGCGAACGCGCGAGTAGCCCGCGGGACAGCGCGGCGCGTAGGACTGGACGCGCCGGATTGTCGTGTCGCGTTTGCAGGTGATCGTCGCCATGGGCGGGGCCGGGGCGTAGCCGACGACCTCGCTCGAGGCGCCGTTGGCGACGACGCGCACGCCGAACCGCTCGGTCGTGGTGAGACCGCCGAACCAGCACGCCGTGGAAACCGTCGTCTCACGGAAGGACGTCGGCACCGCGGCACTCGCCATGAGCGTGCAGACGTAGTCGATCGCGTTGGGCGCGGCCGGCCAGGTCGCGAGCAGCGTCGTCGCGGTGCGCGTCAGCTGCACGCGCCCCGACGTCGCCGGCGCCCGGTTGATCAGCCGGCCGAGGTCGCGAAGCGGCAATCCCCAGATCTTCGAGTTGTGCCAGTCCCCCGCGTAGAGGACGCCGTCGGCGACCGCGAGGGGCTCGATGCACGTGAAGGAGGGTTCGGCCCGCGTGCTCGCGATGGTCACGAGGCCGCCGTTGCCCGTCGTCGCCGGCGCACCGATGGCGCGCGCGTGCGCCGCGGCCCCGCTCGTGATCACGCCGATCGCGAGGTGGGGCTTCGAATCGACCGAGCAGGCCGACACGTAGACGTTGTTCGCGCCGTCCACGGCGAGCCCGGCGGGGTTCGCGTGCGCGCCGAGGTAGGCGATGGCCGTCGCCCCCCGGCCGAGCGTCGCGGTCACCCCGGCCGCCAGCGCGCCGGCCGATACCGAGTAGACGGCCCCGCTCTGGCCCACGACGTCGAGGTTGCCGACGACGTCCATGGCCAGGCCCTGGAGCCCGTCGCCCGCCGAGTCGAAGGCCGTCGTGACCTGCATGCTCGAGAGGTTGATCCGGTAGACCTTGCCGGTGCGCTCGTTGGCCGCGTAGAGGTAGCGCTGGTCCGCCGAGAGGGCGAGGCCCGAGTACCCCGACGTGGGCGCCGAGGACAGCCCGAGACCGGTGAGCGTGTGCGTCGAGGGCACGAGGACCCAGATCGTGCTCGAGGAGCCGGTGTCAAAGAAGATGGTGCCCGAGTCGGTGACCGCGATGCCCGCGACGCTGCGCACGTCGGCGTTCACGATCGCGAGCTTGCGCGTCGGGCCCGACGAGGGCACGCCGGCCATCGCCGTGGAGAGCGCGGACCGGGCGTAGAGGTCGAGCTGGCCGGGCTGGGCGAAGCTGAGCAGGTTGCCGCCGTTGTCCATCGCGAGACCGAGGTCGCTGCCGCTCGGCGCGATCGTCTGCCACTCGCCGATCGACGTGAGGTACCCGCTCGCCGCGCTCGGCGAACCCGCAACGGCGACGACGGCCCCCGCCAACGTGGCCGCGGCCACGATCGTGCGGGTCGCGGCGCGAACGTGCCTCATCGTGAAGGAAGGTTACCGGACGCGCCCGACCGACCTCGGGTCACCAGCCGCGGGACGACCGGCTACTTCGCGTGACGGCCGCGGCCGCTCGGCGCGCCGGCGTGGTACCGGCGCACGGCCCGCACCCGGTGCCAGAAGCCCCACGCCAGCAACAACACGATGATGATGATCGTCGGGGTCTGCAAGAGGTGGAAGTCGTGGCTCACCCGGGTCCAGTTCGACCCGGCGGCGTAGCCCAGTCCCGTCAGCAGTCCGATCCAGATCGCCGAGCCGATGACCGTGAGGATCGCGAAGGGCCCGCGCTTCATCTCCGCGACGCCCGCGGGCAACGAGATCACCGTGCGCACGACGGGCAGCACGCGGCCGATCAGCACCGAGGCGGCGCCGTAGCGAGCGAACCAGCGCTCGGCGGCGTCGAGGTCCCCGTGGGTGAGCAGGATCCACTTGCCCCACCGGTCGACGATGGCGCGCCCGACGGTGCGCCCGACCTCGTAGGCGATCACCGAGCCGATGAGCGAGCCGACCACCCCCACGACCACGATGCCGAGGATCGAGAACTGGGCGTGTCCGGTCACAGCCGAGGTGGCGAGGGCACCCGCGAAGCCGAAGGTCACCTCCGAGGGGATCGGGATGAGGGCCGACTCGGCGATGGCAAGGAGGAACAGCGCGAAGTAGCCGTAGTGCTGGACGAACGAGGACATTTAGGCATTCTCTCGCAAATTCACGCGCCGTCGGCCCGTTACTAGCAAATATTTACCTACGCCGGGTCCCCCCGCACGGGTGTCGTCTGACACCGGCTCAGCCGATCGGCTCGAAGCGCGCGAGGAAGAACCGGAGGTCCTCGGGCTCGTAGGTGAAGCGCAGCCCCGCGACCTCGTCGGCATTCGCGACCACCTCGACCACCGACTCGGCGACGACGTCCATGTGAGCCTGGGTGTAGACGCGCCGCGGGATCGTGAGGCGCACCAGTTCGAGCTTGGGCAGGTGGTTCTCCCCCGTGACGGGGTCGCGTCCGGCCGACACGACCCCGCGCTCCATCGAGCGCACCCCGGAGTCGACGTAGAGCGCGGCGGCCAGCGCCTGGGCCGGGAGCTGCTCTTGGGGGATGTGCGCCAGGATCGCCCGGGCGTCGAGGAAGATGCCGTGCCCGCCGATCGGCAGCACGATGGGCACGTCCTCGTCGATGAGCTTGTTGCCCAGGTACTCGACCTGGCCGATGCGCGCGGCGATGTGGTCGTCGGTCTCGACCATCTCGCGGATCCCCTGGGCGAGGGCCTCCATGTCGCGCCCGGACATGCCGCCGTAGGTGTGCAGGCCCTCGAAGGCCACGAGCAGGCCGCGCGCGCGACGAGCCAGCTCGGGGTCGCGCAGGGCGAGAAAGCCCCCGATGTTCACGAGGTTGTCCTTCTTCGAGGAGACCGTCGCGCCGTCGGAGTAGCTGCAGATCTCGCGCAGGATCTCGCGCACGCTCTTGTCCTGATAGCCCGGTTCGCGCTGCTTGATGAACCAGGCGTTCTCGACGGCCCGCGTGGCGTCGAGCATCAGGTAGATGCCGTGCTCGCGGCAGAGCTCGTAGGTGGCGCGCAGATTCGCCATGGAGAGGGGCTGGCCGCCGGCCATGTTGACGTTGGTCTCGACCGAGATGTAGGGCACGCGGCTCGCGCCGTACCCGTCGATGACGGCACGGAACTTGTCGAGGTCGACGTTGCCCTTGAAGGGATAGGTGCTCGCGGGGTCGTGGGCCTCGTCGACGATCACGTCAACGAAGGTCCCGCCGGCCCGCTCCTGGTGGAAGCGGGTCGTCGTGAAGTACATGTTGCCCGGCACCGCGTCGCCGGGCTTGATGAGGATCTGGCTCAGGATGTGCTCGGCGCCGCGGCCCTGGTGGGTCGGCACGAGCTCCTCGTAGCCGTAGACGTCGCGCACCGCGTCCTCAAGGTGGTAGTAGGAACGGCTCCCGGCGTAAGCCTCGTCGCCGAGCATGAGTGCCGCCCACTGCCGGTCAGACATCGCGTTGGTCCCCGAGTCGGTGAGCAGGTCGATGTAGACGTCCTCGGCGCGAAGCAGGAACGTGTTCCACCCGGCGCTCGCGATCGCGCGCTCGCGATGCTCGCGGGTGGTCACCGTGATCGGCTCCACCATCTTGATGCGGAACGGCTCGGCCCAACTGCGGCGCGACGTCCTCGGGTCTCTGTCCATCATGGCCTCCCCACGCGCCGTGAGACCCACCCAGTCGCGGCCTCATTGACGCTCTGAATTACCTACTGCGGAGCGTACGCCAGGCGCGAGCCGGCTCGGTGACTTGGCGCGGCCTAGGACTGGTGCCGGCTGCACCAGTAGGTCGTGCGCCCCCCGACCGTGTCGATGCGCATCGCCGCACCGTCGCGCGGGCACAGTCCGCCGGGAAAGCGCGCCGCCATGTGGTCGCCGGTGTGGGACCCGCCGCGCTTGCCGAGCGAGCGCATCGTCTGGGTGAAGGCCTTATAGAGCGCCGCGCGCTGGGCGGGGTCCAGTCGCCCGACGGGGGTGCGCGGGTCGATGCCGGCGCGAAACAGCATTTCGTCAGCCAGCAGGTTGCCCACCCCGGCGATGCGCGACTGGTCGAGCAGTCGCGCCTTGATCGCCGGGCCCTCCCCGCGCGACGCGAGCGCGGCATCGAGGGCCGAGCGGGTCATCGCCAGGGCGTCGGCCCCGAGCTCGTCGAGGTCGGGGTCGAGCTCGACGCGCGCCAGGCGCCGCGGGTCGTGCACCACGAGCCGGCGGCCGTCGGCGAACTCGAGCCCCGCGCGCACCCAGTCGGCGCGATAGTCGTGGGGGCCGTAGAAGAGCCCCTCGAGGCCCGCCTCGCCGTCGAGCAGCAGCACCCCGGTCATCCCGAAGCGCAGGCCCAGGGTGACCCCGTCGGTGTGCAGCACGAGCAGCTTGCCCCGCCGGGCGGTGTCGGTGATGGTGAGCCCGCGCACCGCGCGCGCCCACGCGCCCGGTGCGCTGAGCTTCTTCGCGGCGTAGAGGTCGGCCCAGCCGCGCATGACGGTAGCGCCCACGACGCGATCGGCGAGCTGTCGGTAGGACTCGATCTCCAGCACTTCGGGCACCGGGTCAGGGTAGCGGGTGCGAAGGACCGCCTCACTAGCATGAGTGGATGGTCGATAAGCCCCAATGGCGCGAACTCTTCAGCGAGGTCGTGACCTCGGGCCTGTGCACGGGCTGCGCGGCGTGCGTCGTCGCCTGTCCCCACGACGTGCTCGACTACGACGACCAGGACGGCCACTACAAGCCCTGGCACCTTGACATCGACGGCGGCCGCGAGGACTGCACCCACGGGATCAAGGGCTGCACGATGTGCACCCGGGCCTGCCCGCGGTTCCGGTCCTGGGAGGCCGAGATCGACGTGCACCGGGTCGGGCGCGAGCGCACCGAGGACGAGGTCTACGGCGTCGGCGACGTCGTGCTCGCTCGGGCCCTCGACCCCGAGGTCGCCGGCGCGGGCCAGGACGGCGGGGTCGTCTCGGCGATCCTGCTCTACGCACTCGAGCACGACCTCATCGACGCCGCGCTGGTGAGTGCCACGGGCGAGGGCACCTGGCGGGCCGAGCCGGCGGTGGCTCGAACACGCGACGAGGTGCTCGCGACCGCCGGGTCGCGCTACACCTACAGCGCCAACCTCCTCGCCTACCCCGAGGCCGTCGCCGCCGGCGCCGAGCGCATCGCGCTGGTGGGCATGGGTTGCATGGCCTCGGCCCCGGGCGCGATGCAGGTGCGCAAGGCCGGCAAGATCGCGCGCCGACTGAGCCTCACCATCGGCCTGCTCTGCTCGAAGACCTTCGACGACCGGATCTTCGAGGAGCTCTTCGAAGCGAAGTACGGGCTCGCGCGCGCAGACATCGTCAAGATGAACATCAAGGGCGTCTTTCAGATCTGGACCCGCGACGGCGCGATGCACGAGGTGCCCCTCAAAGAGGCCCACGCGTACACGCGCGAGGGCTGCCAGCAGTGCCCCGATTTTGCCGCCGAGCACGCCGACATCGCCGCGGGCGGCATCGGCGCCTTCGGCGACTGGACACTGCTCATCGTGCGCACCGAACTGGGCCGCATGCTCCTCCAGGGCCTCATCGACGGCGGGCGCATCGAGGTGCGCCCGGGCGACGACGACCCCGGCGCGGTCGCCCTCTTGCACAAGCTCGCCCAGGTGTCGCGCCGGCGCTGGCCCGAGACGGCCGACCCCAAGCCCCGCCTCATCCCGATTCGCCGCCCGTGACGCGCCCGACCGCCACCCGGGTCCTGCTCGTACGCCACGGCCAGACCCCCACGACGGGCTCGGTCCTGCCCGGCCGGGCGCCGGGCCTGCACCTGAGCGACCGCGGCCGGGCCCAGGCCGAGCGGGTCGGCGAGCGACTCGGCGAACTCGCCACCGCCCCGAGCGCCCTCTACTGCTCGCCCCTCGAGCGCGCCCGCGAGACCGCCGCGCCGATCGCGCGCGCACTCGGGCTTCGCGCGCGCGCCGATCGGGGCCTCCTCGAGTGCGACTTTGGCGACTGGACCGGCGAGCCCCTGTCGCGGCTGCGCCGGACCCGCGAGTGGCGCGCCGTCCAGCACGCCCCGAGCACCTTCACCTTCCCCGGCGGCGAGTCCTTCGCCGGGATGCAGCACCGGATCTGGACGACGATCGAGCGCCTGGCCGGGATACACCGCGGTGAGACCGTCGTGCTCGTCAGCCACGCCGACCCCATCAAGGCGGCGGTCACCTTCGCCCAGGGCGTACCCCTCGACCTCTTCCAGCGCACGATGATCTCGACCTGCTCGATCAGCGCGATCGCGCTCGGCGACCAGCCCGTGGTGCTCTGCGTGAACAGCGCGGGCTCGATCGCCGAGGTGCTGGGCCGATGATCTACGTCTTTGACGCCCCCGACCGGATCATGGTCGGCGCCCACGGCGAGGTCGGCCAGCGCCGGTTCCTGCTCCAGGCCCGTCAGGGCCGGCGACTCATCGTGGTCAAGTGCGAAAAGCAGCAGCTCGCCGCGCTCGCCGAGTGGATCGCCCAGGTGCTGCACACCCTGGGCCGGCCGGGCCACCTGCCTGACGACCTGTCCCTCGAGGACGAGTTCGAGTCGGACTTCGAGGCCGGCGACATCACCGTCGCGGTCGACGAGGACACCGACACCATCGGCGTCTCGGTCGAGTCGCGCGAAGGCGAGGACACCCTCGAGCTGACCCTCACCAAGGAGTGGGCGGGGGCCCTCGCCATCGCCGTCACCCGGCTCGTCGAGGCGGGACGGCCGCCGTGCCCGCTCTGTGGCGGCCCCCTCGACCCGCGAGGCCACGACTGCCCGCGCACCAACGGGCACCGCGCGCCGATCGTCTAGCCGTGCAACGCGCCGAGCAGCGCGAGCTCCTCGTCCACGGGGCGATCACCGTCGAGGGCCGCGTCGCGGGCTCCTCGAACCAGGCGCTGCTCGTCACCGTGCGCCTCGGCGACGCGCAGGCCCACGCCTGCTACAAGGCCGAGGCCGGCGAGCGGCCGCTTTGGGACTTCCCCGACGGCCTGTGGCGCCGCGAGGTCGCCGCCTCCGAGCTCGACGCGGCACTGGAAACCGACCTCGTGCCCACGACGGTCGCACGCGAGGACGCGCCCTTCGGGCCGGGTTCGCTGCAGTGGTGGGTCGAGGATGCCAGTGACGACCACTACTTCACGCTCCGCGAGCGCCCCGAGTTCGACGAGTGGTTCGCGACGCTCGCCGCCTTTGACGTCGTGGCGAACAACGCCGACCGCAAGGCCGGCCACGTCCTCTACGACGGGACTCGGTGCTGGGCCATCGACAACGGCCTGTGCTTTCACGAGGAGGACAAGCTGCGCACCGTGGTCTGGGAGTACGCCGGGCTGCGGGTCGACGAGCCGCTGCTCGAGCGCATCGACCGCTTCGCCCGCGGCGACGGCGCGCCACTTCGCCCGTGGCTCGCGCCCCACGAAGTCGCCCTCGCGCTCAACCGCGCGAGCGCGCTCGTCGAGTCGAGCCGCTACCCCACCCCCGACGAGGACCGCGACTGGCCGCCCTACCCCTGGCCGCTGATCTGAGGCGCCGTCCAACGGGTTAGAAACGGACCCGGCCGGACAGCACCTGGTGGGAATGGAAGGAGGTCCGATGTCCGCCACTGGTCGAGTCATCCGCGTAATCGCCACGGTGCTCGTGACGCTGCTCGTCATCGCCGCCCTCGTGGGCGTCGGCTACGCCGTCGGGCGCACGCACGCCCCGGGCTCCATCGAGGTGAGCGGCTCGGCGAGCGCCTCGGGCGTGCCCGACACCGTCGCCTTCACGATCGGGGTCTCGACGACGAACGCCTCCACGGCCGCGGCGCTCGCGGCGAACAACACCCGCACGCGCGCCGTCGAGTCGGCCCTGCTCGCCGCCGGCGAGCCGCGGACCGGGCTCGCCACCTCGGGGCTCAACGTGTCGAGCGTCACCAACGCCCAGGGCCAGGTCACGGGCTACCAGGTCTACGACGAGCTCACCGTGACCAGCCACCACGTCGCGCGCGCCGGGCGGCTCATCGGGGCCGCGCTCGGCGCGGCCGGCAACACCGCCCAGCTCTCGGGCATCACCTACTCGATCACCAACCGGTCGGCCGTGATGGCGCGCGCTCGCGCCAAGGCCATGGCCAATGCGAAGCACGCCGCGGCCCAGCTGGCCGGGGCCGCCTCGGCGACCCTCGGCGCGGTCACCCACATCGTCGACAACGAGGTCAGTCAGCCCTTCATCGAACCCGGTTTCTACGCCGCGACCGCCGCGAAGGCCGCGGCGCTGCCCGTGCAGCCGGGGAACCAGTCGGTCTCGGTCACCGTGCGGGTGACCTACGCGCTCGGTTGACCCTACGCGCCGGCCGTGCCGTCGGCGCTGAGTTCGGGCGCGCCCGACTCCAGCACGATCGCGGTGAAGAGCGAGCCCGCAAAGAAGATCCCCGCCGCCCACCAGAACGCGATCGAGTACCCGTGCAGCGCCGACGAGGCCGCCCGGGCGATGGGCGACGGTTCTGCCGCGTGGGTGAAGGCCCGGCCCGTGACGGTGACCGCGATGGTATTGAGCAGCGCCGTGCCGACCGAGCCGCCGATCTGCTGGGACGAGTTCACCATCGCCGAGGCCACCCCGGCGCGTGACGCCGCGACGCCCGCCGTCGCGCTCGCAGTCGCCGGGGCGAAGATCAGCCCGAGGCCGAGGCCGAGCAGGATCAGGCCCGGCAGGACCGTGCCGAAGTAGTTGCCCCGCACCGGCAGGCGGGTCAAGAGCACCATGGAGAGCCCGGCGAGCAGCATCCCCGCGGGGATCAGCGGCCGCGGTCCCGAGACGGCGAGGATCCGCGCGCTCGCGAGCATCGCCGAGAGCCCGAGCGCGATCACCATCGGCAAGAAGGCGATGCCGGTGCGCAGCGGCGAGTAGCCGAGCTCGTTCTGCAGGTAGTAGGCGAGCAGCAGCGAGACGCCAAAGAAGCCCATCATCGTGATGAAGAGCGCCACCATCGAGCCCCCGCGGGTGCGCGCGAAGAGCACCGGCAGCTCGAGGAGGGGATGGTCGCTGCGCTGTTGCCACTTGAGAAAGGCGACGAGCAGCACGACGCCGGCGACCAGACTGCCGATCGTGACCGTGCTCGCCCAGGTCGCGGTGACCGCGTGGGCGAGGCCGAAGACGATGGCGAACAGTCCCGCGCTCGCGAGCACCGCGCCGGTCACGTCCAGGCTCGTCGGCTTGGTGCGCGGCCGGTTCTCGATGAGCACTAGCACCCCCACGAGCGCCACGGCGGCAAACACGACGTTGATGAGCAGGCACCAGCGCCACGACGCCCACTGGGTCAGCGCGCCGCCGAGGATGAGCCCGATCGCCGCCCCCGAGCCGGCGAGCGCGCCGTAGATGGTGAAGGCCCGAGCCCGCTCGTCGCGGTCGGTGAAGGTTGTCGTGAGTGCCGCGAGCGCGGCCGGAGCGAGGATGGCGCTAAAGACCCCCTGGACGGCGCGGGCGGCGACCAGCTCGGTGAAGTTCGATGCGAACCCGCCCACCGCGCTCGCCGCGGCGAAGCCGACCAGGCCGACGACCAGCGCGACCCGTCGGCCCCAGAGGTCGCCGAGGCGTCCACCGAGCAAGAGCAGGGATCCGAAGGCGAGGGCGTAGGCCGTGACGGCCCACTGGCGGTCGCCCGCGCTGAAGTGCAGGGCCACCTGGGCGCGCGGCAGGGCGATGTTGATCACGGTCGCGTCCAGGGCCACCATCAACTGCGTGAGCCCGAGCACGACCAGGACCATCCACCGCCGGCGCGGCGATGGCGTGGAGCGATCCGATTGCACGACTAGGAAGCCTACGACGCCGCGATCCGTTCGAGTCGGTGTGCCACGACGGCGCACCGACTCACGACGCGCGTGACTTCAACGCCTCGATCAGGGACGGCAGCACCGTGTTGACGTCACCGACGATTCCGAGGTCGGCGATCTGGAAGATCGGCGCGTCGGGGTCCTTGTTGATCGCCACGATGTTCTTAGAACCCTTCATCCCGACCATGTGCTGGGTCGCCCCCGAGATCCCGCAGGCGATGTAGACGGTCGGCTTGACGGTCTTACCAGTCTGTCCGACCTGGTGGGAGTAGGGCACCCACCCGGCGTCGACGATGGCCCGGCTGGCGCCGGCGGCGCCGTTGAGTAGGCGCGCCGCCTCCTCGACGAGCGCGTAGCGCGAGGACTCGCCGAGTCCGCGGCCGCCCGAGACGACGACCGGCGCCTCTTCGAGCTTGGGTCCTTGGCGCTCCTCGACGTGGGTCGCGGTGATGCGCGCGGCGCCCTCGGCGCCCAGCTCGCCCGCCGGGGCCGTCACGACGCTCGCGGGAGCGCCGCCGCTCGGCTCGGCGGCAAAGGACTTGGCGCGAACGAGCACGATGCCCGGTCCGGCGCCGGTGAAGCGCGCCCGGGCGATCTGGGTGCCGCCGAAGATCGGGTGCTCGGTCACGAGACCGCCCTCGTCGACGAGGCCGGTCACGTTGGTCAGCACCGGCCGGTCGAGGCGCGCGGAGAGCCGTGCTGCGATGTCGCGGCCGTCGTAGCTGGTGGGCACGAGGACGGCGTCGGGCGACTCGCTGGCCGCGAGCGCGGCGATCGCGGCCGCGACCGGGGCGCCGGGCAGCGCACCGGCGAGGTCGCCGACCGAGTAGAGCGTGGTCGCGCCGTACTCGCCGGCCTGGGCGGCGTGGTCACCGGTGCCCCAGGTCACCGCGGCGACGCTCGAGGCGAGCGTGCGCGCGTGGCTGAGCAGTTCCAGTGAGGTCGTGGTGAGCGAGCCGTTGGCGGGCTCGACGACGACCCAGAGTGCGTTCAGTGTCATGATGCTCCTACAGGACTTTGATGGACTCGAGGAATGCGACGATCTTGGTGGCGCCGTCGCCGTCGTCGACGTACTTCTCGCCGGCCTGGCGGGCCTCGGCGGTGACGACGTCGACAATCGCCTGACGGGCGCCGGCGGGGCCGACCTGGTCGGCGAGGCCGAGGTCGGCCACGCTCAGGATCTCGACCGGCTTGGACTTGGCGGCCATGATGCCCTTGAAGGAGGCGTAGCGCGGCTCGACGACGCCGGCCGTGACGGTCACGACGGCGGGTAGCGGCGCGGTTACTTCGTCGTAACCGGCCTCGGTCTGGCGCTCGACGGCGAGTGTGTCGCCGTTGACGGTGACCGACTTCGCGAAGGTGATCGAGGGCATGCCGAGCAGTTCGGCCAGCTGGACCGGCGTCGTGCCGGTGTAGCCGTCCGAGGACTCGGTCGCGGCCAGCACCAGGTCCGGGTTCACTTTGCGGATCGCGGCGGCGAGCACCTTGGCCGTGCCGAGCGCGTCGGTGCCGCGAAGCGAGTCGTCACTGACGATGACGGCCTTGGCGGCGCCCATCGCGAGGGCGTTGCGCAGCCCCGCGAGGTCGTCGGCCGATCCCATGGACACGACGGTGACCTCACCGCCGCCGGCCTTGTCGACCAGCTGCAGGGCCATCTCGACCCCGTAGGTATCGGCCTCGTCCAAGATGAGCTTGCCCGACCGGTTCAGGTTGTAGGACGCGTCCAGGGACTGCGGCGCGGCGGGGTCGGGAATCTGTTTGACACACACGACAACGTTCATGGGTTTTAATCTACGACATCCGCAAAGTGGCCTCCGTCGGACGATCGCGCAGCGCGATTGCCCTGACGGGGTCGTCGGTGATGACGATGTCCACGCCGAGGTCGAACATGGCCGATAGGTCCGCGGGCGCGTTGACCGTCCAGACGTTGACGCCCAGTCCCCGTGCGTGGGCCTGCGCCACGAACTCGGCGTCAACCAGGCCGAAATAGGGGTTCACCGCGGCGAGTCCCGCCCGCGCCGCGGCGTCGAGGCTGGCGCGGGGGTCGTCGGTCGCCTCGAACAGCCACCCGACCGGCCGGGTCGAGGCGGCCGCGAGGACCGAACAGGTCGCGAGGTCGAAGCTCGAGTAGATCACGTCGCCGGCTCTACCGGACGACTCGACCGTCGCCACGACCGAGCGTGCGAAGTCACCGCTCGCGTCGTAGGTCGGCTCGTCGGGCTCGAGCAGGTTCTTCACCTCCACGTTGACCACGAGGCCGGTCGTCGCGGCGAGCGCGGCGGCGAGACTCGGCACGTAGGTCGCGAGGTCGCCAGCCGCGTGCTCGGCGATGACCAGGGACTGCACGCGCGGGTCGTGGTGCACCACGAGCTCGCCGCGTGCCGTACGGCGCGCGTCGAGCTCCACCCCGTCGGCGCCTACGGCGCGGGCCGCCGCGAAGGCTTCGAGGGTGTTCTCGCGTGCCGAGGTGTGCAGGCCGCGGTGGGCGAAGATGCCGGTCACGGGCGAAGTCTGCCAGAGCGACGGCGAGTCGCGCGTTCTTACGAGGTTTTTACCGCGTAATTCTGGCTCAAGCCCTTGTAATACAAGGGTTTATACCCTAAAATTGACCGTCGGTCCGGTGCCCCCCTTTCACCCGACCGTAGCGAAGGAACCTGCAATGTCGTTGATGTGGAACCGTACCCACGCGTGGGACGACGCGGATTGGCGTTCAGACGCCGCGTGTCGAGACACCGAACCCGAGCTGTTTTTCCCGGTCGGAACGACCGGCATGGCCACGGACCAGATTGAGTCAGCCAAGCGCGTCTGTGACAAGTGCGACGCCCAGAAGGCCTGCCTCGAGTTTGCCCTGGCCACGAACCAGGAGTCGGGCGTGTGGGGCGGAACCACCGAGGACGAGCGGCGCAAGTTGCGCAAGCAGTGGCTCGCCGCGCGTCGGCGCGCCTCGCAGCACTAGTACCGCAGCACCTTTCGCGAGCCGTCGCCGCGCCGAGTTGCGGCTCGTTCCTGACGCGGTGCGCCCGATTTCCATGGTCGCGGCGCTCAGAACCGCGACCCTCCCGATTCAGGTCGGTCGCCCACCCGCCTCGATGACCGCCGCACTTAACGGCGCGGGGTGAGCGGCAGGGTGACCCGCACCAGGGTCCCGCCGCCGCTCGTGTAGGGCATCGAGTTCATCGTGATCGTGCCGTGGAGTTGGGCTCGGATGAGGTCGCGCACGATCGACAGGCCCAGACTGGTCGGCGCATCGAGCGAGAAGTTCTCGCCGAGTCCCCGGCCGTTGTCGCGGATCTCCGCGACGGCCTCACCGCCCCGGCGATACAGGTTCAGGGTCACGACGCCCACGTGCTCGTTGGACTCGCCCCCGAACTCGGTGAAGGCGTGCTCGACGGCGTTGGTGAGCAGTTCGGCCAGTGCCACCGCGAGGGGCGTCGCCACGTCCGTTGAGAGCACGCCCAGGTCGCCGTTGACGACGATCTCGACGGGGTGCAGGGCGAGCACGGTGTCCTCGACCAGCACCACGAGCGAGCGCACGATCTCGTCAAAGACCACATCTTCGCCGGGCTCGCGCGAGAGCACCTCGTGCACGACTGCGATGGAGCGCACCCGCCGCTCGGCTTCGAGCAGCGCCGTGCGGGTCTCGGCCTCGTCGCTGCGCCGCGCCTGGAGGCGCAGCAGCGACGAGATCGTCTGGAGGTTGTTCTTCACGCGGTGGTGCACCTCGCGCACCGCCGCCTCCTTGTGCAGCACGACGCGATTCAGCTGGCGCAGGTCCGACACGTCGCGAAGCAGCACGACGGCCCCGGTGACCCGGCCTTCCGCGATCACCGGCACGCAGTGAAAGAGGATCGCCACGTCGTGGCCGCGGTCGATCTCCTCCATCGTCGGCAGGGCGAAGTTGAGCGCCCGCTCGACCGCGCGCACACGCTGGCCGAGCTCGAGAAGCGTGTGGCCCTCGACTGCGGAGTAGATGCCGAGCCGGTGCAGGGCGTTGGTGGCGTTGGGTGTAGCGAACTGCACGCGGCCGTCGGCCTCGAGCAGGATGATCCCGTCGCCGACGCGCGGCATCCCCGGGCCGGCCACCTCCTCCTCGCGGAAGGGGAAGGTGGCGTCAGACACCATGTCGCACAGGCGCACGAAGATCGAGAGGTAGACGCGCTCGTAGAGCGACGACGGGCCGCGCAGCGGCCCCTGGAGCCGCACCAGCACCGCGATGATGCGGTCGGCGAAGCGCACCGGGATCGCCCAGACCTGGACGGGCTCGTCGACGATCCCGACGGTCGTCTCGCCTTCGGCGCGCACGCCCTCCTCGTAGGCGATGGCGACGCGGGGCCAGTCCTCGGCGCCGTGCACCGTGCCGACGAGGTCCTCGTTCAGCATCGTCGAGCGGTTGTTCGGGCGCATCTGGCCGACCACGATGTACGAATCCGCCACGTCCGCCGAGGGCACCATCAAGAGCAGGTCCGAAAACGAGAGGTCGGCGAGCAGCGACCACGAGGTGGTGAGGCGCAGGAGATGGTCGATCGCCGGCTCGCCGAGTGCCGTGTGAGTCGCGGCGAGCTCGGCGAGGGTGGCCATCAGTGGCTGCGCAGGGGCACGATCGTGCGCTGGCGCTTGGTGTAAGAGGCGAGGGTGCTGACGCCGCGGGCCTCGAGCAGGCCCGCGAGGTCGCCGGTGCGCTCGCCCACCCGCTCGAGCCGGTGCGCGTCGCTCGCGGTCGTGAAGGTCACGCCGCGCGCGACCAGCCGGTCGAGGAAGCCCTCGGCCGGGTACTGCTCGTTGATGGGCTTCACCCAGCCGGCCGAGCTGCACTCGACTGAGACGTCCGCCGCCGCGGCGGCGTCGGCCATCGCGTCCCAGTAGTCGCCGGGATTGGTCGCGTAGTAGCCGGCCACCTTGATCAGGTCGGGGTGCGCGAGCACGTCGACGGCGTTGGATGCCGCCAGTTCCTCGATGGCGAGGGCGTAGTCGGCCCAACACTGGTCAACGTCGCGCACGGTCCACTCGGCCATGGGGATCGGGCTGTCGATGTCGTCAAAGGCCCAACTGCCGAGCCAGTGGACCGAGCCGATCAGCACGTCGAAGGGGTACTGGGCGAGCAGGTCGCTCACCACGTCCATCTGGTCGCGGTAGTAGTCGACCTCGAGGCCGATCTTGACCGGCAGGCCCTCGTCCTTGGCGGTCATCGCCAGGGTCACGTAGTCATCGAGGGAGTTGCGCGCGGTGAAGGCCATGTAGTCGGCCATCACCGGGCTCGTCGCCTCGTGGCCGAAGCGCTCCCAGAACGGCCCGACGAGCGACATCACGTCAACGAAGCGGTTCGAGTGCTCCGTGAGGGCCAACTCGGTCACCCCCTCGCTCGCGGCGCGCTCGCAGTACTGGGCGATCTGGTCGAGTCGGTACCAGACCGAGGAGTCCTCGTGGGGCCAGAGGTGCAGGTGGTAGTCGAGCACGTTTAGGCGGCGCCGAAGCCGACCACCCGGTCGACCGGCGTGCCGAACTCGACGTAGGCGATGCGCGCCGAGGGCACGCCGAGGCGCCGGCCCTTGCGGTCGGTCAGCCACAGGACCGTCTCGGCGCCCAGGGCGGCCTCGACCTCGGCCATGATCTGGTCGCGGTCGGCGTCGTCGGCCAACTCGACCTCGAGTTCGCGCATCGACTGCACGATGCCTATGCGGATGTCCATACTGCTCCTCAGTCGTCTCAGGGTCCATGTTACGGGCTTGGGGCAGAATGGGGCATGGCCGAAGCACCCTCTGCGCGTCACCACCAGTGGGCCTCGACCATGGAGGGCTACACCGGCAGCCCCGACGACCTCACCCTCGCCCACCGCGACTCCTCGGCCCGTCTCGAGCGCGCGTCGGCCGCCACGTGGGCCCAGCGCGAGGCCGACCAGGCCGCACTGCTCGCCCCGGGTGCGACCCTCGCGCTCGGCGCGGGCGACCGGCTTCGCCCCGAAGAGCCCGACGAGTATCGCAGCTGCTTCGAGCGCGACCGCGACCGCATCCTGCACTCGAACGCCTTTCGCCGCCTCGCGGGCAAGACCCAGGTCTTCGTCTTTCCCGAGGACCACATGCGAACCCGTCTCACCCACGCCCTCGAGGTCGCCCAGGTGGCCGTCGGCATCGCCCGGCCCCTCGGGCTCAACGTCGCCCTCGTCGAGGCGATCGCCCTCGGGCACGACTGCGGCCACGGACCGGGTGGCCACGCGAGCGAAGAGGCCCTCGACCCCTACCTCGTCGACGGTTTCGACCACGCGACCTGGGGCGCGGACGTCTCACTGGCCCCGCTCAACCTCTGTGCCGAGACGCTGGACGGGATCCGCAATCACTCGTGGAGCCGGCCGGCCCCCACTACCCCCGAGGGCGAGGTCGTCAGCTGGGCCGACCGCATCGCCTACGTCTGTCACGACTTCGAGGACGCGGTCTCGGCGGGCGTCGTCGAGGTCGACGACCTGCCGACAATCGTCGGCGAGCGCTGCGGCACCCGTCGCGGCCAGCAGCTCGGCGCCTTCATCAACGCCATGATCGCCACCGTCGCCGCGACCGGCGTGATCGGCATGGACGCGGGCCACGCCGAGGCGCTCGCGGCCTTCCGCGCCTTTGACTACGAGCGGATCTACCTGCGCGCGGCCTCGCGCGACCAGGCCGGGCGGGTCATCGACATGCTGCGCGCGCTCGTCGAGCACTACGCCGCGCACCCCGAGCTCATCGACGAGCAGCCCGGCGAGCCCCTCGAGCGGGCCGTCGCCTACGTCGCGGGGATGACCGACCGCTTCGCCTGTCGCAGCGCGGTGACCCTGCTCGCCTGGCCCGAGGACCGGCTCCCCACGGGTATCGACCGCTAGTCCACGAGCACGCCGCGAGCGGTACGCTGCCAAGGTGCCCAAGCGCCTGGCTCTTCCCCTGATCCTCGCCCTCGTCGTCACGATCGTCGTCGCCGGCACGGCCGTCATCGTGCTCTCGCGCCGAACGACCGCACCGGCGGTGATTCGCGCGAGCGGACTGCCCGCGGCCATCACCACCAACGAGGCCAACCTCATGGCGCTCTCGCCCGTGCCGAGCCGCCCAGCCCCCGCCTTCACCCTCACCGACCAGCACGGCCAGACCATCTCGCTCGCCTCGCTGCGCGGCCGGCCGGTCGTGATCAACTTCATGGACCCCCACTGCGTGGACATCTGTCCCCTGGTCGCCCAGGAGCTGCGCTACGCGCGCGCCGACCTGACCGGGGCCGCCAAGGACAC
>JAKAPH010000044.1 GCA_021807265.1 Actinomycetes bacterium | reverse complement strand
GACGTAGGACTGGTCGCCGGTGCCGCCGGTGGCGACCTGGCCGCCGACCTCGCAGAAACCGGTGGCCGGGCACGCGAGTGACTGCACGCTCGAGCTGGTGACCGGCGCGTAGGTGCCCGCGGGCGAGCGGACCTCGGGCGCGACGGGCACCTCGGGTCCCCACGTCGACGCGCTCTCGCTCGCGACGAAGGCCAACGTCGTACCGGCGGCCGTCGAGTAGTCGCCCGCGGCCGTGCAGGATCCGGCCCCGCTGCAGCTCAGTGCCGTGATCTGGGCGCTCACGCTCGCGTGCAGGTGCGAGGTGAGTGCGACGGGCGCGCCCCAGTGGCCCCCCGTCTCATCGTCGACGAATGGCTGGGACGTGTGCTGGGCCGTCTCGAACGACCCGCCGACGGCGCAGGTGCCGGGGGCGGCACACGCGATCTGGGCGATGGTGCCATCGAAGCCGACGTTGAGCGCCCCCGCGACTTCTTGGGCCTTGGTCCACGCGCCGCTGGTCTCGGTCATCAGGAACGCCTGTGTCTGATGGGTCTTCGTGTCGTACTGGCCCGCGACGGCGCACTCGTCGATTGCCGGGCAGTTCACCGAGGTGACGACCCCGCCGCCGCCGAGGTCGAGCCCTCCAGCGACTTCGAGGGCGTTGCGCCACGTCCCGTTGGTCTCTGCAACGATGAAGGCGTGCCGGGCCTGAGACGCGTCCTCGTACCGCCCGCCCACGACGCAGCTGCCGGCGGCGGCACAGCTCACCGACGTCGCAACGGCGTCCCCGCCGGCGTTGAGCGTGCTGGCCACGCTCTGGGTCGCGCCCCAGGTGCCATTGGTCTCTTCGACGACGAACGCCTGATGCGATTTGGTGGCGTCGGTGTAGAAGCCGACCGCGACGCAACTGTTCAGCGCCGGGCAACTGATCGAGTTGACCGACGCGTTGCCACCCAGGTTGTAGGCCGTCGCAACCTCTTGGGGCGAGCCCCAGACACCGCCCGTCTCGCTGACGATGAACGCCTGGTGAGCGTTGGCGGCGTCGGTGTAGAACCCGCCGGCAGCGCACGAACCGGCCGCCGGGCAGCTCACGGCGGTCGTCATGGCGGCGCCGCCGGCGTTCAGCATCGCTGCGATGCGAACGAGTGACGGCGCCGGGGCGGCCGACGCACCGCCCGACCAGCCAAGGAGCAGCACCGCGCCCAGGGCGACTCGACCAAGGCCTGATCGGATCGCACCGCCGTCCGAGCGTCTCACGCCACCCCTCTCGCCAGGTCGCTGCACCGATTGAACAGGTCACCGTCACCGTATCGCCGTTACGACGAGCCGTGGCGACGGGAGCGGTAGACCGCTAGGATTAATTCCAGACCTGATCGGTCATATTTCGATCGCGGTGGTCACCGCGGGAAAGTGCGGGTCACGATGCGCATTGCGAAAGACATCACCACCCTGATCGGCAATACGCCGCTCGTCCGGCTCAACCGCCTGGTGCCCGAGGGCGGCGCGACGGTGCTCGCCAAGCTGGAGTATTTCAACCCGAGCGGCAGTGTGAAGGACCGCGCCGCCGTCGCCATGGTCGACGCCGCCGAGGCGGCGGGTTTGCTGCACGCGGGCGACACGATCGTCGAGCCCACCAGCGGGAACACCGGGATTGCTCTGGCGATGATCGCCGCGGCCCGGGGCTACCGCTGCATCTTGACCATGCCCGAGACGATGAGCGTCGAACGGCGCATGTTGCTCCGCGGCTACGGGGCGGAACTCGTGCTGACGCCCGGACCCCAGGGCATGAACGGCGCCATCGCCACGGCATCGAGCCTCGCCGAGGAGCACGGCTACTTCATGCCCCAGCAGTTCGAGAATCCCGCGAATCCCGCCATTCACCGCGCGACGACCGCCGAGGAGATCTGGTCCGACACCGACGGCACCGTCGACGTGGTCGTGGCCGGGGTCGGCACCGGCGGCACGATCACGGGCATCGGTGCCGGCCTCAAAGCAAAGAAGCCGTCGGTACGCATCGTCGCCGTCGAGCCGGCTGCTTCGCCGGTGCTCTCGGGCGGCGAGAAGGGTCCCCACCCGCTGCAGGGGATCGGTGCGGGATTCGTCCCGACGAACTACGACCCTGCGGTGGTCGACGAGGTCATCGCGGTCGAGAACCCCGACGCCTTCGCCACCTCGCGCGCCATGGCGGTCCAGGAGGGTCTGCTCGTGGGCATTTCGTCGGGCGCGGCCGTGAAGGCCGCCCTCGAGGTGGCCGCGCGCCCGACGAGCGCGGGACAGACGATCGTTGTGATCATTCCGTCCTTCGGGGAGCGGTACCTCTCCACGGCGCTCTACGAAGGTCTCGGTGACTGACGTGTTTCGCGAGCTGCGCGACGAACTTCGCGACGACTTGCGCGCGGTCATGGATCAAGATCCGGCGGCGCGCACGGTCTGGGACGTGGCGCTCACGTACCCGGGTCTGCACGCGATCTGGGGCCACCGCGTCGCCAACGCCCTCTGGCGTCGCCACTTCTTTCTCGTGGCGCGCTGCATCAGCGCAGTGGTGCGGATCCTCACCGCCGTCGACATTCACCCGGGTGCGACGATCGGTCACCGACTCTTCATCGATCACGCCGTTGGCGTGGTCATCGGCGAAACCGCCGAGATCGGCGACGACGTGATTATGTTCCACGGCGTGACCCTCGGCGGCGTGTCGATGAGCCACGGCAAGCGCCATCCCACGATCGGCGACCGAGTGCTGCTCGGCGCGGGCTGTGTCGTGCTCGGGCCGGTGACCGTGGGCAGCGACAGCGCGATCGGCGCCCAGGCGGTCGTGACGAAGGATGTCCCGGCCAACAGCGTCGTGGTGGGCATCCCCGGCCGGGTGATCGGGTCGAGCCAGCCCGCCGACATCAACGTGCGCAGCGAGCGGCGCCGTCCATCGAACGGCTCGTCGGGTTCCAACGTCGCCTGACGAAGCGACCGCTCAGCGCTCGCGCCTGAGCAGCGCGACCGCGGTAGTGATCGACAGTTTGCGCGTGTACTCGATCGACCCGAATTGGAACAGTCGAATCGCCAGTCGAATCACGACCGCACCGATGACGAACAGCTCGGTTAGCACCGCCGCCGCCGTGAGCGTGCTCAACGACCCGAAGGCATTGCGCAGCAGGTCGGTCACCGGGGCGGTGAAGGGGAAGTACGTGAACACCTGAACGATCAGGGCGTTGGGGTGAGACATGATGAGCCGCAGCGCGTAGAACGGGATGAAGATGGCGCCCAGGACGGCGCCGAAGAAACCGCCCGCGTCGCGGGCGGTTGGCATCATCGCCCCGATGGTGATGAGCGTTCCGGTGAACAAGGTGAAGCCACCGAGCAGCAGCAGCGCGCCGATAACCATCGGCCGCAGGGCGAATACCAGGCTCGAGACATCGATGCTGGGCAGGCTGAGCGCCGAACCCGCGACGGCGTAGCCGATGACGACCGGGATCGTGAAGACCAGCATCTGCAGCACGCCGGCGCTGAAGAGTGAGAGGATCTTGCCGACGATGAGCGTTCGTGCATCGACCGTCGTCAGGATCATCTCGGTGACGCGGTTCTCCTTCTCCTCGACGGTGCTCGTGAGCATTTGATTGCCGAGCAGCGCGATGAGTAGGTAGAAGACGAGCAGGTACAGCAGCGGCGCGATGAGCCCGTTCAGGCCCGGGGACGCGACACCGTTGACGTAGGTCGTGGTCGTGACGTGCACCGCGCCGCGCACGTAGACGCCGATCACCGGCGTCGCCAGGGTGGCCGCGGCGCTCGCCGTGAGCAGCTGGGTGGCCACGGCGGCGTATTTGCCGTTGTTGAAGACACCGACGTCGGCGCCGTAGACCTTGATCGGTTCGATTGCCGGTTTGGCCGGATAGGCGAAGAACGCGGCGATGCGGTCGTGCTTCACCGCCGCGATGCCGGCACTCGTCGAGCTGATTCGCACGCCCCCCAATCGCGTCGCAATCGACTCGTTGATCACGCCCGAGGCGTCGGTGTAGGCGAAGCTGAACGAGGCGTGGCGCTGCGCGCTCTGAGCCCGGTGCGCGCTTCGGTTGCTGACGTAGGACAGGGAGAACACCGTGACGATCAACACCGGGACGATCAGCGTGGCGACCCAGAAGCGCCGTTTGACCACCGTGCGGTGTAGCTCGAAGGTGAAGACGGTGCGAAGGTTGTGGTGCGACGTCATCGCGTCGGCTCCCCGCGATCAACGCCGTAGACCTCCAGGAAGATCTCGTCGAGAGATCGCCGACCAGTCGTGAACTGGCTCACGGACACGCCCGACTCGACGAGGTGGCGCAGGATCGCTGCCGGGTCGGCGCCATCGGCCACGGCCAGCTCGACGTCGTCACCATCGCGGCGCATCTCGGTGTACTGGGGAGACACTGGAATCGGTCCCGTGGCACGCAGTCGAATCGTGAGCCCGCCGTATCGGTCCTGCACGTCGGTGACCGTGCCGTAGGCCTCCGCTCGGCCGTTCTTCAGCAGCACGATCCGGTCACAGAGCCGTTCGACTTCGTCCATCTGGTGGGTCACGAGCATCACGGTCGTGCCCTGCCTCTTTTGCTCATCGAGCAACTCGAAGAGGAGTCGGCGGTTCACCGGATCGAATCCCTTGGTCGGCTCATCGAGGATGAGCAGGTCCGGTCGGTTCATAATCGTCACGCCGAGCTGAACCTTCTGTTGCTGGCCACTCGAGAGTCGATCAAGGCGAGCCGACGAGTGCTCGGCGAGGTCGACCCGCTCGAGGTAGTCCATCGACCACCGACGTGCCTGGTCGTGAGCCATCCCTTTCAGGCGACCGAAGTACGTCATCACGTCGATGACGGACTCTTTCTTGTACAGGCCCCGCTCCTCGGGCAGGTAGCCGAGCTGGGTGCCGTTGCCCGGTGCGAAGGGCCGCCCGTTGATGAGCAGGGTCCCCGACGTCGCCCGGTAGATGCCGAGCAGCGCCCGGATGGTCGTCGTCTTGCCCGACCCGTTGCTGCCAAGAAAGCCGAACGTCTCGCCACGCCCGATCGAAAAGGAGAGGTCGCCGATCACCGTGTGGCGGTCGAAGGCCATGGTGAAGTGTTCGATTTGCACGACCTCGTCGACGGCGGTCGTGCGATGCTCGCTCATCAGTTGCCGATGGTAGTGCGACGTCGCGCCGCCGATTCGTAACCGGCGTCAATCACGCGAGCACATCAGTGGTCCGACTGGGGATGAAAACTGGGAGCGGGTGACGGGAATCGAACCCGCATGGCCAGCTTGGAAGGCTGGAGCTCTACCATTGAGCTACACCCGCACGCTCCGCGAGGCCGAATCAGTCTAGAACACGCGATCTTCGCCACCGCGATGCCGGCGAACCCGGTTCCGAGGACGTGGGAGGGTAACTCGCGGTTGGGCTCAGGTGCGGCGACCCGCGCCGAGCGTGGCGACGTCCGAGTCGCAAGTGCGTGAGACCCACCGCCGACACCGCCGGCGACGGCTACGACCGCGGCGCGAACTCTCTAGCGATATTCGCCGACGAGCCACGAAATCCCTGATCTAAGCGTTCAACAATGCGGTTGCGCGCGATTCCAATCATTGTCACGTGCACCGGTGCATTCGCACGTGCCTAATCGCGGGGCCAGGAGTCACGGCGTGACACAGGGACCTCGTACGCTGTGATTGTGCAACGGCGACTCGTACTGCGAGACGGTGAACAGCGGGTTATTTCCGTGACCCCGGTGTCGCGTGGCGTGCTGCGCCCAACGATCCTCGCCTTGGCGATGGTGGCAACGATTCGTTACGCGGTGGATTCACTGCACGGACTCGATCGCTACCAAGCGCTACTCAACGTGGTGCTGGTCGGCCCGGTCCTCGTGGTGGTGGCGACGCGCGTCTGGCGATGGCGGTCGGAGAAGATCCACGTCACCACCGAGCGGCTGGTCGTCGAATACGGCGCCACGAGGCGCGTGCGAACGGGCGTGGAACTTCGCGACGTCGTGATGGTGCGAACGCAACAGGGGATCGGCGAGCGGCTCACCGGTCGAGGGTCCGTCGTCATCGAGACCGTCGCCGGTCCGTGGCTCGTCGGTACGATTCGCCACCCCGCAGCGCTGGTGCGGCTGATCGACGCGGAACGACTCCGGCGCCCGGAATCGCAGTGGGGCTACGACGACGTGGTGGATCCGCCGTTCCCGTGGCAGCACGGTGACGTCCAGGGCATCGGCTGGGACCGGTCGTGACGCGATTGTGTCGCGAGCCGATACCGTAGAGGTGTGCCTACTCGCTATCGCTGCACCGCGTGCGGCAACCTCACCCGCTTTGACGTTGTCGAGACGACCTCAGTGCGTTCCTTCCACCACTACACGGTGGGCGGCGAACTGACGATCGAAGAGCCCGAAATCATCGCGTCGACGGTCGATTCGGTGACGTGCCGCTGGTGCGGTCACGGCCGGGGCGTCGAGACGATCGATAGCGCGTCGTTGTAAGACGCTTTGGGCGTCCACTCCTTCGATCGGCCGACGCAGCGGCCGGTTCCGCTGCCGCTGACCGGCGTCGACGTCGATGGTCGGCCCGTGTCGATCCACTTCGCACGGCGAACCGTCGTGCTCGCGGTCAAGGCCAACTGTGGCGGCTGCCGCGACTTCCTCGCTGCTCGCCTCGCGTTCGAAGGCTTCGACGTGGTGCTCGTCAGTGCCGCGCCCATGCCTACTACCGAGTCGGCGGCGCCGATCGTCGTGGCTGGCGAGTGGATGGCACGGGCCGGGCTCGTGGCCGCGCCGTCGTACACGGTGATCGATCCGCTGACTAGTCGCGTCATCACTGAAGGTGTGGCGTTCGCACCGGCACAAGTGGCCCAGGAGATCGCCACACACCTCGGGTGATGTCACAGGCGTCGGCCAGAGTGATTCCGTGGAAGGGATCAAGATGAGCCGCAACGTGGAAGTTTCGATCAGCTGCCGTGACTGTGTGCGACAGAGCACGCCCGACTGCGCCGATTGTCTGGTCAGTTTCGTGCTCGGTGGCGACCCCGACCAGCTCACCATGACCGCCGAGGACGTGAGCGTCGTCGAGTTGCTCACGGCGCAGCGCCTGGTGCCGCGCCTTCGGTTTCGCAGCGCCTCGAATTAGGACCGCTGGCGGTTCGCTAGCGTGGGGCGATGGCCCGCCACCTCTTGGTGACCAACGATTACCCGCCGAAAACCGGTGGTATCCAGGTCTACCTGCACGAACTGTGGCGCCGACTCGAGCCCGGCCGAGCCGTCGTGCTGACGGCGTCGTCGCACCCCGACGCCGCGGAATTCGACGCGAGCAGCGAGACGATCGTCGAACGGGTTGCTGCCACGACGCTCTTCCTCCCTACGCCGCGCGCCCTCGCCGCCATTGAGGCGGCCATCAAGCGGCACCAGCCTGACCTGGTCCTCCTCGACCCCGCCTGGCCCCTCGGCCTGCTTGGCCCGCACCTGTCGCGACCCTACGGCGTCGTGCTGCACGGTGCCGAAGTCACGATTCCGGCGCGACTGCCGTTCGTCGCGTCGTCCTTGCGTCGGGTGCTGCGCCACGCCTCGGTCGTCGTCAGCGCCGGTGGGTATCCCGAAGCCGAGGCCCGGCGCAACGCCTCGGACGCGATGGCGCCCGTCGTCGCGGTCCCGCCCGGCGTCGACACCCGCCGCTTTTCGCCGGTCGCGCCGCCACGTCGCGCCAGCGCGCGCACGGCGATCGGCGTCGCCGACGACGCGCTGCTCGTGAGCTCGTACTCGCGCCTGGTCCCGCGCAAGGGCATGGACACCTTGATCAAGGCGGCCGCGAGGCTCGCTCCGTCGTTCCCGTCCCTCGTGGTCGTCATCGGCGGCGCGGGCCGCGACCGCAAACGGCTCGAACGCTTGGCGGCTTCGCGCCGGGCCCCGGTTCGCTTCCTCGGTCGAGTGCCGGACGAGGACCTCGGACCGTGGCTCGCGTCGAGCGATCTCTTCGTCATGGACTGTCGGCGCCGGTGGCTCGGGCTGGAACAGGAGGGTTTCGGGATCGTGTTCGTCGAGGCCGCGGCGGCGGGCGTCGCCCAGGTCGCCGGTCGCTCGGGCGGGAGCCACGAGGCGGTCATCGACGGGTCGACCGGTGTCATCGTCGACACGCCGCGCCGGGCTAAGGCCCTCGCGCGTGCGATGGCCGATCTGCTCGGGGACGCCGAGCGACGCGCCGCCATGGGCGCCCGCGCCCGCGAGCTGGCCACGGCGCGATTCGATTGGGACGTCCTCGCAGCTCAGCTATCGGCCGGCCTCGCACCGTTCGACCACTTCGAAGCGGCCGAGCGTCGGGCCTATGGTGTCGTGGAGGAGGGCGAGTGAGGCAGCGTGCGACGGAGTCGATTGTGGTCAATGCACCGCCCCAAGACGTCTTCTCGGTGGTCATCGACGTCGAGCGTTACGTTGAGTGGGTGAACGAGGTGAAGAGCATCGAGGTCATCGAACGCGACACCGTCGGACGGCCGCTCGAGGTCGAATTCCGAGCCGCGGCCTTCGGGCGCTCGACGACCTACGCGCTTCGCTACGACTACGGCCGTGCGCCCGGCGAACTCAACTGGTATCAGGCGTCGGGCGACATCACGGCTGACCTGCGCGGTCAGTACCGCTTCGAGCCGATGGACGGTGCCACGAACGTCGTCTACGACCTGGAAGTGGACCTCGCGGTGCCGATCCCCGCGTTCGTGAAGGCCCGGGCCGCGCATCGTATCCAGTCCGAGGCGCTGCGTGAGCTAAAGGATCGGGTCGAGTCCCTGCGATGAGCGAGGTCGCGATCGGCATCGATGTTGGGGGCACCAAGGCCCTGGCGCTCGTCGTCGACGCCGACGGTCGAGTGCTCGACGAGCTGCGAAGCGGCACGCCCCACGAGCACGACGCCGATCCCGGGGCCCGCGCGGCCGAGGTCGTCGCCGACCAGGTCATGGAACTGAGTCGGCGCCAGGGGCTCGACGCCCACCGAATTCCCGTTGGCATCGGGCTGCCGGGCCTCATGCGCCGTGACGGCCACCTGGCCTTTGCGCCCAACCTGCAGAGTGCCTCGGGTGCGGACATCGGTGCGCTGCTGGGCGAGTCGCTGGGCAACACGTCGGTGCGCGTGGAGAACGACGCCAACTGCGCGGCCCTGGCCGAACACGAGTGGGGTGCCGGACGGGCCGTGAATGACTTCGTGATGGTGACCCTCGGCACCGGGATCGGGGGCGGCGTCATCGCCGACGGGCAGCTGGTCCGGGGCCGCAACGGGTTCGCCGGCGAGATCGGCCACATGGTGGTCGAGGCGCATGGCGCGCCGTGCCGGTGCGGCGGGCACGGCTGCTGGGAGCGCTACGCATCCGGTGGCGGGCTCGCCCGGTTGACGACCCTCGCGGCGCAGGGCGGCCGCCTGCCGACGCTCGTCGCCACGGCGGGCGGGGCGGAACTCGTGCGTGGCGAAGACGTGACCGCGGCAGCGACCGCGGGCCTGGCCGAAGCCCACGCAGTCGTCGACGAGTTTGGCTGGTGGCTCGCCCTCGGTCTGGCGAACCTGGTGGCGATCCTTGACGCGGGCCACTTCGTGATCGGCGGGGGCCTCTCACAGGTCGCCGACGTCTTCTTGCCGAGCGTGCGCCGCTACCTCGCCGAACTCGTCGAGGGGTACAGCGATCGCGAGCCCATCACCGTGGTGTCCTCGATGTTCGGCGGGCGTTCGGGCGCCACGGGTGCGGCACTGGTGGCGATGGGGCGAGATTCGTGAAGGTCGGGGTCCTACTCCCGACGTTCCAGGTGGGTGCTGAGCCCGCGTTCGCCGCGGCCGAGCGTGCCGCCGACGCGGGACTCGACGGCGTCTTCGCCTATGACCACCTGTGGCCCATGGGTTCGCCGCAACGACCGGCGCTCGCGCCCTTTCCCGTGCTGGCCTCGATCGCCACTCGCCACCCGTCCCTCGTCGTCGGGCCGCTCGTGGCGCGCGTGGGACTCGTGAGCACCGCGCACCTCGTGGCCGCGTTTTCGACGCTGGCGGAGGTCGCGCCCGGTCGGGTCATCGCGGCGATGGGCACCGGCGACCGACTCTCGGCCGACGAGAACGTCGCCTACGGCCTGCCCGTGCTCGACGCGAACGCGCGGCGAGCGTTGCTCGCCGAGACCGCCGCGGCGCTCGCGGGGACGATGCCGGTGTGGATCGGTGCTGGCGCGAGCGCCACCAACGCCCTCGCGCGCGAGCTCGGCGTGACCATCAACCTCTGGAACGCCTCAACCGCCGCGCTCGAGGACGAGGCCTCGCGCGGGCCCGTCTCGTGGGCCGGGCCCGTTCCGTCACCGGCGTCGCGCACGGGTGAACTCCTCGACGCGCTCGCGCGCGCGGGGGCCACGTGGGCGGTGCTCGGCTCGGACCTCGACCTCGACCTCTATCGCGAATGGCGTGCGTCGGGCTGAAAAAGTATGGTTCACCAATGGAGTTTCGTCGCATAAACGGATTGCCCCCGTACGTCTTCGCACAGATCAATGGCTTGAAGGCGACAGCCCGAGCCGCCGGGCGTGACGTCGTCGACTTCGGATTCGGGAACCCCGACCTTCCGAGCCCCGACGTCGCCGTCGAGAAGTTGGCCGAGGCCGCGCACAATCCCAAGAACCACCGCTACAGCGCGAGTCGCGGCATTCCCAACCTGCGAGCCGCGATGGCCACGCGCTATCGCGAGCTGTTCGACGTCGAGCTCGATCCCGAGACCGAAGTGATCACCACCATCGGGGCCAAGGAGGGCCTGACGCACCTCATGTGGGTGCTGCTCGGGCCCGGTGACAGTGCCCTCGTGCCCACGCCGAGTTACCCGATCCACCTCGCGGGCCCGGGCTTTGCCGGGGCGACGGTGATTCCGGTGCCGATCGTGGACCCCGCGACGAGCGACCGCGACCCCGGCGACGACTTCTTTGACGCGTTGGCCGAGGCGTGGCAGCGCGCCGAAGTGAAGCCCCGGGTCGTGATCGCCTCGTTCCCGCACAACCCGACGAGCGCCTGCGTCGACCTCGGCTTCATGACGCGACTCGTCGATTTCGCCCTCGAGCACGAGATGATCATCTGTCACGACTTCGCCTACGCCGACCTGGGATTCGACGGCTACCAGCCGCCCTCGATCCTCCAGGTGCCCCGGGCCAAGGAGTGCGCCGTCGAGCTGTACACGTTGACCAAGTCGTTCTCGATGGCGGGATGGCGCGTCGGGTTCCTCGTCGGCAACGCCGCGGTGGTCGCGGCGCTGACCAAGCTCAAGAGCTACCTCGACTACGGGACGTTCCAGCCGGTCCAGATCGCGGCCATCGTTGCGATGAACGAGGCGAAGGACTATCCCAACACCCTGCGCACGATCTACCAGTCCCGGCGGGACGCGCTCATCGAGGGGCTTGGCCGCGTGGGCTGGCCGGTGGTGGCCCCGCGAGGCTCGATGTTCATCTGGGCCCCGATCCCCGAGCCCTATCGTGAAATGGGCTCGCTCGCCTTCGCGACCAAGCTCATCGAAGAGGCTGACGTCGCGACGAGTCCCGGGGTGGGCTTCGGCGCGGGTGGCGACGGTCACGTGCGCTTCGCGCTCATCGAGAACGAGGCC
>JAKAPH010000156.1 GCA_021807265.1 Actinomycetes bacterium | reverse complement strand
CGCGAGGGCAAGCTCGCCTTTGACGACGCGATCAACATCCAGTACACCTCGGGCACCACGGGTTCGCCCAAGGGCGCCACGCTGACGCACCACAACATCTTGAACAACGCGTTCTTCGTCGGCGAGGGTTGCCGGCTCGACGACCAGGACCGGGTCTGCATCCCGGTGCCCTTCTACCACTGCTTTGGCATGGTCATGGGCAACCTCGCGTGCGTGACCCACGGCTCGACGATGGTGATCCCCGCGCCGTCCTTCGACCCGACCGCCACGCTGCGCGCGGTCGCCACGGAGCGGTGCACCTCGCTGCTCGGCGTGCCGACGATGTTCATCGCCGAACTGGCACTCGCCGACTTCGCCGACTACGACCTCTCGACGCTGCGCACCGGGATCATGGCCGGCTCGCCGTGCCCGACCGAGGTGATGCGCCGGTGCATCAACGACATGCACATGTCCGAGGTGACGATCTGTTACGGGATGACCGAGACCTCGCCGGTGTCGACCCAGACGGCCTTCGACGACCCCGTCGTCAAGCGCGTCAGTACGGTCGGGCGGGTGATGCCCCACGTCGAGGTGAAGATCGTCGACCCCGACGGGCTCGTGGTGCCGCGGGGCGTGAAGGGCGAGTTCTGCACCCGCGGCTACTCGGTGATGCTCGGCTACTGGAACAACCCCGAGAAGACCGCCGAGGCGATCGACGAGGCCGGCTGGATGCGCACCGGCGACCTCGCGACGATGGACGAGGACGGCTACCTCGACATCAGCGGCCGGATCAAGGACCTCATCATCCGCGGCGGCGAGAACGTCTACCCGCGCGAGGTCGAGGAGTTCCTCTACACCCACCCCGACATCATCGACGTGCAGGTCATCGGGGTCCCCGACGACCACTACGGCGAGGAGGTCGCGGCCTGGGTCATCGCGCGCGAGGGAGCAGAGATGAACGCCGACGTACTGCGGGCCTACTGCGCCGAGAAGATCGCGCGCCAGAAGATCCCCAAGTACGTCGTCGTGGTGAAGGAGTTCCCGATGACCGTCACCGGCAAGGTCCGCAAGATCGAGATGCGCAACCAGTCCGTCGAGCTGCTGGGCCTGGCCAAGCCGACGGCCTAACGCCTCGCTACACCCCGAGCATGCGCGCGATGAGGAGCTTTTGGACCTCGCTCGTGCCCTCGCCGATCTCGAGGATCTTCGAGTCGCGGTAGTGGCGCGCGACGGGGCACTCGTTCATGAAGCCGTAGCCGCCGTGGATCTGGGTGGCGTCGCGCGCGTTGTCCATCGCGGCGTTGCTCGCGACGAGCTTGGCGATTGCCGCCTCCTTCTTGAAGGGTCGGCCCGCGAGCATCCGCGCCGCGGCGTCGTAGTAGGTGCAGCGCGCGCTGTGCGCGCGCGCCTCCATCTCGGCGATCTTGAAGGCGACCGCCTGGTTGCGCCCGATCGCGTGGCCGAAGGCCTCGCGCTCGTTGGCGTAGGCGATACTCTCGTCGACGCACCCCTGGGCGGCCCCCACGGCGAGCGCGGCGATGGCGATGCGGCCCTCGTCGAGGATCTGCAGGAAGTTGCTGTAGCCCCGGCCCCGCTCGCCGAGCAGGTTCTCCTCGGGGACCCGCAGGTCCTCAAAGGCGAGCGGGTGGGTGTCCGAGGCGTGCCAGCCCACCTTGTCGTAGGCGGGCTCGACGGTGAAGCCCGGCGTGGGGACCTCGACGAGGATCGAGCTGATGGCCTTGCGCCCGTCAGCGGCGACGTCGGTCACCGCGGTGATGGTCACCAGCTTGGTCAGCTCGGTGCCCGAGTTCGTGATGAAGGCCTTGGACCCGTTGATGACCCACTGGCCGTCCTCGAGCCGCGCGGTCGTGCGGGTGCCCCCGGCGTCGCTGCCCGCGCCGGGCTCGGTCAGCCCGAAGGCGCCGAGGGCCTGGCCCGAGCTCAGCTGGGGCAGCCAGTACTGCTTCTGGGCCTCGTTGCCGAAGCGGTAGACCGGCATCGCGCCGAGCGAGCACCCCGCCTCGAGGGTGATCGCGACGCTCTGGTCGATGCGCGCCAGCTCCTCGATGGCGATGCACAGGGCGAAGTAGTCCCCGCCCATCCCGCCGTACTCCTCGGGGAACGGCAGGCCGAAGAGGCCCATCTCGCCCATGCGGCGCACGACCTCGTAGGGGAACGTGGCCGTCGTGTCGTGGTGGTGCGCCACCGGGGCGACCACGTTGGTCGCGAAGTCGCGGACCGTCTGGCGCAGATGCTCCAGCTCCGGGCTCAGTCCGTAGTCAGCCATCTCGTCTCTCCATTCATCGACCAGTCGTCAGGCCCCGGTTACGGGGTCCTCGAGGCTCGCGGCGAGCGCCGTCACGGTGCGCGACGGGCTCGGCCGGCCGAGCTGACCCGCCATCCACAGGCTCGTGCGGCACAGTGCCTCGAGGTCGATGCCCGTCTCGATGCCCAGTCCCTGCAGGTGCCACACTAGGTCCTCGGTCGCGAGGTTCCCGGTGGCCGAACCCGCGTAGGGGCACCCGCCGAGCCCGCCCGCGGAGGCGTCGACCGTGGTGACGCC
>JAKAPH010000043.1 GCA_021807265.1 Actinomycetes bacterium | reverse complement strand
GCTCAACGGCGACCTCGACACCTACGTCGACGCCCTGCTCGCCGACAAGCGAGCCCGTCAGCTGGCCGAGAGTGACGGGCGCTGAGCCGAGCGTGCTCGCGCGACTGGTCGCGGCCGGCCTCGAGCGTCGCGAGGCGCGCTGGCTGACCGAGGAGTTCGGGCCGAGCGGCGACGCCCTCGACGAGGCCACGGCGCGCCGGCTCGCGGGCGAGCCCCTGCAGTACGTGCTCGGCCACTGGCCCTTTCGCGGGCTCGACCTCGATGTCGATTCGCGCGCGCTGATCCCGCGGCCCGAGACCGAGGAACTCGTCGGGCACGCGATCGACGCCCTCGCCCAGTCCAAGCACCGCGCGCCGGTCGTGCTCGACCTGGGCTGTGGCACCGGGGCGATCGGGCTCTCGATCCTCGCCGAGCTGACCGAGCGCGGGGTCTCGGCGACCCTGATCGCGCTCGACGAATCGCCCGACGCGCTCGCGCTGTGCCGCCAGAACGCGATCAAGCACCGGCTCTACGCGGTCTCCTTCGTCGAGGGCTCGTGGTACGAGGGGCTCGATGCCTCCCTCGCCGGGCGCGTCGACCTCATCGTCGCGAACCCGCCCTACGTCGGCGAGCTCGAGCGCACGACGCTCGACCCGGTGCTCGACTTCGAGCCCGAGACGGCGCTCGTCGCCCCCGACGCCGAGGGCGTGGCGGGCTTCGCCGACCTCGCCGCCGTGATCGCCGGCGCACCGACCTGGCTCGCGCCGGGCGGCTTTCTCGTCGTCGAGCACGGCGAGGGCCAGCGCGAGGCCGTGCGCCGGGCGGCCTTCGGCGCGGGACTGCGCGACGTGGTGGACTACGACGACCTGGCCGGCAAGCCCCGGGTGCTCGTGGCGAGGCGGCCGTGACCGCCCGGCTCGACCGGGCGGGCGCGATCGCGGCCCTCGCTAACGGCGCGATCGTGGCCCTCGCCTCGGACACCGTCTACGGCGTCGGCGCCGCGATGTCGCACCCCGCGGCCGTCGCCCGGCTCTTTCGCCTGAAGGACCGCCCGACGAGCGTCGCGCTGCCGGTGATCCTCGACGACGTCGCCACGGTGGCACGGCTCGCGGTCACCTGGTCGGCGCGCGCGGCCGCGCTCGCCAGTGCCTACTGGCCCGGGGCCCTCACTATCGTGGTCGAGGCCGACCCGGCCTTCGCCGCGCTCGTCGGGGCGACGAGCGCCGTCGGCCTGCGGGTGCCCGACGACGAAACCCTGCGCGCGATCGTGGCCGCGGTCGGGCCGATCGCCTTCACGAGCGCGAACCGCCACGGCGAGCCGCCCTGCACGAGCGCTGAAGCGGTGCTCGCGGCCTTCGCCGGTGACGACGCGCTCGCCGGCGTGCTCGACGGCGGCGAGCGAAACGGGGCGGTGTCGAGTGTGGTGGACGTCACGACCGAGCCCTGGCGGCTCGTGCGCGCGGGCGCGATTCCCCTCGACGAACTCGCCCGCGTGCTCGGTCCGCGCTAGTTCGCCTCGCGCGCGCGGACCCAGCTGGCGGGCCGCTTCTCGAGGTAGGCGCTCATGCCCTCGCGCGCGGGCGCACTGGTGAAGAGCCGCGCCGAGAGCTCGGCGGTCCAGACGAAGGCCTCGTCGTCCTCGAGGGTGGGCACCACGCCGATCAGCCGCTTGATCTCGGCGATCGCGCCCGGCTCGCCCGCGAGCAGGTCGGCAACGACCGCCTCGACGGTCGCGTCGAGGTCGTCGCGCTCGACCGCGTGGGCGATCAGTCCGAGCCGGGCGGCCTCGCTCGCGTCGAAGCGGTTCCCGCGCAAGAAGAGCTCCTGGGCGTCGCCCCGGCGCATCTTGGGCAGGCAGACGACGGCGATCATCGCCGGGGCGAGCCCGAGGCGCACCTCGGTGAAGCCGAACGTGGCCTCGCGCACCGCGACCGCGATGTCAAAGGACGCGGCGAGCCCGACGCCGCCGGCCACGCAGTGGCCCGCGATCCGTCCGACGAAGGGCTTGGGCGACTGGCGGATCCGCTGGAGCAGGTCGACGAGGCCGACCGGCGGGCGCGTGCCGGGCGCGGCGTCGCGCTGCTCGCTGAGATCGGCCCCCGCGCAGAACGTGCGGCCCGCGTTGGTCATCACGACGACGCGCACGAGGGGGTGGGTCTCGGCGACGTCGATGGCGTCCATCAGCTCGGCGAGCATGGCGGCGCTGAGCGCGTTGCGCCGCGCCTCGTCAGCGAGCGTGATCGTGCAGACCCCGCGATCGATGGTGGTCGTCACCAGGCTCATGGTCGCTCCTTTGGGTTGGGGCCGGTCGTGGCGCCGCCGGCGAAGGCCTGCGCGCGGACCAGCCAGTGCCGTCCGAGCTCGCCGGTGACGAGCGCGGTGTCCTCGAGGTGGCGCCGCTGGGTCACCACGAGACAGAAGTCCTCGGCCGGTCCGCGCACCACGTCCTCGGCCGGCGCGTCGCCCCAGGTCCAGGTGGCGCCGCTCGGGCCGGTCAGCTCGACGCGCACGCGGCCCTCGGGCGCCGTCTCGCCGCGCACCGCGTAGGACCAGCCCCGCGTGATGAACCCGAGGCGCGCGACGTGCACGAGTCGGTCGGTCGCTTCGAGGTGCGTGCCGAGCGCGTCGGCGACGTCGGTGCCGTGGGCCCACGTCTCCATCAAGCGCGCGGTGAGAAAGGACGCGGCGCTCATCGCCGGTCCGTACCACGGGACGCGCCGGTCCGGCTCGAGTGCCGTAGCCGCGACGGCGAGGCTGGCCCGGTTCGCGCGCCAGCCCGCGAGCACGGCCGACGGGGCGAGCGCGCGCCAGGGGCCCAGGGTGAACTCGTCGAGCCCGCCGGTCACTGCCACGGTGGCCACGGCCTCGAGGGAGCGGTTGAAGGCCTCGGGGTCGAGGATCGCCACGGCGGCCGCCGCGTCGAAGTAGGCGAGGTGGCCGATCTGGTCGAGCACCGTCCAGCCGGCGGCGGGCGTGTCGAGGCGCCAGGCGGCGTCGTCGATGGCCGCGACGAGGCCGTCGAGGGACGCCTGCTCGTCGGCGAGGTCGCGCGCGAGCGCGTCGAGCTCGGCGCGCGAGCTCACGATTCGACCAGGTCGATCGGGGCGTCGACTATCCGGCTGCGCAGCCACTCGCCGAGGCCCTTGGCCTGCTTGTCGAGGCGCGACGAGGCGGCGACCCCCTCTTCGAGCAGGTCGTGGATGACGAAGTTGAGCGCCGAGAGGTTCGCCAGGCGATAGCGGTCGACGCGCAGCGCCGCGGTCTCGGGCAGCAGCTCGGCCAGGCGCTCGGTGGTGAGGAACCCGTCGAGCCAGGCCCAGACGCGCTCGTCGCGCGCGAAGACCCCGAGGTTCGCGTGGCCGCCCTTGTCGCCCGAGCGGGTTCCGACGAGCCGACCGAGGGCGACGCGCGTGGTGGGTCCCGCGATGACCTCGCGGTGTGCCTCGGTGCTCGCGGCCGCGTCGGGCGCGGTTCCCGCGCCGGGGGCGAGCGAGTCGACGACGCGCGTCTCGCCGCCGAGCACCGTCACGTACTGGGGCACGACCGCAGCGTCCACGAGGGCCGGCCGGTAGACCCCGAAGGGCGTGGCCGCCCCGGGCGCGTTGCCGACGCCGAAGTAGCCCGGGATGGTCGCCAGGGCGATCTCGACGCCCGCGTTGGCGACGGCCCGGCCGACCTTGTGCTCGTCGTGGTCGCGCAGGGTGAGGTGCCACAGGGCGACGGCCTCGTCGTTGGTCGCCGGGTCCACCTTGTCGGTGCGCGACAGGCGCGTCGTCACGCGCTCGAAGTCCTCGGGCCCGTAGGGGCAGGCGTCCCAGAAGGCCGCCTCGACCACCGCGGCCTTGGCCTCGATGTCGAGTCCCGTGAGTGCGATGTGCAGGTCCTGGCGGTAGCCGCCGAGCTCGTTGGTGGCGACCTTCAGGGTCGCCGGTGGCGCCTCGCCGCGCACGCCGCTGATGCGCACGCGGTCGGGCCCGAGCTGGGCGAGGGCGATCGTGTCGAAGCGGGCCGTGACGTCGGGCCCGAGATAGCGCGGCCCGGCGATCTCGTAGAGCAGCTGGGAGGTCACCGTGCCGATCGAGACCTCGCCGCCGGTGTTGTCGTGCTTGCCGATCACGCACGAGCCGTCGGCGGCCACCTCGGCCCAGGGAAAGCCCACGTGGGTCAGGTCGGCGACATCGGTGAAGAACGAGTAGTTCCCGCCCGTCGCCTGGGCGCCGCACTCGATGACGTGGCCCGCGACGACCGCCCCGGCGAGGGCGTCGTAGTCGTCGCGCGCCCAGCGATGGTGCCACGCGGCCGGGCCGCAGACGACGGCCGCGTCGGTGACCCGGCCCGTGATGACGATGTCGGCGCCGAGGTCGAGCGCCTCGACGATGCCAAAGGCGCCGAGGTAGGCGTTGGCCGTCAGCAGTGCCGTTGCGGCCAGTGGATCACCCGACTCGAAGTCGATGAGGCCGTAGCCGCTGGCGCTGAGCTCGTCGAGGCGCCCGACGAGGTCGTCGCCGTTCACGTAGGCGATGCGCGGCGCGAGCCCGAGCCGGTCCGCGACCTCGGCGACGGCGCGCGCGCAGTGGTCCGGGTCGAGCCCGCCGGCGTTGGAGACGACCCTGATGCCCCGATCGAGGCAGGTCCCCATGACCTGTTCCATCTGGGTGACGAAGCTGCGCGCGTAGCCGCCGCCGGGGTGCTTGAGTCGCGTGCGCGCGAGGATGAGCATCGTCAGCTCGGCCAGCCAGTCGCCGGTCAGCACGTCGATGGGACCGCCCTCGACCATCTCGCGCGCGGCCGACAGGCGGTCGCCGTAGAAGCCCGAGCAGTTGGCGATGCGGATCGGGTCGGCCACGGCGACCTAGTCTTCGGCGGACTCGTCGGGCTCGAAGTCGAGGAGCTCGGCGCCGCCGTCCACCTGCTGGCCCTGGGTGACCAGGATGGCGGTCACGACGCCGTCGGTCGGCGCGGTGATCGGGTGCTCCATCTTCATCGCCTCGAGCACGACCAGGGTCGCCCCGGCGCGCACGTGCTCGCCGACGCTCGCGCGCAGGTCGATCACGACGCCGGGCATCGGCGCGAGCAGGCCGCCGACGGTGTCGACGACGCCGGGCACGCGAAAGCGCGACACCAGGGCGAACTCGACGGTGCCGCCGGGCACCTGGACGTAGAGGTGATGGGCGGCCGCGGTGACCCGGGCGCGCCAGCGCCGGTCGTTCACCGCGAGGTCGATCGACGTCGGCGTCCAGGCGACGACCCGGGCCGAGCCCGACGAGGTGGCGACAGTGCCGTCGCGACGCACGTGGTAGTCGACGGCGATGGTCCGCTCCCCGTAGCGCAGCTCGACGCGCTGGTCGGGCAGGCGCGCGTTGCGCCAGCCGCTCGGCACCGAGGCGAGCACGGTGGCGTCGTGGCGGTGACGGCCCGAGAGCCAGAGCGCCGCCGCGACGGCGGCGTCGTTGAGCTCGTCCTCACTGAGCGCGAGTGTGCGGTTGGGCGCGTGGCGCTCGATGAAGTCCGTCGTCGTGTCCCCGGCGAGGAAGCCGGGGTGGCGCAAGGTGGCCGCGAGGAAGTCCCGGTTCGTGGTGACCCCGCCCAGGTGGAGCCGCTCGAGGGCGCTCGCGAGCACGCCGGCGGCCTCCTCGCGCGTCGGGGCGTGGGCGATGACCTTGGCGAGCAGCGGGTCAAAGGCGACCGAGACGACCGAGCCGCGCTCCACGCCCGACTCCCAGCGCACCGCTGGCGCGTCGGCCGGCTCGAAGGCGGCGAGCACGCCCGTCGCGGGCAGGAAGCCGGCGCTCGGGTCCTCGGCACAGAGCCGGACCTCGATGGCCCAGCCATTGGGCGTGACGGCCTCGGGCGCGCTGAGCGCGTGACCGTCGGCGATGCGCAGCTGCTCGCGCACGAGGTCGACGCCCGTGACCATCTCGGTGACCGGGTGCTCGACCTGGAGCCGGGTGTTGACCTCGAGGAAGAAGAAGTCCCGCGTCGCGTCATCGACGAGGAACTCGACGGTGCCGGCCGACTGGTAGCCGATGGCGCGCGCGAGCGTGAGGGCGGCCTCGCCCATCGCGGCGCGCATCGCGGGATCGACGATGGGCGAGGGTGACTCCTCGACGAGCTTCTGGTGGCGCCGCTGGATCGAGCACTCGCGCTCGCCGAGGTGCACCAGGTTGCCGTGCGCGTCGCCCAGGATCTGGATCTCGACGTGGCGCGACGCGCCGACGTAGCGCTCGAGGAAGACCCGGTCGTCGCCGAAGCCGCCGAGGGCCTCGCGCCGCGCGGCCGCGACGGACTCCTCGAGCTGGTCGATCGAGGTGACCAGGCGCATGCCCTTGCCGCCGCCGCCCGCCGCGGCCTTCACCAGCAGCGGGAAGCCGACGGACAACGCGTCGGCGGGGTCCTCGCTCGAGACGAGGACGGGGACGTTCAGCGACTTGGCGAGCTCCTTGGCCGCGAGCTTGTCGCCCATGGCCTCGATCACCGCGGGCGGCGGACCGACCCACGTGAGCCCGGCCGCGGCGACGGCCCGGGCGAAGTCGGCGTTCTCCGAGAGGAAGCCGTAGCCCGGGTGGATCGCGTCGGCGCCGGCTCGCCGGGCCGCCTCGATGACGGCGGCGCCGTCGAGGTAGCCCGTCGCCAGGCGGATCGCGACGTCGGCGTCGGTCACGAAGGGCGCGCGCACGTCGGCGTCGACGTAGACCGCGACGGTGCGAAGTCCCAGGGCCCGGGCGCCGCGGATCACGCGCCGCGCGATCTCGCCCCGGTTGGCGACGAGGACGCTCGTCATGGTCATAGGCGGAACACCCCGTAGCTCGTGGCCCCCTCGACCGGCCGGCTGCGCACCACCGAGAGGCACAGGCCCAGCACGGTGCGCGTGTCGCGCGGGTCGATGATGCCGTCGTCACTCACGACGCCGGTCGCGGCCAGCGCGAGCGAGCCCTTCTCCTGCATCTCTTCGACCATGGCGACGATCTTGGCGTCCTCGTCCTCGTCGAACGGCTCGCCCTTGCGCTCGGCCTGGGCCCGGCGGACCTGGCTCATGACCCCCGCGATCTGCTTGGGGCCCATGACGGCGATCTTGGCGGTCGGCCAGAGGAACGTGAAGCGGTTGCCAAAGGCCCGCCCGGACATCCCGTAGGTGCCCGCGCCGTAGGAGGAGCCGACGATCACGGTCAGGTGGGGCACCGTCGAGTTCGTCACCGCGTTGAGCATCTGCGAGCCCTTTTTGATGATCCCCTCGGCCTCGGCCTCGCGGCCGACCATGTAGCCCGTGATGTTCTGCAGGAAGATCAGGGGTACGTCGATCTGGTTGCAGAGCTGGATGAACTGGCCCGCCTTCTCGGCGGCGTGCGGGTAGATCACGCCGTTGTTGCCGAGGATGCCGACGGGGTAGCCGTGGATCGAGGCCCAGCCGCAGATCATCGTCGAGCCGTAGCGCGCCTTGAACTCCTCGAAGCGCGAGCCGTCCACGACCCGCCCGATGATCTCGCGCACGTCGACGGGCTGGCGAAGGTCGCGGCTCACGATGCCGAGCAGCTCCTCGGGGTCGAGCACCGGCTCGTCGATGCGCAGCGACGGCGCGGGGCCGCGCTTGCGCCAGTTGAGGTGCGAGACGACCTCGCGACAGAGCCGGATCGCGTCCATCTCGTCCTCGGCGAAGTAGTCGCCGAGCCCGGACACCTCGGCGTGCAGGCGCGCGCCGCCCAGGGTCTCGTCGTCGGTCTCCTCGCCGGTCGCCATCTTCACGAGCGGCGGTCCGGCGAGGAAGATCTTGGACTGGTCCTTGACGACGATGTTGTAGTCCGAGAGCCCGGGCTGGTAGGCCCCGCCGGCCGTCGAGGAGCCGAAGACGACGCTCACCGTCGGCACGCGCATCTTGGAGAGCTCGATCAGGTCGTAGAAGAAGCGCCCGCTCTCGGCGAAGTGGCCGGTGTTCATCTTGCCGCCGCCGCCGCTGCCCACGCGCAGGTCGGCGCCGGCCGACTCCACGAAGCTCACGTAGGGGATCTGGTTGTCCCGGGCGACCTCGAGGGCGCGCATCCACTTCTTGGCCGAGTAGATCGTCAGGGCCCCGCCGAGCACGGAGGGGTCGTTGGCCATGATCACACACTCGGTGCCCGCGATGACCCCGATGCCCACGACCATGCCGCCGCCCATGGCGTAGTCCGAGTCGTAGCCCGCGAGCGCGGACAGCTCGAGGAAGGGGCTGTCGGGGTCGAGCACCGCGGCGATGCGCTCGCGCACGGGCATCTTGCCGCGGCTGCGCAACCGGGCCATCGCCTGCTCGCCGCCCCCGGCGTTGGCCTGGTCAAGCAGGTCGTCGATGACCGACAGCTGCTCGAGCATGTCCTCGCGATTCTGATGGAAGGCGTCGCCGACGACGTCGAGTCGTGAGACCAGCGCCGGTGCAAGAAGGTGTCGCTCCACGCGCCGATACTAGGGCCGGCACCGGTGAGGGCAAATGACCGACGGGTAGGGTGGGTGTAATGCGCGTCGCTCTGGGATCCGATCACGCTGGCTACGAACTCAAGGCCCACCTCGCCGCCACGCTCGAGCAATGGGGCTTTGACGTGGAGGACCTGGGCACCGAGAATGGCGAGGACAGCGTCGACTATCCCGACTACGGCGAGGCCGTCGGGCGCGCGGTCGCGACCGGCGAGGCCGACCTCGGCGTCGCGGTCTGCGGCTCGGGCATCGGCGTCAGCATCGCGGCGAACAAGGTGCCGGGCGTTCGCGCGGCCCTGGTGCACGACGTCACCTCGGCGCACCTCGCGCGCGAGCACAACCACGCGAACGTACTCTGCTTCGGCGGGCGCGTGACGGGCCCGACCGTCGCGGTCGAGGCGCTGCGCGCCTGGCTCGACGCCGCCCCGGGCGAGGGCCGCCACGTGGGGCGAATCGCGAAACTGACGACGCTCGACGAACGTCGGGCCTGAGGAGAGAGGCGGCCGTGGAGTCATCCCCGTTCGACGCATGGATCACCAACGACGACGAGCTGGCGTCGTTGCTCGGCCAGGAGTGGCAACGCCAGACATCGACCCTGCAGCTGATCGCGAGTGAGAACTTCGCGTCGCCCGCGGTCATGGCCGCCACCGGATCGGTCCTGACCAACAAGTACGCCGAGGGCTACCCGGGGCGTCGCTACTACGGCGGCAACCAGATCGTCGACGAGGTCGAGGACCTGGCCCGGCGCCGGCTCACCGCGCTCTTCGGGGCCGACCACGCCAACGTCCAGCCCCACAGCGGGGCCAACGCGAACGTCGCGGTCTACCAGGCGCTGCTCGAGACGGGCGACACGATCCTCGCGATGCGCCTCGACCAGGGCGGCCACCTGACCCACGGCTCGCCGGCGTCGATGACCTCCAAGGCCTGGCACTTCGTCTCCTACGGAGTGACCCCGCGCAACGACGACCCTGAGAACCCCGGCGAGCACATCGACTTTGACAACGTGCGCGACCTCGCCCTCGAGCACCGGCCCAAGCTGATCGTGGCCGGCGCGACGGCCTACGCCCGGCGCATCGACCCCTCGCCGTTCCGTGAGATCGCCGACGAGGTGGGCGCGCTCTTGATGTTCGACTCGGCCCACGTCGCCGGTCTCATCGCCGGCGGTTCGCACCCCAACCCGGTGCCCTACGCCGACGTGGTGACCTTCACCACCCACAAGACCCTGCGCGGCCCGCGCGGCGGCGCGATCCTCGCGCGCGCCGAGCTCGCCAAGAAGATCGACTCGGCCGTCTTCCCGGGCCAGCAGGGGGGACCGCTCGAGAACACGATCGCCGCCAAGGCGGTCTCGTTCCGCGAGGCCTCGCTGCCGTCCTTCGCGCTTTACACCGAGCAGATCGTCGCCAACGCCAAGGCCTTCGGCGCCGCGCTCGCCGGCCACGGGTTCCGCCTGGTCTCAGGTGGGACGGAGAACCACATGGTCCTGCTCGACCTGCGTGACTTTGACGCCGACCTGACGGGCAAGGAGGCCCAGGAGGTGCTCGACCGCGCCGGGATCACCACGAACCGCAACACGATCCCCGACGACCCGCGGAGCCCGTTCATCACGTCGGGCATCCGGCTGGGCACGGCCGCCCAGACCACGGCCGGCATGCGCGAGGGCGAGTTCGCCCAGATCGCGGACCTCATGACCCGCGCGCTGCGCGCGCGCACCGACGAGGCCGAGATCCAGGCGGTGCGCGCCGACGTGGCCGAACTCTGCGCCGCGTTCAACCCGTACGCCACCTTCGTGAGGTAGCCGTGCGCAACATCCTCGCCTACGCCGTCGTCGCGTTCGTCGGGGCCCTCGTCACCATGCTGCTGAACCGCCCCGCGCGCCTGATCTCGCTGCGCGTGGGCTACACGGCCCAGCCCGACGCGCGCAAGGTTCACCAGACCGTAACCCCCTACGGCGGCGGCGCGGCGATGCTTGTCGGGCTGTGCGTGGCGCTGGTGTCGGCCGTGTTCATCCCCGAGCTGCGCATGGTGATTTCGTCATCGCACGAGATGCTCGGGGTCGTGATCGCGACCGGCGTGATCTTCGTGGTGGGCGTGGTCGACGACTTTCGCGAGATGAGCCCGCCCGCCAAGGTCGCCGGCCAGTTCCTCGCGGCCTCGGTGCTGTACTTCAGCGGGGCGACGATGTACCAGCTCAAGCTGCCCTTCGCCGGGTTCGTCGTGCTCGGCCCGTCGATCCTGCCCGTGATCACCGCCGTGTGGGTCTTTGCGATCTCCAACGCCATCAACCTCATCGACGGGCTCGACGGGCTCGCGGCGGGCATCGTGGCGATCGCGTCGGCCACGCTGTGCGTCTACGGGCTGCGACTCGAGGACCTCGGGCTGCTGCCGGTCACCAACGTCGGGCCCTTGATCGCGGCGCTGACCTTCGGGGTGTGCGTCGGCTTCCTGCGCGACAACTTCCATCCGGCCAAGCTCTTCATGGGCGACGCGGGGGCGCTGATGCTCGGGCTCTTGATGTCGGCCTCGACCATGGTCATCGGGGGGCGCACCCCGCCCGCGAGCGGGGTGACGTTCTTCTTCTTCGCGCCCCTGCTGATCCCCGTGTTCATCCTCGGGGTGCCGCTCATCGACGCGGTCTGGGCCTTCGTGCGCCGAACGGCTACGGGCCAGGGGTTCCACACCCCCGACAAGAACCACATCCACCACCGGCTCATGCGTCTCGGTCACGGCCACCGCCGCACGGTGTTCATCCTGTGGCTCTGGACGGCGCTGCTGTGCGGCTTCGTGCTCTTCCCGCTCTTCGAACCGCGGGTCAACGTCTTCATCCCCTTCGGGGTGGCGCTGCTGCTCGTGGGCCTGCTCACCTGGTTCAGCCCGCTGCTCAATCGCTGGACGAGCCGCGGCGCGCTCGAGGCCGACACAGCCGACGAGCCGGTGAAGTCGTGAGCGACGACCCCCACCCGGCCGGACCCGAGGGCCACGACGAATCCCCCGACCAGCACGAAGACGTCGGCGACGGCACCTGGATCGGACTCGGCGCCTTCGCGGCGCTCGGCACCACGATCGCCGTCACCGAGGCCGTCGGCGTCGTGCTCGGGATCTGGATCGACCGGGCGTTAGGGACCGCTCCGTGGGGTCTCGTTTTCGGGATAGTGTTGGGGACGGTCGCCGCCGTGGTGAGCGTAGTGAAGCAAGTCCGGCGTTTCCTCTAGAAACCTAATTGCCCGTGCTTGAGAACCTACCTACGAATACGTTGCCGCGCCTCCTGAGGCGGACGACCGTCTCCGCCCTCGCGGCGGGACTCGTGGGCTTCGTCGTCGCCCTCTTCCTCTCCCAGCCCCTCGCCGCCCTCGGCGTCGCGATCGGCGTGGGCCTCGCGGTACTCAACCTTCGCTTCCTCGACCGCCAGGCCGCGCGCGTCGAACTGCGCGGCGAGCAGAGCTCCAAGGCCGTGCGCCGCCAGCTCGGCGGCAAGACCACTGGACGCCTGGCGGTCGTGACCGTGCTGGTGCTCGCCGTGCTCTGGCTGAGCGCCCCCTTAGGAATCGGTATTGTGGCAGGGCTCGTGATTTATCAGATCGTGTTCGTGGTCAACGTGATGCGCGTGGTGGCGAGCCAAGGAGGACCAGAGTGAAGATGCTGTACGCCGCCAAGACGATCACGGTTGGCGTCCACCCGACCTTCAAAGTGTTCGGGCTGACCATCGACGGCGACATCGTGATGTCGACGTTGCTCGCGGCGGCGATCTTCCTCTTTCTAGCACTGCGCATGCGCGCGCGGGTGTCGGCCGGCGTGCCGAGCAAGCTCCAGCTCTTCTGGGAGATTCTCGTCGAGCAGGTCACCGACCTGGCGCTGTCGGCGATCGGGCCCAAGGGACGTCGCTACGTGCCCCTCGCGGTCACGATCTTTCTCTTCATC
>JAKAPH010000155.1 GCA_021807265.1 Actinomycetes bacterium | reverse complement strand
GGGCGGCGCCTTCGTCTCGGGCGGCTCGATGGGCAACCTCGCCGGTCTCACCGTCGGGCGCGACGTCGGTCGCACCCGGCACCCCGAGCTCGACCCGCGCACCGTGCGCTACGCCATCTCGGCCGACGCCCACTCGAGCGTCGGCAAGGCCCTGCACGTCATCGGGGTCGACGCCCTGCTCGTGGAGACCGACGGCCACCGCTTCACCCGTGAGGCGCTGATCGAGGCGCTCGCGAACGACCCGCACCCCGAGACCGTCATCGGCGTCGTCGCCACCTCCGGGACGACCAACGCCGGCATCGTGGACGACCTCGAGGGACTCGGCGCCTACGCGCGCGAGCACGACCTGTGGTTCCACGTCGACGGCGCCTACGGCGGCGCGGCGATGATGTCGGCGACCGAGGGCTACCAGTTCGCGGGGCTGCGCCACGCCGACAGCTTCGTGGTGGACCCGCACAAGTGGCTCTTCGCGCCGCTCGACTGCGCGGCCCTGATCTACCGCAACCCCACCGTCGCGCGCAAGGTGCTGGCCCAGCAGGCGAGCTACCTCGACATCCTGCACAACACCGACGACGAGCACTACGAGTGGAACCCGTCGGACTTCGCGATCCACCTCTCGCGCCGGGCCCGCGGCCTGCCGTTCTGGTACTCGCTCGTGACCTACGGCACCGCCGCCTTCGAGTCGGCGATCCAGGCGTCGGTGGACATGGCGCGGCGCACCGAGGCGATCATCGACGAGTACGACCACGTCGAGATGGTCCGTCCGGCGAGCCTCTCGATCGTGATGTTCCGGCGCATCGGCTGGAGCGACGAGCGCTACAACGAGTGGAGCCTGCAGCTGCTACGCGACCAGATCGCCTTCGTCACCCCGACCAAGTGGGAGGGCGAGACGATCGCCCGGTTCGCCTTCTTGCACCCCGACACCGACGAGGCGCTGGTGCGCCGGATCCTCGAGACGATGCGCGACTAGCGGTCCTTTAAGAGCGGGTCACTTGGGTCGCGTACCGCGGCCCCGCGGCGCTGGGCCGCGGCCCAGGCCACGCCGCCGAGCGCCTCGAGCACGACGCGGTTGCCGAGGTACGCGGTGATCTCGGCGTGGTCGTAGGGCGGGGAGACCTCGACGACGTCGAGGCCCCCGAGGGGCCCCTCCATCGCGATCCGTCGCACCGCGTCGAGCAGCTGGCGGCTCGAGAGCCCGCCGGGCTCGGGGGTGCCGGTGCCCGGCGCCGAGCCGGGGTCGACGACGTCCACGTCCACCGAGAGGAAGATCGCCTCGCAGTCCGTGCGCGCGAGCTCGAGGGCCTCGTCGAGCACGGCGTCAAGTCCGCGGGCCACGATCTCGCCCATCTCGAAGGAGCGCATCTGCTGCTCGGCCATCCAGTCGAGGGTCTCAGGCTCGGGCCAGTAACCGCGCAGCCCGATCTGGATGAACCGGTCGCCGCGGCAGGCGCCGGACTCGATGAGCCGGCGCATTGGGGTCCCGTGACCGTAGAGCGAGCCCATCTGGGAGTCGCCGGTGTCGGCGTGGGCGTCGAAGTGGATGACCGAGACGCGGCCCCAGCCGACGTGGCGCGCGAGGGCCGTCACGTCGGGCAGCGCGATCGTGTGGTCCCCGCCGAGCACGACCGGCAGCACGCCCGCCGCGGCGACCGCGGCCACTCGGTCCTCGAGGCGCTGCAGGGACTTCTCGGTCTCGCCCGAGGGCATCTCGACGTCGCCCAGGTCCACCACGCCGAGCTCGACCAACGGGTCGACGCCGAGCGCGAGGCTCGGGCGCGAGCCGTCGTGGGGCAGGTAGTCGGTGATACGGATCGCCTGGGGCCCGAAGCGACAGCCCGAGCGGTGCGAGGTCCCCCCGTCGAAGGGCGCCCCGATGATTGCGGCGCGCGCGTCGCGCCAGGTCGAGCGGTCGTCGGGGTCGGCCGCCGGCACGCCGAGGAAGGTGGCGTCTGGTCCGTAGAGATTGCCGATTCGCATGAGTGTCCTTAGTGCTCGGGGTCGGCCCCGGCGAAGGCGGGGTCGGCCAGGGCGGCCGCGAGGTCGCGGCCGTGGTTGAAGACGAGTGAGACGTGGCCGTCGTCGGGGAAGTAGGCCGTGCTCGCCCCGGGGATGGCCCCGCTCAGCCACCGGCCGTGGGTCGGGGGCACCATCAGGTCGTGCTCGCCGTACCAGACGGCGACCGGTACCGACACCGCGCCGAGGTCAAAGCCCCAGGGCTCGAACATCGCGCGGTCGTCGTCGTAGAAGCCCCGCCACCCCGAGGCGAACGCCTCGCGCATCGACGCGGCCATCATCGTGCGGGCGTCCTCGCCGGCGAGCGCCGCCTCGTCGACCGCAGACAAGAGTCCGCCAAAGGTCTCGATCACCGTCTCGGGGGTCGCCGCGGACATCGCCGCGGCGACCACTTCCATGAACTCGTCGTAGGCCGGCCCGCCCTCGCGGGCGAGCGCGAACTCCTCGAGGTTCTCCGGGCCCATCCCCGCGGTCCAGTCGAAGTCGGCGTCCATCGGCGCGACCCCGGCGAGCGACCACGCGGCGAGACAGCGCGGTGCGCCACTGGCCGCGCAGGCGATCGCGTGCGGGCCGCCGCCGGACCAGCCGACCGAGAGGTAGCGGTCGCGACCCAGC
>JAKAPH010000042.1 GCA_021807265.1 Actinomycetes bacterium | reverse complement strand
TCTGAGCACGGCGCTCCAACCCCGCGCGGCGGTAGTGTCACGGCCCAGGATTTTTGGCGAGCTGCTGAGCAGCGTTGGCTCGGTGGTCGCGGCATTCGCCGCTGCGATGGTGCTCGTAGCGGGCGCGGCGATGGGCGCGGCCGTCGCCTCGGGCGCCGAGACGACGCTCTTTCTCGCCCAGAACGGCCCGGCCAAGGCGGTCAACACGACGGCACCGCCCTTCACCTTGACCGATCAGTACGCACGCCCGTATCGATTGGGCGAACACCGCGGGCGGTTCACGCTGCTCACGTTTCTCGATCCGAACTGCACCGTCGCTTGCGCACCACTCGCCAGGCAGATCGTCGAGGTTCGTCGCGGGCTTTCTCCCGCCGCGAGGCTCGACATCGTCGCGGTCGCGGTCGATCCCTATCACGAGTCGCGTGGGCTTGTACGGCGCTTCATCGCGGTTGAGGGTCTGGGACGGGTGCCCGACTTCTACTTCGTCACCGGGCCTCGGAGCGCGTTGCGCGCCCTGTGGCGCGCCTACGGCATCAGCGTCGTGATGACCCCGTCGGACCAGACGAGCGTGCACACCAACGCCATGTTCATCATCGCCGCGAACGGCAATCTGCACTGGATCATTCGCGACGAACCGCTGCCGAGCGCCGCCGGTATCGCGTCGGCGGTCGTCGAACTGCGGGGTCTGCTCGCCTACGAAGGCATACGCTGACCTGCTCAGACAGCCGTCGGGGGATCGGTGCCGTCGCCCTCGCCGTGCACGCGGCGCAGGTACTCGTTGTAGGCGTCGAGAGCGTCGTGGTCCTCGACGGGCTTCGCTGGTTCGTGCCTCGGCGACGGCGTGGGTGATGCAGGGCGCTCGTCACTGAGAAGTTTCTTCCACACGTATATGGCGTATGCGGCGAATATCGGCCACTCGAATACATAGGCCCAAGACAAGTGATTCCCACCAATCGCCCGTCGAATTTCGACGTAGAACGCGGACAGGCAGATGGCTTCAGCGAGCACCAGACCCAGGTGGATTACAAGAGGATTCTTAGTCTCGCGCCGCACAAACACCAACTGTATAGAAGTCGGGAATTACTCTCGAACTGTCGATACCTGAACATCGATTCACGAGGAGTGCGGTATGTCGATTCGCGGAAGATTAGCCATCGTTGTCGTGCTGTTCCTGGTCGCTGTCGGCCTCATCGTGTGGAGCGTGGCGTCGTTCCTCACGCCGGGAACGCCGGGCGGCGTGATGAACTTCACGAACACCCAGGCGGCGGGCCAGCCGGTCGACTTGACCGTGCAGAGCGTCGGCGCGATTGGCTTCGGGCCGCATCCCACGTGGGTCTCGTACCTCGTGAAGGACCCCCACACGCACCAGTGGGTCCAAGACACGACGTGGAAGCTGCCCGCTCACAGCGTCGTGCACATGACGGTGCTGCAGTACGACTCGGGCAGCCCGCTGCGCAACCAGGAGTGGGGCCAGGTTCAAGGAACATTCGGTGGCACCGCGAACCTGAACGGCCAGCCCTACAGCGTGTACGACTCCAACACGGGCAACGGTGTCGGGCACACCTTCACTGTGCCTGCCCTCGGGCTCAGCGTGCCGATGGTCGGGGTCAGCGGCACCGCACAGCTCTGTGGCTCGGGACCGTGCCAGACCAGCTCGCCCCATAACACGATCACCTTCAGTTTCAAGACCCCCGGACCGGGCAGCTACTCCTGGCAGTGCTTCGTCCCGTGCGGGCTCGGCTATCTCTACGGCAATGGAGGACCGATGTCGACCCAGAACTACATGGGCGGATTCCTGGAAGTGGTGCGATAACTATGACAGCGGAGAATGCAGCCATGAATGAGACTCACCACCTGCGCCGTATGACCACGATTTGGATCGTGCTCTCGATCGCGGCGGACCTGTTGTTCTGGTTCCTCGTGGGCCCGCACATCCCGCCGGGGCGTATGACCGACATGGCCTCGTCGAACCAGTTCGACTTCAACATCTTGTTCGTCATCGCGATTCCCGTCTTGATCGGCGTGTGGATCTACCTCGCCTACGCGATCGCGGTCTGGAGCGCCAAGCGGGGAGGCCCTGAGCCAGTAGGCGGCGAGGCCGCGCGAAACAATCGCACCGCACAGGTTGCCTGGATCACGATCACCTCGGTCGTCGTGATCTTCTTGGCCGGCTTCGGTACCGTCGAACTCGTCGTCAACCACGGCTCGGGTGGTGGGGAGGGGCCCAACCCAGTGTGGTCGCCGGCGGGCGCGATCAAGGCCGAAACCGCGGCCCTGGCCGGGACGGGGACCTGGTCGCCCAATAGCAACCAGGTCCTCCCGGTCCAGGTCATCGCCCAGCAGTGGAAGTTCACGTACCGCTACCCGACATTCGGCGGCTTCGAGACGCCCCAGTTGATCCTGCCGGTCAACACGACGATCGCCTTCAACGTCACGTCACTGGACGTCATCCACAGCTTCTGGGCCTACCAGCTCAGCGTGAAGGCCGACGCGAACCCCCAGGTGAACGACGTGGCGTACACGACGACGAATCAGACCGGACCGTTCACGGTTCGCTGCAGTGAGCTCTGTGGCATCTGGCACGGCTCGATGTACAACTACGGCCGCGTGGTCTCCCAGCAGAAGTTCATGCAGTGGGCGCAGGCGACCGAGGCGGCGAACGCGGCCAACACCAAGGACCTGCCGCCGTTCGCGTGGACCTACGTGCCCGACGCTAACGGAGCCGCGGGTGGGTACTACCCCGACGGCACGGTGACTCCGTACAGCACGGTAGAGACCTACGGCGCAAAGCAGCCGGCCTCGTGATCGGTACTACGACGATGAATGATGCAAACGCAATGACAGAAATGGAGAATGGGCGATGACGGAACGTCCTTTGGCGACGGCCGGTGAAGCGTCGACGGCGCCGCGCGTGCCGTGGACGCAGCGCCAGGGTTGGCTCAGCCAACACCTTGGCACGGCGATTATCGGCGGCATACTCGGCTACACCTTCGGGCACTGGCTGGGCAACGCCATATCGAGCAACTACCAATACATCGTCAACAGTGGCCAGAACGCCATCGCGGACGCCTTGGCGCTCATCTTTGGCGTCGTGGGGTGGCTCCTGGGCATCGGCGCACTCAACTACCCGCTGGCCAAGTTGGCGGGCCGTCAGCCCGAGAAGGAAGTTGAGGTCAACGACTGGTCCAAGTACTTCCGCTACAGCACGAACCACAAGACGGTCGGCCTGCAGTACGTGGTGGGCGTCCTGTTGTTCATGTTCACCGGCGGTCTGCTCGCGATGGCGATCCGCACCGAACTGCTGAATCCGACGACCCACTACTTCAGTGCCGACACCTACATCAAGATCGTCTCTGAGCACGGCACGATCATGATGATGATGGCGACGTCGATCGTCGTGGGTCCGCTGGGCAACTACCTGGTTCCGCTCATGATCGGTTCGCGCCGGATGGCCTTCCCGCGCATCGAGGCGTTCAGTTTCTGGATCTTCGTGGCGGGCTACATGGTCATCTTCTCGGCCCTGCCCTACGGCGGGTTCCCGACCGGGTGGACCGGCTACGCGCCGCTGCAGACCCAGGCGGGCCCGGGCATGGTGTCCTACCTCTTCGGTTTCGCGGTCATCGGGATGGGCATGATGGCGGCGGGTTTCAATATCGCCGTGACGATCATCAACTACCGGGCGCCGGGCATGACGTGGAGCCGGGTGCCGATCTTCGTCTGGTCGATCCTCGCGACCGCGGCCCTGCTGACGCTCGCGACGCCGACACTCTTCGCCGCTGGCCTGTTCGGCCTGCTCGACAAGACGGCCCAGACGGCGTTCTACGTGACCGAGCACGGTGGCAGTTCGTACCTGTGGGAGAACCTCTTCTGGTTCTTCGGTCACCCCGAGGTGTACATCATGGCCCTGCCGGGCTTTGGCATTGTCGGCGAGATACTGCCGGTGTTCACGCGTAAACCGCTCTTCGCCTACAAGGTGGGCGCGGCGGGCATGATCGGTGTGTCGTTGCTGTCGTTCTTCGTCTGGCAGCACCACCTCTTCCAGAGCGGTATCAACCCCGATATGCGACCACTCTTCATGCTCACCACGGAGTTGATCTCGATCCCGACCGGCTTCATCTATCTCGTCGGCATGGGAACGCTGTACAAATCGAAGATCAGATTCGAGATACCGATGCTCTTCGCGATGGCGCTCTACTTCAACTTCTTGATCGGCGGCGTCACGGGCGTGTTCCTCTCGGACGTGCCGGTGAACGTGACGGTGCACGGCGGGTTCTTCGTCCTGTCGCACTTCCACTACACGATCATGGGTGGACTGCTCTTCGCCTTCATGGGTGGCCTGTACTACTGGCTGCCCAAGATGACCGGGCGGATGATGAACAAGAAGATCGGCTTGCTGCACTTCTGGACGATGTTCATCTTCTTCAACCTGACCTTCTTCCCGATGTTCATCATCGGCCTGCTCGGCCAGCCGCGCCGCGTGTTCACCTACGCGAAGAACCTCCAGGGCCTGAACGACTTCTCGTCGATCAGTGCGTTCCTGCTCGGCTTCTCGTTCCTGATCTTCTTCTTCAACCTGGTGTGGTCGCTCTACATCAGCCCCCAGAAGGCGCCCGCCAACCCGTGGGACTCCCTGGGTCTGGAGTGGCAGACCGCGACCCCGGTGCCCCCGCACAACTTTGAGCGGATCCCGGTGATCCTGACCGACCCGTACCACTACAGCGAGGCGAGCGCTCCCGCGGTTGCCGACCTGGGTGGCGACGAACGAGTACCGGCTGTGTCGTCCCACGACGGCAGCGGCGTGGCGTAGGAACGGAGAACAGCTGATGAGTGGAACTATGAAACAGTCAAACGGGTACACGTCGACTCCCGAAGAGGAAGAGTTCGAGCTACGCGCGCATATCGGATCCGTGTGGTCTGGCGGCCGGTTGTTCATCGGGATGTACACGTTCTTGCTGGCGTCGCTCGCCTTCGCGTACTTCTACCTGCGGTCGAGCAACAACGGTCTGCTGTGGCGCCCGAACCACGTGACGGCGCCAACGGCCTACGGCTGGACGATCTTCTCGCTGACGATTCTTGCCGCCGTGATGGCGATCTACGGGAAGTGGCGTCTGCGCAAGGGACTCGTCGTGGACTGGCAGGTCGCGGGTTGGACGGCGCTCTTCGCCTCCGTGCTCGCGCTCGTCCTGCAGATCTGGGAGCTGACGGCGCTGTCCTTCTACCCCGGATCGAGCGGGTACGCGTCGACCTTCATTGGTTACGTGGTGATCAACATCGCGACGCTCGTGGTCGGTAGCTACTGGCTCGAAACCGCCCTCGCACGTTCGCTGCGCCTGCACCGCGAGATCGGCGGCGATCGGCCCGAGTTGTCGGCGCACGCGACGGCCCAGTCGTTCCGGGCCAACGTCTCGGCGATGACCTACTTCTGGGGCTTCATCGGGCTCAGCGGCCTGTTGTTCTTCGCCATGTTCTACCTGCTGTAACTCGAGTTTGACGAGAGGAGGAAGCGATCGTGCAAGGAGTTGACATCTACATCGGACCGCAGGTCCAGACGATGGTGGTCCTACTCGGCGTGTTATTCGGGGTGCTCATCTGGGGGTTCTTCCAGCGCCACCCGTCGGAGTAGCGGAGACGGCGCCGAAATGTCGGGGCACCGGGGATTCCGTGACGCGCTCGCGGTCCTAGGAGTCGCGTGGTGGTTCATCTGGCTCATTCCGCCGTTGGCGTCGTGGGCCCGTCAGTACGAATACGTGCAAACTTTGCAGTTCGAGTCGTTCGCCTTCGTGGCGCCCGTACTCTTCGTGGCCGGCGGGCCCTGGCGCCGGCTCGGCGTTCGACGCTGGCCGGTCTGGTCTCGTTCCCGGCTGTCGCCGCTCGACGACGACTCCGTGCCCGTTGTCGCGACGGGTGTCAACCATGCCCGCTCGATCGCGGGGGCCGGCGTGTTCCTCGCCGTCGCAGTCGCGTGGCGCGTGCCGCCCGTGGTCGACGCCGTGATTCGCCACCCGTGGCTCACGGTCGCTGAGTTCGTCACGCTCGGTGTCAGCGGCGTGGCGCTGTTCCGTGACCTGATCGAATCGCCGCCGCTGACGCCACGGGCCACCCGGCCCTATCGCATCGGCACCTCCGCGGTGGTGATGTGGGTCGTGTGGATCATGGCGTACATGAACGGCATGTCGCGCTCGTCCTGGTACCACGCCTTCATCCACGTCCCGGGTCGCGGACCGTCGCTCGCGGCCGATCAGCAGCTCAGCGTCGGTTCGATCTGGGTCGTTTCCGCCGCGGTGTTCCTGCCCATCATCTTCTGGAACCTGGTGCAGTGGCTGCAGTCCGAAGATGACCCCGACGCCGAACTGTATCGACTCGTGCGCCGCGAGCGGGCGCGGGGCTTCTTCGGTACGAAGAACTAGCTACGTTCCGAGCAGTGGCGCGAGCTGGGGGACCTTCACGGACTTCAGCGTGATCCCGAGCAGATGGCTCGCCTCGGCGACGAGCGTATTGATACGCGCGCGGTCCTGGGTGAGGTAGCGCTGACGCAGGGTGAGATCGTGCACCCATTTCTGGTTGGTGGGCTGACGTACCGCCATGGCGACGTCGAAGATGGCGTCCTTGGCGTCATTGGTGATCCAGGTGATGACCACGGCGTACATGGCGTCTATCTTCTTGCCTGCCGCGGTGTCGACGGGTTGGATATTGGTCGCGAGGTCGTAGATGGGACCAGTCGCGAGGGTGCACGACGCCTGGTCCTGGTTCAAGAGGCTGGATGACATCTGGACGTCGCCGGGGGTGAGCGTTCCCGCACGCAGCCGGTTGTAGATCAGAAAACTCTCGTGCAGTGCGTAGACGCACGGGGCGATGTCATTGTTGATCAGCGTGATGGTGCCATTTTGCTGGGACGCGTCCTCGGTCCTGGTCACGGCGTGGGGCAAGTCGGAGATCACCGATACGGCGATCGCGATGACGATCACCAACGCGATCAGGAACCACGGGCGCCGGTACCAGACGGCCTTGCTGGCGATCAACGTCGACGCCGGCATCGATGCGGGGTCGTACGAACTCGCTCGGACCTCGCTCTCGGGGGTACTCACGGCAACAGACTATCGGCCACCTCAGCGACTCCAGCGGCGAAGGCGCGGCGTGACGAGCTGCCGAGCGTGAAGACGCCCTGGCGGTTCTCGTTCGCGAACGGCGTCGCCAAGGCGTGCAGTTTCCCGCTGGCCGAGATGAAGTACAGCACGTCGTTGTGCAGGCTCGGGGCCGGCGGCTGGCCGACGCGAACCTGCACGCCGTACGACGTCCAGACGGCGTTCAGCTGGGCGAGGGTTCCGGTCAAGAACACGACGTTGGGACGATTAAGCAGCCCCGGTGTCGCCAGCGCCGGTGGCCGGGCGGTGACGTTGGCGTGGGTCGGATCGGTGTTGACGATCGCCAGGTCGACGCGAGGGGCGCTGGTGCCGAGCAGCGCGATCGTGGCGCGCAACTCCGCGCCCAGGACCGGACAGATGTCGTTGCACGTCTCGTTGTAGAAGGCGACGATGACGACCCGTCCGCGCTGGTCGCTGAGCCGCCAGGGGGAGCCGTGCTGGTCGGTCAGCGTGATCGGTGGGGCCGGGATCGCCGTGAGGCGCCGCAGCCCGAGTATCGAGTGCGACGTGGTGGGCAGGGAGGACGGCGTCGAGCTCGCCGAGGGGATCGAGACGGGAGTCTGCCCTGGTGTGCCGATGACCCGCTCGAGCACGACGCCGCCGAGACCCAGCACGACGAAGACCACCGCGACCAAGAGGATGAACTTCGGCGGCACCGGCGCTCGTCCGGCGCGAAACGCTTCGCGCCGCTCGTCGGGCGAGATCAGTGGCGCCGAGGGGGCGTGGTCCTCGCTGTCGGGGGCTACGTCCGGGCCGCTGGTCATTGCCTCGCACTCTACCCACACGGAGAGTTTTCTCAGCGTCGCGCGCGGACATCGAGGGATACAGTCGGGTGATGAGTGGTGCGAAGGGTCCCGACGCGCCCGCAAGGACGCCGCACCGTATGGGTGGGGCCGAGGCGTGGCGGACGCACGTGGTGTTGCTGCTCGGACTGGCGTTTTGCACGGCGGCGTTCTGGTTCGAATTGGGACGCGCCGAAGGGGGCAACACCCTGAGCTGGGCCTACGTGTTCGAGTGGCCCCTGCTGGGCATCTTTGCGGTCTACATGTGGTGGAAGGTCTTGCACGAGGACGCCAAACCGTCTCGCCGGGCCAAGCGTGAGCCGGGACTCGCGCCCCAGTACGACGGGATGCTCAAGGCCTGGCAGGCCCACCAAGCCGAGCTCGCCGACTCGCAACGAGCCGAGGGCGACGTTGGCGAACCCGGTGGCAGCGGCGCCGGCCACCCCGGTGAGCAGGCCCCGAGCGGAACGCCGTAGCCGGTGACGCCGTGAACTACATCACGCACCACTGGACCTTTGACCCGATGGTCGTCGTGCTCGCGCTCACGGTGGTCGCCCACGAAGTCGGGCTGCGCCGGATGGGCAGCCGCTCGACGGCCGCAAACCGATTGCGCCGCCGCCGCCGGTCGTACCGGTTCTACGCGGGCCTGGCGCTCATGGTCGTCGCGATCGCCTCGCCCCTCGACTTCTGGGCCGCGCGCTACTTCTTCGTGCACATGATCGAACACGTGGTGATCGCCTTCTTCGTGCCGATGTTGATCGTCGCCGGCGCACCCTGGATGCCGTTGCTCTTCGTGCTGCCGGTGGGAGCGCGCCGGCGCGTCGGTCGGTTCCTCTTCCTACGTGGGTCGACGGCCTGGCTGCGGGCCACGGGGCGGTTCTTGCGCAACCCCTGGTTCGCGCTCGCCTTGATGAACGCGGTCATGTTCGCGTGGCACGTGCCCAGCCTCTTTGACCTCGGCGAGCGGAACGCCTTCGTGCACGTCTGGCTGATGCACGGGAGCTTCGTGGTGGCGGGCACCCTGTTCTGGCTCCAGATCTACCCGTCGGCGCCGATGAAGCCGGCCAAGGGCGCGGTCTGGAAGATCGGCGCGGTGTTGCTGACCAACGGGCTCATGACGATGCTCGCGATCTCGATGAGCATTTTGACGACCGTCAGCTGGTACGCGGTCTATTCGCACGTGCCCGGCGTGACGCTCTCGCCATTCGCCGACCAACAGATCGGGGCGGCGATCCTCTGGGTCTGCGGTGACTTCTGGGCGCTGCCGACCCTGGCGATCGTGATCCGGCGGGCTATCGAGACCGAGGGCTCGATGGGCAGCGTGCTCGACCGGCTCACGGGGCGGGCCTCCACCCTCGACTTGACCATCTCCACGCCGCCGACCCACGCCGACGGCTCTCGATAATCGATGCGCGTCTGGTAACCTGGTGCTCATCGTCGTGAAGCGGGTCCCGTGAGGCTCGTACGGCGGGAGGAACTTTGACCAAGAGACCGGGCACGTCGAACGTGCCGAACAGCGAGTTCGAACCGCGTTCACAGTTGCTCTCGCGAGACGATGTCGATCGAGCCGTGCGCCGGATGGCCCACGAAGTCATCGAACGCAACGCGGACCAGGCCGAGCTGGTCGTACTCGGCCTGCAAGTGGGTGGGGTGGTCCTCGCCGAGCGACTCGCCGCGGCCATCGACGCCATCGGTGGGCTCGCCGTGCACGTCGGGCGCCTCGACGTAGCCTACTTCCGCGACGACCACGACCGGCGACCCTTGCTCGGTGCGACCGCCACGACTATCCCGGTGGACCTCACGGACCGTACCGTCCTGCTCGTCGACGACGTCCTCTACACCGGCCGGACGATTCGCGCGGCGCTGAACGCCCTCGCCGAGTGGGGTCGACCGCGGGCGATCCAGCTCGCCGTGCTCGTCGACCGTGGCCATCGGGAACTGCCCATTCGGGCTGACTTCGTGGGCAAGAACCTGCCCACCGCCCAACACGAAGCCATCGTGGCGACCATAGACGGCGTCTGGATCGGCGAGGAGGCGGGTTCGTGATCGACAGCATTCGGGGTCAGAGCCTGTTGTCCCTGCACGACGTCAGCCGCGAGGCACTGGTCGAAGTGCTCGACACGGCGGAGTCATTCGTCGAGGTCCACCAGCGCACGATCAAGAAGGTGCCCGCCCTCAAGGGTCGGGTCGTCGCGTCGCTCTTCTTCGAGGAGTCGACGCGGACGCGCCTCAGCTTCGAGACGGCGGCGAAGCGGCTGAGCGCTGACGTGCTGTCGCTCGCGGTGGCCTCGAGCAGCGTGAAGAAGGGCGAGTCGTTGCGCGACACGATCGCGACCATCGACGCGCTCGGCCTCGACGCGGTCGTGCTGCGGCACCGCTCGAGCGGGGCCGCGGAGCAGGTCAGCCGGTTCGTTCCGCACGTGCGCGTCATCAACGCCGGCGACGGCCTCCACCAGCACCCGACCCAGGGACTCCTGGACGCATTCACGGTCCGCCAGGTACTCGCCGAACGGCGAGGCCTCACGGCGTCGGAGACCGGCGCGACGCTGTTCGACGGACTGCGCGTCTTGATCGTCGGTGACATCGTGCACAGCCGGGTGGCGCGCAGTGACGTCGACGCCTACGTCGCCCTCGGGGCGCAGGTGCGAGTCGCGGCGCCGGGAACCCTCCTGCCCATCGACATCGAGACCTGGCCCGTCGAGGTCGTCGAGGACTTCGACGAGGCGCTCGTCTGGGCCGACGTCATCGGGCTGCTGCGCCTGCAGAACGAGCGTGGGACCGGCTCATTCGTGCCGAGCCTGCGCGAGTTCACGACGACCTTCGGCCTCACGGCCGCGAGGGCCCGACGGCTGCGCCCCGAGACGCTCATCATGCACCCGGGACCGATCAATCGCGGTGTCGAGCTCGATTCGGTCGTCGCCGACCTGCCCGCGGCAATCATCGAACGCCAAGTCAGCAACGGCGTGCCCATCCGAATGGCGGTGCTCTATCTCACCGTGGCCGGAGCGAACCGGGAGGTGGCGTGATGGAGTCGGTCGTCATTCGAAACGGAGCGGTCGTCGGCCCCCACGCGGTGACCATCGCGGACGTCCTGGTGGTCGACGGCGTGATCGCGGCGGTGGGGGAGCGTCTGGACGCGCCGCAGGGTTCGCGCGAGATAGACGCGACGGGCTGCTGGGTCGGGCCGGGCCTCGTGGACCTGCACACCCACCTGCGCGAGCCGGGTCGTGAATCGGCCGAGACGATCGAAAGCGGCGCCCGTGCCGCCGCGATGGGCGGCTACACGGCCGTGGTCGCGATGCCCAATACTGAGCCGGCCCTCGACAATGTCGCCCTGGCGACCTACGTCTTGGACCAGGGGTCGCGCGCGCTCGTCGACGTCGCCGTCGCCGGAGCCATCACGCAGGGTCGCCTCGGCGAGCGGCTCGCGCCGATGGGCGAGCTCGCGGCACTCGGTGTGCGGCTCTTCACCGACGACGGTGCCGGCGTCCAGGACGCGGCCGTCATGCGCCGCGCCCTGAGCTACGCGCGTCCCCTTGGCGTCCGGCTAGCCCAGCACTGCGAGGACGCACACCTGGCTGGTGATGGATCGATGAACGAGGGGGCGCTCAGCAGCCACCTCGGACTCATCGGGCGTCCGGCGGCCGCCGAGGAGATCATGGTCGCGCGCGACGTGGAACTCGTCCGCCTGACGGGGTCGCCGCTGCACTTCTTGCACCTTTCGACCGCGCGGTCGCTGGCCATGGTCGGCGCGGCACGCGACGAGGGTCTGCCGGTCACCGCCGAAGTCGCGCCGCATCACTTCACCCTCGACGAGTCAGCATGCGCGACCTACGACGCGCACTTCAAGGTGAATCCGCCCCTGCGGTCCGTCTCGGACGTGGCCGCGGTGCGGTCGTCGCTCGTCAACGGACTCGCCGACGCGGTGGCGACGGACCACGCGCCGCACGCGGCCGAGTTGAAGGACCTGCCCTTTGACGAGGCGCCGGCGGGGATGCTCGGTCTCGAGCACGCGGCCTCGCTCACCCTCGAGGCGCTCGGCGGGCCTCAGGCGGACCCGATTCGCTTCTTTGCACTCTTGAGCCGCGGTCCCGCGCGCATCGCGCAGCTGCGCCGTGAGGACGCGCCGGTTCGCCACAGCGGTCACGGTGGCGCGGTCGCCGCGGGCGAGGACGCGAACCTCGTGGTCTTCGATCCGGTCGAGCGATGGGTGGCGCATCGCGACCGCCTGCAGAGCTTCGCCTACAACACGCCCTACGACGGTCGTGCGTTGGTGGGACGCGTGCGCGCCACCATCGTGCGCGGCTCGGTCGTGGTCGCTGACGGGGAGCTCGCGTGAACCGCCGACCATCGACCCTCGTGCTCAGCGACGGCGCCGTCTTTGAGGGCTACGCCGCCGGCTACCTGCCCGATGACGGGGTCACCACCGGCGAGTTCGTCTTCAACACCGCGCTCAGCGGGTATCAAGAAGTCGTCACCGACCCGAGCTACGCCGGACAGATCATCACCTTCACCTACCCCCACATCGGCAACTACGGCGTGACTTCCCTCGATGACGAGGCGGCGCGTCCCTGGTGCCGCGGCGTCGTCGTGCGCGAACTCGCCGGTCGCCCGTCGAACTGGCGAGCTCAAGACGCGCTGGAGCCCTTCCTCGTCGAGCGCCGGGT
>JAKAPH010000154.1 GCA_021807265.1 Actinomycetes bacterium | reverse complement strand
CGATGACGACGGTGTACACGACGCCCGTCGCCAGGGCCCTCGTCACGACCCACGACAGCTTGCCCGCCAGGATGTCGTAGGGCGTAAGCGGCGTGGCCACGGCTGCGTGGTACTGGCGGATCCATTTGACCGCGGCCAGTACCGGCCAGAGGGACTCGCTCTCACCGAGCTGCATGGTCGTCGTGGCGAGCAGGCTCGGGGCGATGAAGTGCAGGTACGTCTGGCCGTCGACGAGGCCCGTGTGCTTGGACACCAGGTGCCCGACGCCGACGCCCAGCGCGGCGAGGTACAAGATGGGGAACAAGACGGTGCTCGCGACCGACCCGCGCCACGTGTGGGCGTAAGTGGTCGCGTGATACCACCAGCTGCGCCGCCACCGCGGCCAGCCGAGGCGCGTGTCGGTCGGGCTCGACACGGTCAGTCCACCAGCGTGCGCCCGGTGAGACGCAAGAAGACGTCCTCGAGCGAACTGCGTCGAACAAGGGAACTCAGCGGCGTGATCCGCTGCTCGTGGATACGCTGCAGGGTCGCATCGCCCTCGTCCACGTAGAGCAGGACCCGGTCGGGCAGGATCTCCAGCCACTGCGCGAACGGCGCGAGCCGGTCGTGGTAGCCATCGTGCGAGTCGGTGTCGAAGCGCAGCTCGACGACCTCGCGGGTGGAGTGGTGGGTGATCAGCTCGCGCGGCGTGCCCGACGCGACGATCGAGCCGTGGTCCATCACGACGAGACGGTCGCAGAGCTGTTCGGCCTCGTCCATGTAGTGCGTCGTGATGATGAGGGTCACGCCCTCGCGCTTCAACCGGTAGAGCCGGTCCCAGAGGAGGTGGCGCGCCTGGGGATCGAGGCCGGTGGTCGGCTCGTCGAGGATCAGGATCTCGGGCTGGTTGATGAGCGCCCGGGCAATGGTGAGCCGGCGCTTCATGCCCCCTGAGAGGTCGTCGACCCGGTCGTCAGCGCGCTCGCTCAACTGGGCGAAGGCCAGCAGCTCCGAGGCGCGCTCACGCAGTACCGCGCGAGGGATGTCGAAGTAGCGGCCGAACATCTCCAGGTTGAGCCGCACCGACAGCTCGAGCTCGAGCGTGTCCTCTTGGGGGACGACGCCGATCCGTCCGCGGATCTCGGGACCGTGGGTGCGCGGATCAAGGTCGAAGACGCTGAGCGAGCCGGCGGTCGGCCTCGAGACCGCCGAGATCATCCGCATCGTGCTCGTCTTGCCGGCACCGTTGGGGCCGAGGAAGCCGAAGCTCTCGCCGCGTTCGACCGAGAAGCTCACGCCGTCGACGGCGGTGAACTCGCCGAAACGTTTGACGAGGTCGCGGGCCTGAAGGATCGGCTGCGTCGTCACGCCGCCTCCGCGAACACCGAACGTGATCGCGCACGGCGCGACGCGGTCTCGTTCATGTTCTCGTTCCTTCTGCTCGATCGCGGAATCCGCGAGCCCGGGGGTGGCGCTGACGGCTCAGCACGTCGCTTCGGTGGCGCCCCAGTGTTGAGACCATCGTAGGCATTCGGCCACGAAGCGTCGAGGACTTTGTCCGGGTGCGAGGCGGTGGCGCTGAGTGCTCGCTCAGTCGATGGATCGGGTCAAGATGCGCACCAGCGAGCCGATGGCGCGCGGGGTGACGAAGCGGTTGGAGCGCACGACGAAGACGGGCCACGTCTCGTCAGGCAGGAACTTGGACCTGAACTGGTTGATGCGCGCGAATCGGTATCGCCGGTCGAAGTAGTTGAGCACGCGGTCGCCGAGCGGGCCCATGGCGTGCGGGCGGTCCGCGACGCCGTCGGGCCGCCAGAACGGGAGCGGCCCGTTCGAGGCCCACGAGAATCCTTCGTCGCGCAAGACATCCAGGGCGAAGGCCATCGCACCCTCCAGGGCTCCGCGCGGGGCACTGGGATCGCGCACCGGGTCCTGGAGGTACCACGTCACGTCGTTCACGGGCGTGCACGTGATCGACGCGACGAGTCCGGCGGGGCCCTCGCAGACGAAGTAGCGACGCAGGTGCGCGAGCTCGGTGAACTCGTTGCGCAAGAACGAGTCGGTCCGCCGCTCGCGGCGTTCCTGCTTCCAGCGCTCCTCGATCCGCTGCAGGTCGTCGAAGTCCGAGCGCCGCGTGAGCGGCCACGCCTCGCGCCACGAGTAGCCCAGCTTGACCGCGTGACTGCGGGCCCACCGGACCTTTTGGCGTCGGCCGCCTTGGAGCGACCACTGGTGCAGGTCGATGAGACACTCGGTGCCGATCCACGTCGCGTGCATGCCGAGGGCGACTGCCGCGTCGGCTGTCGTCTGGTTGACCGGCATCGCGAAGAGCTGCTTGTGCAGCGCGTGAGCGTGTCGGAGCAGACGAGCGACGAGATCGGCCTGCTGGGACGGCTCGGCCACGGGCGAGCGCCACGAGACGAGGCAGTGCCGGGCTTCGAGGAAGGCGACGAACCCTGTTCGGTCCTCATTCCAGAGCACCTGCCAGGGGTCTGGTCCGAGCACGGTGAAGTGTCCCGCCTCGGCGCCGTACTTGGCCAGCACACGGGTCAAATCGTCGCCGACCAGCGCGGCGAAGGTGAGCGAGGGATCTGGGCCGGGCTTGTCCTGCCGCATCGAGCTCCCGTCTCTCTTCGTTCACCTGACGGGCCCC
>JAKAPH010000153.1 GCA_021807265.1 Actinomycetes bacterium | reverse complement strand
TGCTCGATGGTGAACTGCTCCTTGGTCTGAACGGGACGACTCACGGCACCATCCGTTCCACGGGCAGCGTGAGGATCGAACTCGCGCCGCAGGCCTCCAGTTTGGGCAAGAGCGACCAGATGTCGGCCGCCGGGACGAGCGCGTGCACCGCCACGACCCCGGGTGTGGCGAGGTCCATGACCGTCGGCGATCCCTGGGTCGGCAACAGCGCCGTCAGTTCGGACAGGCGGCTCTTGGCCACGTTGCAGAGCAGGTACCGATTGGCCCGAGCGTTGGTGACGCTCCCGAGCACCGTCGTGAGGACCTTGCGGGCCAGGATGTCTTCCGATCCACGGCGTCCGATCAGCACGGCCTCGGACTCGAAGATCGTGCCGATCGAGCGCAGCCCGTTCGTGCGCAGGGTGCTGCCCGTCGAGACGAGGTCGATGATCGCGTCAGCGAGCCCGAGCCGCGGCGAGATCTCCACCGCGCCGCCGACGCGCACCACCTCGGCGTCGATCCCCCGTTCGGCGAGGAACGACGACGCGATGCGCGGGTGCGACGTCGCGATGCGCCGGCCCTTCAGATCCTCGATGCCCACGGCACCGTCCTCGAGGGGAACGGCCGCCTGCAGCGAGCATTTGCCAAAGCCCAGGCGCAACAGCACCTCGACGTTGCACTGGCGCTCGTCGATCAGGTCGAGGCCGGTGATCCCGCAGTCGACGACGCCGTCTTGGACGTATTCGGGCACGTCGTCGGCGCGCACGAACAACAGGTCGATGTCCGCGTTGCGACAGTGTGACTGCAGAACGCGCTCGCCCGGCTCCTGGGGGTCGACCCCGCTCGCCTCGAGCAGCGTCCACGACGGCTCGCGCAGACGGCCCTTGCTCGGCAGGGCGAGGGTGAGTCGGCGGTTCATCGCCGCCCCCGACGCAGCACCACCGGGTAGCCGCCCTCGCCGTAGCGCAGCCAGTGCGCGACCCGGGTCACCGTCGCCGTCGACGCGCCCGTGCGCCGCGACACCTCGTGGTACGGCAGACCCTCGTCCACCAGCTTGGCCACCTGGAGCCGCTGGCCCATCGCGTCGAGCTCGTTGGTCGTGCACAGGTCGCGCAGGAACGCCGCCACCGTGTCGGGGTCGCGCAGGCGCACGAACGCGTCGACCAGATCGTCGAAGCGCCCCGCCGTCTCCTCGTGCGCTTCGGCTGGAACCACCTTGCCACTTGTCATGCCAACATGCTAGCCTGCTACAACATTACTATGCAACTCATCCCAGCCGTCGACCTCCTCGGTGACTTCGCCGTCCGCCTCGACCAGGGCGACTACGACCGCGTCCTCTTTCGCCACCCGCTCGACGACTTCGTGACGCGAATCGTGTCGACGAACCCGCCGATGATCCACGTCGTCGACCTCGACGGGGCCCGTACGGGCGAGGCGCGCCTTGACGTAGTGCGCCGCTGCATCGAGCTCGCCGGCACGATCCCCGTTCAGGTCTCGGGAGGCCTTCGCACCGTGGACGCCGCCTTCGCGGCGCTCGACGCCGGCGCGGCACGCGTCATCATCGGCTCAGCGGCTTGGGCCTCGCCCCACGCGCTGGGCGAGTTCGCCGACGCCCTCGGCGACCGGCTCCTGGTCGCCCTGGACGTGCGTGACGGGCGGATCTCGGTCCGGGGCTGGCTCGCCGACGGGGGCCTCAGAGTGGCCGACGCGCTCGAGCGATGCGTCGACGAAGGCGTACGGCGCGTGCACGTCACCGCCATCGACCGTGACGGAACGATGCGCGGGCCCCTGCTCGACCTCTACGCGCAGGCGTGCGCGAGCGGCCTCGCGGTGGTCGCGGCCGGCGGCGTACGCAACGACGCCGACGTGGCAGCCTTGGCCGACCTGGGGTGTGAGGGTGCGATCATGGGCGTCGGGTATCTGGCGCGTATTGGACTCGCCTAATCCGATTAAGACTGCCACCGCTAGTCATGAATTGAATTCTTTTTACCCTTGCAACGACTGCACTGTCGGCTTTTGCTATGCAAGGTATTTGATTAGCCTCTAATGACTTTTTCCCCTAATGATTGAAGCGAAATTACCGCGACAATGGGTATGTACCACCAAGGAAGGGGTTGAATATGAAACGCAAGACGTTGGACCTGTTGTTGACCACACTGGGCGGTTTGCTCACGATCGTGCTCTTGGTAGCGGGCGCGTTCCTGATGTGGGGTTACCAATTCGCGAACTCCACCGTCCACAATCAGTTGGCCGCGCAGAAGATCTACTTCCCGGCGAAGAACTCACCGGAGTTGCAGAACCCATTGATCAAGCCATACCTGACGCCCTACGCCGGCCAACTGCTGACGACCGGCCGCCAGGCGGAGGTCTGGGCCGACCACTTCATCGCTGTGCATCTCCAGGAGATGACCGGAGGCAAGACCTACGCGCAGTTGAGCGCCGCGTCTCTCGCCGACCCGTCGAACACGGCACTCGCTAAGACTGTCCAGACGGTCTTCCAGGGTCAAACGCTGCGAGGGACGCTCCTCACGGCCTACGCCTTCTGGATGTTCGGCGTCATCGCCCTGTGGTCGGCAATCGCCATGTTCGTGCTGGCCCTGTTGATGTTGATTATCACCGGCTTCGGCTGGCGCCACTACCAAGCCGTCGGCCACGACGTGATGATCT
>JAKAPH010000041.1 GCA_021807265.1 Actinomycetes bacterium | reverse complement strand
AACGCGATGACCTCGTGGGTTTTGGCGAGCGTGTCGTGGGTGCTCAGCACCACCGGCCACGTCCTCACGACGACCGGCCAACCGGCCGCCGTGGTTCGCGCGGCCTCGAGCGAGTACGCGACGCTGTCCAACCTGGCACCCGAGCTGTTGCTCGTGGGCCTCGTGATCGCCACCGTCCACGGGGTGGTGCGCAACGACCCCGGCTCGCTGTGGCGCGTCTATCTGGGGGTGGCCCCGGCGGCGGTGCTCGCCATCGTGAGTGCCCGTCCCCTGGCCGCGCTCGTGCTCGGCGCGACCGATGAGCTGACGACCGGCGCGTCGGCCTCGGTCGCGCAGCACGTGCCGGTGCTCGCCGCCCAGGTCAGCGTGCTGAGCGGCACGACCCCGGGCTTCGGCCTCTTGCTGGTGGCCCTCGCCGTCGCGGTGGGCGGCTGGTTGCTCTGGTGCGAGTTGGTGGTGCGGGCCGTCGTGCTGACCCTGCTGCTCGTGCTCGTGCCCGTGGTGGTGCCCCTCGTGACGGTCCCCGCGCTGCGGCGGATCGGGTGGCGGCTCGTCGAGACCTTCGTCGTCGTGGCCCTGAGCAAGGTCCTCATCGTGATCGCGCTGAGCGTGGGCTTTGGCGAGCTGCGCGGCGGGTCGGTCACGGCGGTGGTGACCGGGGCCGTGACGATCGTGCTCGCGACCGTCAGCCCGTTCGTGCTCTTGCGGCTCGTGCCGATCGTCGAGCAGTCCGCGCTGCACCACGTCGCCGGGCTCCGCCAGCGCTTCACCCAGTCGGTGCAGTCGCTGCCGTCCTCGCCGCTCGGGGTGGCCGCACGGGCCATCGGCCCCGAGCCGCCGCTGCCCGCGGCCCCCGAGCGCCCCGAGGACCTCGGCCTGGGCGTCTGGGAGTCCGACGGCGAGATGCCGATGCCGCCCCAGGACGGCGAGCGGCCCAAAGCCCCCGTCGGCCAGGCCCGGCGCCGCGGCGGGCACGTCGCGTACTACAGCGACGGCCGGGGCCCGGTCGTGGGGTGGCACTTCGATGAGTGAGTCGCCCGGCCCGGGTCCGGCCGACGTCGCCGCGCGCTGGATCGGAGTGCGCCGCCACCAGGTGGTGCTCGCGGTGCTCGGCGTCGCCGGGGTGGGCGACGGCCTCCTGCGGTCGCGTTCGCTGGGCGAGGTGGTCCTCGCCGCCGCGCTTGCCGCCGGCGCCCTGCCCATCGGCACCGAGACGCTCGGCGGCGCCGTCGGCACGGCGGTCGCCTTCGGGCTGCGTCGGCGCTGGACGCGGCTCACCGTCGCGCGCGTCGCGGACCGGGTCGTCGTCGAGGGCCGTGCGACACTCGGGCTCAACGCCTACGTCCTCGCGCACCGGGGCCGGCTCGACCTCAACGGCCAGGATCACCGGGTCGCGGCCCAGCTGGCCGCGTTCGTCGAGGCCGCCGCGTCGGCCGATCGACGCGATACGAGTCTGTCGGTGCACGTGTGTCGCACCGGTGCACGCGCGACCACCGTCCTCGTCACCCCGGCCGGCGCCGGCGCGCCGCCCGGGTGGGACCGTGACGACGACGCCCTCTACGCCGTGGCGTCGGCCCGGCGCCCCACGTCGTGGTGGCTCGAGCGGTGGTGGTACGTGCGCTCCGACGACGAGGTGGCCTGCGTGTTGCGGGTGGGTGACCTGCGGGGCTCGTCGCGCGACGCCCTGCTCGGCGGACTCCAGGGGCTCGGCGAGGACGTGACGCTCTCGATCCAGGCGACGGCGGTCGGCGGGTCCGAGCGGGCCCGACGCGTGGCCGAGCGCGCCGTGCATCGCCAGCGCAGCGACCACGCCACGTCGGCCGCCGCCGGATTCCGCTCGACCGCCCGCACCCAGCTGGTCGAGGCCCGCGCGCAGCGCCGCGAGGCTGAGGTCGCGGCCGGCCGGGCGCTGCTTCGCCTGCGCGTCTACGTCACCCTGCGGGCGTCGTCGTGCACGGCGCTGCGCGACGCGCGCGAGACCGCGCTGCGCCGAGCGCGCGACGCCGGGATTCGACTCGAGCGCGGCGGCGGACGCCAGGGTCCGTGGCTCGCGGACCAGGTCGCCGGCACGCGGGTGCGCGAGGCGACCCACTGGATCACGAGTGCCGACCTGGACTCGCTGCGCGTGCCGTCCCACGACGCCGGCAGCGGCCTCGAGGGTCGCGCGCTCGGCGTGGTCGCCGGCGGCGCCGCGTTCGCACTGGATCCCTTCGACCTCTACCGCACTGGTCTCGTCTCGAACCCCAACGTCATCGTGGCCGGGGCGATCGGTGTCGGCAAGAGCACCGTCGTGAAGATGATGGTCGACCGGGCGCTGGCGCGCGGCCGTCGCGCGGTCGTCATCGATCCCAAGGGCGAGTACGGCGCCCTCGCGGCGCGCTACGGCTCGCGCTCGGTGGCCCTCGGCCGCGACGGCTGGTGCGACCCGTTCCTCGAGGCCGCCGACGCGTCCGCGCTCGCGCGGGCCATGATCGCCTCGGCCCAGGGTCAGCCGCTCAGCGACGAGCAGCACTTCGCCTTCGACGAGGCGTGGGCCTCGCTCGGCCCGCGCCGGCCCGCGCGCGTGCTGCGCGCGCTCGCCGAGCGACTGCGCGGCGCACTGGACGACGCGGCCTCGCCCGCCCGTTCCCTCGCCCTCACCCTGCGCCGGTTCGTCGAGGGCGACCTCGCCGGCCTCTTCGACGGCGACGGCGACCCCGTCACATTGGACGGCGACCTGGTCGTGCTCGACCTCTCGGCCCAGTGGGCGGGCGACGCGATGGCCGTGGCGGCCCTGAGCGCGGTCGCCGCGGCCCAACGGGTCGCCGCGGGCGCGGGCGCGGGCTACGTCGTGCTCGACGAGGCGTGGGCGCTGCTCGCCGACCCCCACGCGCTGGCCTGGCTGCGCGGTTCGTGGAAGCTGGCGCGCTCGCGCGGGGTGAGCCACGTGCTGGTCCTGCACCGCTGGGGCGACGTGGGAAGCGTCGGCGACGAGGGCAGTGCGCAGCGCGAACGGGCCCGCGGCCTGCTGCGCGAGTGCGAGACGGCGTGGCTGATGCGCCAGCCGCCCGACGAGGCGAACGACGTGGCGGCGGCCCTCGCGCTCAGCGCCGGCGAGCGGCGGGTCCTGAGCGAGCTGGGGCGCGGGGAGGCGCTGGTGCGCTTCGGAGCCCACCGCTCGGTCGTGCGCGTCACCCCCGACGACGCCGACCGGCGCATCATCGACACCGACGTGGCGATGCGCGCGTGAGCGGCCTTCGCCTCGGCCGACGCCTGGTCGCCGGCTTCGCCCTGGGCGGTGCGGTGCGACTGGCCGAGCACCACTCGCTGCTGGTGGTCGGACCGACCCAGGTCGGCAAGACGTCCTCGCTCGTGATCCCCTCGATCCTCTCGTGGCCCGACGCCCTCGTCGTCACCAGCGTGAAGCGCGACGTCGTCGCGGCCACCGCGCCCTGGCGCGCGGCGCTCGGGCGGGTCCAGGTGCTCGACCCCGGCGCCCCCGACGGCCTCACCTGGGACCCCCTCGAGGGGGTCGCGAGCATGCGCGACGCGCTGCGCGTCGCGCGCGACCTGACGCTGCGCTCGTCGGGCCACGGCGACACCGAGTTCTGGAACACGCTCGCCGTCAAGCTGCTCGGGGCGCTCTTCGTGCGCGCCCTCGAGCGCGGCCAGAGCATCGTGGACGTCGCCCTCGCGCTCGAGTCGCGCGACTACGAGTCCTGGGCCGACGATCCCCGCAGCGCCGCGTCGCGCGCCGTCGCCGACTTCCTCGGGCACGAGGCCCGCACGATGGACGGCGTGACCACGACGGCCGAGACCATGCTCCTGCCGTGGCGATTCGAGCAGCCGCGCGCCGCCGTGCGCGACGTCGTCGACGGCGCCAATACCCTCTACCTCTGCAGCCCGCGAGGCGAGCAGACCCACTACCAGTCGCTCTTCGCCGGCGCGCTGCGCGGGGTGCTCGACGAGCAGCAGCGCCGCGTCGACCGCGGTACCGCGGTGCCCCTGCTGCTCGTGCTCGACGAGGCCGCCGTGGTGGCGCCCCTGGACGAGCTCGACGAGCTCGCGGCGACCCTCGCCGGGCTCTCGGTCACCCTGATCACCGTCGTCCAGGACTTCGCCCAGCTGGTCGCGCGCTGGGGCCCGCGGGCCTCGACCATCGTCAACAACCACGCGACGCGCCTCGTGCTGGCGGGACTCGCCGACCCGACCGCAGCGACCTACGTGCCCGAAGTCGCTCCGCCGGCCCGCCCGTCGAGCCCGCCCGGTCCGGGGTCGCGAGCGCCCCGGACGGGGCCGGCGACCCCGATGCGCGAGCGGCCCCGCGGCACCGGTCTGCTCGTCGCCGGTCACGAGCGACCGGTCACGATCCGCATACGGCCCTGGTGGCGCGACCGGCGCCTGCGCCCGCGCGGTCAGCGCGCGCCGGTGTCGGCGCAGGTGCGATGACCGATCCGCGCGGTTCGCGTTCAGTACGATTCGCGGATGGCCATCGCGCGCGAACCGAACGGGGCGATCTTCGCCGTCGACGTCGGCGCGACGAACATCAAGTTCGCGGTCGTCGACGACGACGGCGCCTTCGTCAATCCCGTGCGCCGGCGGCCCACGCCCTACCCCCTCTCGCCGGTCCGCCTGGTGCGGCTCATCGCCAGCCGCGCGGGGCGCAGCGGCTGCGCGAGGGTCGGCGTCGGCTTCCCGGGGGACTTCCGCGACGGGCGCGTGATCGCCCCGGGCAACCTCGCTCGTCCCGGCGGCGTCGGGACCGACGTCGACCCGGCGCTCGACCACGAGTGGCGCGGCTTCGAACTCCAGGACGCGCTGCGCGCGGCGACCGGCCTCGACGTGCGCGTCGTCAACGACGCGACGCTCGCCGCGCTGGGCGCGAGCACCGGTGAGGGGGTCGAGGTCGTGCTGACGCTCGGCACCGGGTGCGGACTCGCCCTGGTGGTCGACGGCGTGCCGACGCCGGTGCGCGACGTGGGCGCCGAGGTGCGGGCCGACGGACGGACCTACGACCAGAGTCTGGGCGAGGTCGCGCGCGCCGCGGACGAGCAGCGGTGGCGGGCCGACCTCGGACGGGTCATCGACGAGTTCGTCGCCGAGTTCGCACCGCACGCCGTGCGCCTGGCCGGGGGCAACGCCCGGCGCGTCGACCCGACGTGGTTCGCCTCGGCGGGCGCGGTCGTGACCATCGAGGGCAACGAGGCGCCGCTGCGCGGCGCCGCGCGGCTGTTCTAGGCGGTCGCGAGGTCGATCGCGCTCGCGCTGAGCACGTGGGCCATCACCGCGACGGCCCCGTCGTCGATCGCGAAGTCCGGGCCGTGGTGCGACCCGCTGGTGCCGTCGGCGAGCGCGCCGCCGACGAAGAAGTAGCAGCCGGGCACGCGGTTCAAGAACTCCGAGACGTCGTCACTGGCCGGCGTCGGCGGCATCGTCAGCACGAACTGCTCGCCGAGCACGCGCCGCGCGCTCGCCATGACCGACTCGTAGACCACGGGGTCGTTCACCACCGCCGGCGTGCCGCCGGTGACCGACAGCGAGCACCGCACGGCAAAGGTCCGCTCGACCTCGTCGAGGAGGCTGCCGAGGCGCGCCGAGGCGTCGGCGAGCTGCTCGGCGGTGAAGGTGCGCAGGCTGCCGCGCAGCAGCGCCGTGCGCGGCACGACGTTGTTCGCCGTTCCGGCCTGGATGACCCCGGCCGAGCAGGCGCAGTTGACGTCGTCCAGGGCGAGGCCCTCGACGACCTCGCCGAGCCGACTGGCGAGCTGACTGACGGCGAGCACGACGTTGCCCTCGGCCCCGGCCATCGCCCCGTGCCCGCCGCGGCCCATGATGTCCACGCGCAGTGCCGTCGCCTCGCTCATGGCCGTGCCGGCGCGCGCCCCGACGAAGCCCGTCGGGGCCAGGGAAGTGACGTGGCCGCCGATCACGGCGTCGGCCGGGTGGCGGGTGAGCACGCCGCTGTCGATCATCGCGCGCGCGCCGCCGAGTCCCTCTTCGGCGGGCTGGAACAGCAGGGTGTAGGAGCCGGGCAGGTCCTCGGCGTGGGCGAGCACGTCGGCGACCCCGAGCAGGGCCGCGGTGTGCACGTCATGGCCGCAGGCGTGCATCACGCCGTCCACGCTCGAGCGGTAGGGGAGGTCGCGCTCCTCCTGGACCGGCAGCGCGTCGATGTCGGCGCGCACCAGCACCCGGCGCCCGGGGCGCCGCCCGGTCAGCGTCGCGATCGCGCCAGTCTCGGTCGGGCTCGGGGCCACGGTCCAGCCGAGCTCGAGCAGGCGGTCGCGGATGACCGCCGTCGTGCGGTGCTCGGCGAAGGAGAGCTCGGGGTGGGCGTGCAGGTCGTGACGAAGCTCGACCATGGTCGGCGTTGCGCGATCGATCAGTGCTTGGAGGCTCGTTCGCTGGTCCATGAACGCATGGTAGAGCGGTCCCGGGCGCGACGAGGGGCGACGCGCACGCAATTGCGGGGTCGGCACACCCGGCGTCGGGTCACCCGCGCTTCGAGCGACGTTGCGCGCGGCGCAGCGAGAGCGACAGCGACGCGACGGCGAGCAGCGGCAAGACGACGACGGCGAGCGCGTTCTCGTGCGCCGCGACGCTGAGCAGCGCCACCACGCCGATGTTCACCACGGCGGCGATGAACAGCTCGGGCGTGTCGCCGACGAGGAAGTCCCACCAGAACAGGGCGAACCCCTTCAGCAGGCGCACCGCGAGTGAGGGCTGTGGCTTGCTCACGCGAGCACCCCCTCGGCCGTCGGCGCGGCCGCGCCGCGACGAAGGAGCGCCACGAGTCCCACGACCACGAGCGCGTAGAGCCCGACGAAGAACGCGAGGAAGGCGTCGCCGCCGGGCCAGGCGACCCGCAGGCCCTCGCCGGTCCAGAAGGTGCCGTAGCTGACGAGCAGGATCCCCACGCCGGTCTTCATGAGGTTCTCGGGAACGTTTGACAGCTGGCGCGCGACGATTACGCCCGCGAGTCCCACGAGCACGATCGCGACGGCCGCGACCGCGACGGCGAGCCCGAGCCGGTGCGCCGACGTGCCCAGGGTGAGGACGGTGATCACCACCTCGAGACCCTCGAGGAAGACGCCCTTGAAGGCCATCACGAAGGCGATGCGGTCCCGGTCCGGCCGGTCGGCGAGCGACTGGAGCTCGGCCACCTTCGCGGCGTAGATCGCGTCCTCGTCGTGCATCGCCTTGAGGCCGCTCGCGCGCAGGATCGCCTTGCGCAGCCACTGCATGCCAAAGATCAACAAGACGCCGCCGACGACGAGGCGCAGGGCGCTCAGCGGCACGCGGGTGAGCGCGGGACCGAGCGCTACCACGAGGGCGGTGAGGGCGAGCAACGCCACCCCGGTCCCCTCCATGGCCGAACGCCAGCCCCGGGTGTGACCGACGGCGACGACGATTGTCAGCGCCTCGACCATCTCGACCGCGCAGGCCAAGAACACCGCTCCCACGAGGACGACCACGCCCGAACTCACTGCGGTGGCGATCATTGGCACTTCCCTTCCTGTTCAGACTCCATGACGAAGCACGACGACGGGTCAAAACTCACCGCGACCTCGGCGCCGCGCTCGAAGCGCGAGTGCGCGAACACCTTGGAGATCACGACGTCGTCGCCGACGCTGATCGCGTGCTCGTAGCCGCGCCCGTTGAAGGCGACGTCGCGGATCTGGCCGCGCACGCTCGCGCGCGCGACTTCGTTGTTCAGTTCGACACCGGCCGCGCGCACGAAGAGGTGCCGGTCGTCGCCGAGCGCGGCGGGCTCGAGGGCGAGCGCCTCGAAATGCGCCTCGGGCGCGAAGGGCAGCGTCACCTCGACGGTGTCGGGGCCGCAGGCGCGCACGACGCGCACCGGGAACTCGCCGGCGACGCCGGTGAAGCGGGCGACGAAGGCGCTGGCGGGACGGCGGTAGACGTCCTCGGGCGTGCCGAACTGGACGAGCCGGCCCTGGTTCAAGACCCCGACCCGGTCGGCCAGGGCCAGGGCCTCGGACTGGTCGTGGGTGATGTAGAGCGCCGTCGCGCCCGCGGCGCGCGTCAGCGTGGCGATCTCGAGGCGCAGCTGCTCGCGACGGTCCGCGTCGAGGTTCGACAGCGGCTCGTCGAAGAGGATGAGGCCGACGTCGGCGGCGAGGGCCCGCGCGAGGGCGACGCGCTGCTGCTCGCCGCCCGAGAGCTGGTTGGGGAAGCGCTCGGACAGGTGCGCGATGCCCACGCGCTCGAGCAGGTCCTCGACCCGGGCGGCTCGCTCCTGCTTCGTGCGCGCCGAGCTCTGCAGCGGGAAGGCCACGTTGCGCGCCACCGTGAGGTGGGGCCACAGCGCGTAGTCCTGGAAGACCATGGCGAGGCCGCGCTTCTCGGGCGCGACGAACGTCGAGGGGCCGACGACGACGCGTTCGTCGATGGCGATCTCGCCGCGCGTCGGGCGCTCGATGCCCGCCAGGCACCGCAGGAGCGTGGTCTTGCCCGAGCCCGAGGGCCCGAGCAGGACGACGAAGGACCCCGGCTCGATCGTGAGCGACACGTCGTCCAGGGCCACCTTGTCGCCGAAGGCCTTGCGCACCCCGGCGAAAGTCACGCCCGCCGCGCGGCGCTCGGCCTTCACGACTCCACCCCCGTCCAGCCGATCCGCCGCCAGCCCCGCGGCGCGAGCGCGCGGTAGAGGGCGAGCGCGAGGCCGATCACGAGCAGCATCTCGACCATGGTGATCACCGTCATCGCCGTGCCCGTGCCGAGCTCGTAGTTGCCCAGGTAGGACTGGATCGAGACCGACGCGGGCTCCTGGCTCGGGGGATAGAGGATCTGGACGATGGCGAGCTCGGCGATCGTCTTGGTGAAGGTGAGCAGCCACCCCCACAGCAGGACCCGCGAGACGAGGGGCAGCGAGGTGGTGCGCCACGCGCGCCAGCGCGTGGCGCCGTGCACGCGCGCCGCGTCACCGAGCGAGGGCTGCAACTGGGCGACGGGTCCGGCCATGAATCGCGTCTGCCCGGGTAGCGAGTTCGCCACCAGCGCGAGCATCAGCAGCGGGAGGGTCTTGTAGAGATTGATCAGGTCGTGGGCGATCAAGCCCAGGTTGTAGAAGAAGATGTAGCCGACCCCGAGCACCACGCCCGGGACCGCCACCGAACCGAGCAGGAAGACGTCGGTGACGCGCTGGCCCCAGCCGCCGACGTTGGAGACGAGCCGACGCGCGAGGAAGAAGCCCAGCACGCCCGTCGCGGTGGCGACCACCACGCCGAGCTGGTTGGACAGGACCAGGGGCGAGCCCAGGCTCTTGTCGGCGATCGAGGGGTGCAGCACCTGGGTGTAGTAGGCGGTCGTGAGGTGCACGCCGCTCGAGTAGATGCCCAGGTTCTTCACGAACGAGCCCAGGACCGAACCGAGCAGCGGACCGCCGAGGCCGACGAAGAATACGAGGCCGATCCCCATCGTCGCGCCCACGCGCGCCCACGGGCGCAGCTCGTGGCGGCGCGCGATGCGCGTGCGACCCGACAGGACGGCGTAGGAGCGGCGCCGCGTGACCCGAGACTGCAGCATGATCGGCGGGATCGTCGACGCGATCAGCACGATGGCGATGACCGCGGCCACCGAGAAGTTCGCGGGGTAGTTGCTGATGGCGTTGAAGAGCGCGTAGGTGGCCATCGGGAAGTTGCTGTGGTACCCGAGGGTGAAGGCCACACCGAAGTCGCTCATCGTCTCGGCGAAGCTGATCGCGAGGGCGCTCAGCAGCGCCGGGGCGACGATGGGCAGGACCGTGCGCAGCACGGCGAGGCGGCCGGCGCCGTGGATGCGCGCCGCGTCCTCGAACTCCGAGCCGAGGCCCTGCAGACCCGCGGCCACGATGAAGTAGGCGAAGGGAACCGCGGCGGTCGTCAGCACGATGATGATGCCCGTCGGCCCGAAGAACTCGCCGTAGAGGAAGTGGGTGTTGATCCCCGCGGCCGACGCCGCGCCGTAGGGCTGGAGCAGGTCGCCCCAGCCGAGGGTCATCATCCAGGTCGGCACGAGCAGCAGGACCCACATCAAGAAGGGCCAGACCCGCCGCCCCCACACGTTGGTGCGCTGCACGAGCCACGCGAGGGTGGTCGCGATCGACACCGCGAGCACGGCGACCACCGACGACACCCAGAGCGAGTTCAGGATGCCGCGCAGGGTCGAGCCGCGCAGGGTCTGCTCGATGTAGGCGAGGGTGAAGTACTGCGAGCCCTGGTTAAAGAGGCGCGGGCTCGTCGCCAGCAGTATGAAGCAGCCCACCGGCGCGATGATGAGCACCGTCAGGATGAGCCAGAGGACGATCGTCCCGCCCGACCACCGACGCCGCGCGCGCGGCGTCGGTGGCGCCGCGCCCACGACCGGTGGGGCCGTCACCGGCGACGGTGTCGCGGTCAGTTCAGTCGTCATGCACGTCCTTTAGCGGTGACGGCGGTGCGGTCCGAAGACCGCACCGCCGTCGGGGTGGGTACGTCGCGGCGCGTTAGCCGTTGTTGACGTTGGCGGTGAACCAGTTGTTGATGCTGGTCTCGAGCGGTCCCCACACGTAGGGGTTGATGGTCTGCATGGGCACCGAGGCGATGGGCGGGATGACCTTGTTGGAGGCCGACTCACCGTTCAGCACCGGCCAGAACAGCGAGTCACCCTGGGGGTCACCCGTCTTCATGACGTGCTGACCGGCCGGCGAGAGCACCCACGCGACGAACTTGCGAGCCTCGTTCTGCACCGCCTGGGGCATGAGCCGGTCGATCCCGATGACCCCCGGCAGGGCGGTCACCGGTGTGAGGTAGGCAACGCGCAGCGAGGGCAGCGACGAGATCTCCTGGCCGTAGCCGGCCGAGCTCTGGACGATCGCCATCTTGATCGTGTGCGCCTGGATCGCGCCGATGGTCGGCCCGTTGGTCGCGTTGATCACGAGGCCGAGGCGCTTCAGCTTGGCGAGGTAGGCCTCACCGGCCTTGATCGCCGAGGCCGTCGACCCGGACTTGTAGTGGCCCAGGTAGTTCATCAAGCCGGCGATGAGCGGGTAGGTGGGACCGGACTGGGTGGGGTCGTTCATGCCCAGGTCGTGGGCGTACTTGCTCGTCGCCAACTGGGCCCAGGTCTTGGGCAGCTGGGACGGCTTGATCTGGGCCGAGTCGTACACGAGGGCGCCGGTGGCGGTCATGCTGACGGGCACGTAGGAGCCGTCGGCGGGGATGTTCGCCTTGCCGACCGCGTTGAAGTTGGCCTTGGGCACGATGTGCGTCGCGAGCATGTGCTGCTGGTCGAGCGCGGCGAAGGCCGTCGCGCCGTCGACCCACAGGATGCCCCACTTGGGGTTGTGGCCCTCGGCCTGGATCTGCTGGAGCAGGGGACCGGTCGAGTTGTCGTTCAACGTGACGTTGAAGCCGGGGTTGGTCTTGTTGAACGCCGCGACCGCGGCCTTGTCGTACCCCTGGGCGGAGTAGACGACGAGGGTCGGACCGGTGGCCTTCGGGGAGGCACCGACATTCGTGGCCACGAGGCCGAGTGAGGCGACGACGCATGTCGCCGCGGCGCCGCGCAGCATCCGCGACGTACTGACTAGTGATCGGGTTGGGTTCATGGGGACTGTCTACGGCCCACCGATGAACGGCGAGTGACGGTCGCGCAGAGGACCGATGAACTTGTCGTGGCAGTGCGATCACCCCGTCGTCACCGACGTCCGAGCTCGAGGGCATCCGCACTACGACGGCGCCTCGGCACCACTAGCGCAAACCGCCGCGGGTGGGCGGCACTGCCCGGCCGGCGTCGTCGTGCGTTGGCACCGGATCGTCACGGTGCGTGTCGCGCGGCGCCCGTGGGGAACGGGTGGGAGCGCGTCGTCGAGGGCCACGACCGCGGCCGCGGGCGTGCAGGACGCGACCGGTGTGCCGTGGCGGTGGCGGCGGATCGGCGTCGGCGTACGTCGGCCCCGCAATGTCGGGTAGACTCGGGACCCGCTAGGTCTTCGGGCCCGGCGGTTGGCCCAGATTTGGCCCGCCACGGGTGTCTGGACCAGCAAAACCAAGCGCGCGGCTGTAGCTCAGCGGATTAGAGCATCGGTCTACGGAACCGAGGGTCGGGGGTTCGAATCCCTCCAGCCGCACCAATCGATTCAGGTATCTTACCTGGTCGTACACGTGTTCCGGATGGCTCACCGTGGCTCGCACTAGCGGCTCTTCGGATTCTGACGGGGTGAGTCTCATCTGACGACGATCGATCCCAGTACTCGCCAGTTGGGCTTGCCGGCGTAGAGCAGGACTCGGATGCGGTAGTTGGCAAAGTTGCGAAAGCCGAAGCCGATCCGTTTGATGCGCTTGATGAGATTGTTGAGGGCCTCGGTGGGGGCGTTGGAGACCCGCGCTGTGTGGTAGTTGCAGATCTTGTCGAACCAGGTCTCGATGGTCTGACCCAGCTTCTGGATCTCGGGCGGCATCGACCGCGACGCGCAGTGCTCGAGGAGCTCGTTCAAGATGGTCCTCGCCTCGTCGGGATCACGGATCCGGTAGAAGTCGCGCAGTCGCTCCTTGACCCGGTAGGAGATGGCGACCTCGCCCTCGGGGTCGCCCAGTTCGAGCAGGGACGCCAGGCGCTCGATCGCTTGGTCGTTGAGTTTCTCCTCACCCATCAACAACACTCGTCGCGCCCTATAGAGGGGGTCGTCACGACGCCCGCGGTGTCCGAGTTGGTCGCGCTGGACCCGGCGGCGCACCGCGTCAAGGGC
>JAKAPH010000152.1 GCA_021807265.1 Actinomycetes bacterium | reverse complement strand
CGATCTCGAGGCCGAGCCGCTGGTGCGCGAGAGCGCGGACGAGCCCGAGCGCCGGACCGAGGCGTCGCTGCGCCCGGCCACCCTGGGCGAGTTCGTGGGTCAACGTGACCTCGTCGGACACCTGGGTATCGTGCTCGGCTCGGCCCGCTCGCGCGCGCAGACCGTGGACCACCTCCTTTTCACCGGTCCGCCCGGGCTCGGCAAGACGTCACTGGCCGCGATTGTGGCCAACGAGATGGGCGTGGGCCTGCGGGTCACGTCCGGACCGGTCCTGACGCGTCCGGGTGACCTGGCGTCGGTCTTCACGGTCCTGCGAGACGGCGACGTGCTGTTCATCGACGAGATCCATCGGCTCAGTCGGTCGGTCGAAGAGGTGCTGTACCCCGCGATGGAGGACCGGCGTCTCGACGTGCTGATCGGCCGGGGCCCGTCGGCCCGGTCGATCCGGCTCGACCTGCCGAGCTTCACGCTCATCGGCGCGACCACGCGCATCGGGCTGGTGGCGGCGCCACTGCGGGACCGGTTCGGCTTCGTCGGCCAGCTCGACCTCTACGACGTCGAGGAGCTGACCACGATCGTCGGGCGCTCGGCGGGACTGCTCGGCATCGCCATCAGCGCCGAGGCGTCGACGGTGATCGCCTCGCGCAGCCGCGGGACGCCGCGGATCGCGAACCGGCTGCTGCGGCGGGTCCGCGACTTCGCCGCGGTGAACGACCTGGCCAGCATTGACGCCGAGGTCGCGATCGAGGCGTTGACGCTCTTTGGCATCGATGACCTGGGCCTGGACAAGCTGGACCGGCGGATTCTCGGGCTGCTCTGTCGCCAGTTCAGCGCCCAGCCCGTGGGTCTGGTGACCCTGAGCCACGCCTGCGGCGAGGAGGCGACCACCATCGAAGACGCCTACGAGCCCTATCTGCTGCGTGCCGGCTTGCTTATCCGGACCCCCCGGGGACGCCTGGCCACGGAGCGGGCGTACGCACACCTGAATCTGAGGGCTCCCGGGGGCGGATTGGTCTAGGGACGAGCCCCGCGTGGGCTAGGGTTTCTGGGGTCTAGTTCCGGAGGAAAGCCACATGTTTGCAGCTTCGAGCGGCAGCTCGTCGATTTTGATTATCTACTTGGTGGTCTTCGGGGCGCTCTACTTCTTCTACCTCCGTCCTCGCAACAAGAAGCAGAAGCAGGCCCGTCTGGCCGCACGCAAAGTTGAGGTGGGCGAGCGCGCCCAGACGATCGGCGGCTTTGTCGGCACCGTCGTGCGCAGCGACGCGGACATCATCGTGCTGCGCAGCGCGAGCGGCATCGAGTTGGAGTTTGTGCCTTCGGCCATCGCGCGCCGCTTCGACCCGGCCCCCGCGCCCAGTGGTGACGCGACGAGCTCGAGCGACGAGCCGACCGCCGAAGGCGACGAGCAGTAATGGCGGGAACCGTCGGTTCTCGCCGGTCCCTCATCGTCAGCCTGCTGCTGACGATCGTGGTCGCCTTCGGGGCGCTGATCACCACGCTGTCCTTCGGGTGGGGTCCCAAGCTGGGCCTCGACCTCGCGGGCGGTCTGTCGGTCGTCTACAAACCCGCGACCCCGACGTCGACCGCCAACATGCAAGAGGTTGTCACCATCCTCAACAACCGGGTGAACGGACTCGGCGTCTCGGGCGCCACCGTGAACCTGCAGGGCAAGGACGTCGTCGTGAGCGTGCCCGGCGTCTCGGACGCGCGCACCGTGCTCGCCGCCGTCGGCCAGACCGCCCAGTTGCTGTTCCGGCCCGTGTTGTGCGAGACCGGACCTGCCGCCAAGCACGCCAAGCCGGTCAAGACGGTGCCGAGCTGTGGCGCCAACTATCTGATGACCGCGGCGAACCTCGCGGTTAACACGAGCACCGGGTCGCCGACCAACAACATTGGCCTGGACCCCCAGTACTCCAAGATCGCCTCGACCCAGCCCCAGAACGACAACAAGAACCAGACGGTCATCCTCCCGGCGCTCGGCACCAATAGCGTGCGCTACGTGCTCGGGCCGGCGGAGTTGACCGGCCAGGCCGTCAAGACCGCGATCGCCCAGCAGGACCAGGTTGGCGCGTGGGTCGTGAACTACTCGCTCACCGGCGCGGGCAGCCCCGCGTGGGACAAGGTCGCCCAGGCCAACTTCCACGCCGAGCTCGCCATCGAGCTCGACGGGGTCGTCCAGTCGGCGCCCTTGATCCAGCCCAACCAGACCACCTTCAGCTCCTTTAACGGCCAGGGCCAGATCTCGGGGTCCTTCACCGAGTCCTCGGCGAAGAACCTGGCGCTCGCCATGCAGTTCGGCGCCCTGCCGGTGCGACTGACCGCGCTGACCACGCAGACCGTCTCGCCGACCCTCGGGCACAGCGCGCTGGTCGCGGGCCTCGGCGCGGGTCTCGTGGGCCTGGGTCTCGTGCTGCTCTACACGATCGTCTACTACCGCCTGCTCGGCTTGGTCATCGTGCTCGGCCTCGGTGTCACCGCCGCGTTGCTGTGGGCCATCATCTCCGCGCTCGGCCACACGGCCTTCGCGCCCAGCTTCACGTTGGCTGGTGTCACCGGATTGATTGTGTCCATCGGTATCACGGTGGACAGTTACATCGTGTACTTCGAACGATTAAAAGACGAAGCGCGGGCCGGCCGGTCGATACGAACCTCGGTGGACCG
>JAKAPH010000040.1 GCA_021807265.1 Actinomycetes bacterium | reverse complement strand
GTAATCACGGGCCCCATCTCACTCGTTACGTCGCGGCCGGGCCCGACCTTGATCTCGTGGGCCAGCTCCGCCACCCGGGCGAGCAACGGGTCGGCGATGTTGCCCACGGTGACCGCGGCAGAGATCGCCATGCAGCGCTCGCCGGCCGACCCGTACGCGGCGGCGACGAGGTGCTTCGCGGCGAAGTCGACGTCAGCGTCGGGCAGGATGATCGAGTGGTTCTTCGCGCCGCCGAGGGCTTGAACGCGCTTGCCGTTCGCGGTCGCGCGCGCGTGGATGTAGCGCGCGATCGGCGTCGAACCGACAAAGGACACCGCCTGGACATCGGGGTGGTCGAGCAGGGCGTTCACCGTCTCCGCGTCACCTTGGATCACGCTGAACACGCCATCGGGCAAGCCGGCCTCGCGCCACAGTTCGGCCATCAGCAGCGAGGCGCTCGGGTCACGCTCGGAGGGCTTCAGTACGAAAGCGTTGCCGCACGCGACGGCGATGGGGTACATCCACATGGGCACCATGGCGGGGAAGTTGAAGGGCGTGATGCCGACGACGACGCCGAGGGGCTGGCGATACGAGAACAGATCGACGCCGCCTGACACCTGGTCGGAGTACTCCCCCTTCAACAGCTGGGGAATGCCGCACGCGAATTCGACGACCTCGAGCCCGCGCTGCACCTCGCCCTTGGCGTCTGAGAGGATCTTGCCGTGCTCGTCGGTGATCAGAGCGGCCAGGTCGTCAGTCCGACGATTGATCAGCTCGCGGAAGGCGAAGAGGACCTTCGAGCGGACGCTGAGCGACGACTGTGACCAGTCGGCAAAGGCGTCCTTAGCCGACGCGACGACGTCGTTGACGTCCTCGGGTGCCGCGAGCAGCAAGGTGGCCTGCTCCTCGCCCGTGGCGGGATTGTAGACCGGCTGGGTTCTCGTCGACCGGCCCGCGGTTGCCTGGCCGTTGATCCAATGTCCAATCGTCTTCACGATGTTGATTCCTCTCGGTTAGCTGCTGGTAATAGTTCTAGATGAGCGGCCGCTGGTCGGCCTTGTGGGTTTCGTAGTTGAGGCGCGCGGACTTGGTGATGTCCAGCTCGGCCACCTCGGCGACTGGTACGTCCCACCACGACTCGCTCGATGGTGCCGGCACCAGGGGATCGGCGTGGACGTGCACCATGACCGGGCCCGACACGGCCTTGGCCCTCTCCAGCGCGTCGCGGAAGCTGCCGATCGAATCGGCACGAAGAACGGTGACCCCCAGGCTCTCGGCGTTGGCGGCGATGTCGACCGGGAGGTTGTCACCGGTCAGGCGCCCCGAGTCCTCGTCGCGGTAGCGGTACCACGTGCCGAATCGACCAGCGCCGACCTCGTCCGAGAGCGCGCCGATCGAGGCGAAACCGTGGTTCTGGACGAGCACGACGATCACCTTGATCTGCTCCTGGACCGCCGTCACCAACTCCTGGGACATCATCAGGTACGAGCCATCGCCGACCATGATGTAGACGTCGCGATCGGGTTCGGCCATCTTGGCTCCGATCCCGCCGGCGATCTCGTAGCCCATGCACGAGTAGCCATACTCCACGTGGTAGCCCTTGGGGTCGCGTGTTCGCCACAGCTTGTGCAAGTCGCCGGGCATCGAGCCGGCGGCACACACCACGACGTCACGAGGCCCGCTGACGTCGTTGACCACGCCGATGATCTCGGACTGCGCGGGGATCGGGCCGTGACCGAGGTGATAGGCCCGCTCGACGGTCTCATCCCACGCCGAGGCGAGCGCTCGCACCCGCTCGGCGTAGTCGGGGGGCACGCTCCAGCCGGTGAGCGCCTCGGTGAGCAGGACAATGGTCTCGCGGGCGTCGCCGACGACCTGGGTTCCGGCGTGCTTGGCCGCGTCGAAACTGGTCACGTTGACGTTGACGAACTTGACGTCGGGGTTCTGGAAGGCGGTGCGCGACGCCGTTGTGAAGTCGCTGTAGCGGGTCCCGATGCCTATAACCAGATCCGCGTCGCGCGCGAGCGCGTTGGCGGCCGTCGAGCCCGTCGCACCGATCGCACCCACCGACTGGGGATGGTTAAAGGCGAGGGACCCCTTGCCGGCCTGGGTCTCGCCAACGGGGATCCCCGTCGCCTCGACGAGGGCCCGCAAGGCCTCGGTGGCCTCGGAGTAGATCACGCCACCACCGGCGACAATGAGGGGACGCTTCGCGGTGCGAATCACGGCGGTCGCCCGAGCGAGGGCACTGGCATCGGGACGAGGGCGACTCACGTGCCACACGCGGGTCGCGAAGAGCTCTTCGGGCCAGTCGTACGCCTCGGCCTGGACATCCTGAGGGATGCAGACGGTGACCGCGCCGGTGTCGATGGGGTCGGTGAGCGTACGCATGGCTCCGAGCAGCGCGGCGGGGAGCTGTTCAGGGCGCATGACGCGGTCAAAAAACCTCGAGAGCGGTCGAAAGGCGTCGTTCACCGACGTGTCGCGCTCCACCGGGTGCTCAAGTTGCTGGAGGACAGGATCGGGTGCGCGAGTGGCGAACACGTCGCCGGGCAAGAGTAAGACCGGGAGTCGATTGATCGTGGCCAGCGCCGCGCCGGTCAGCATATTGGTGGCGCCAGGTCCGACCGAGGATGTGCAGGCCAGCGTCGAGAGGCGGTTGCGCATCCGTGCGAAGGCTGTCGAGGCGTGCACCATGGCCTGCTCGTTGCGTGACTGGTAGTAGGTCAGGGTGCCGGGTCGGTTCAGCTCCTGCTCGAGCAGCGCCTGACCGAGACCGGCCACGTTGCCGTGGCCGAAAATGCCAAAACAGCCCTCGATGAGCCGATGCTCGACACCGTCGCGCTCGCTGCGCTGAGCGGCCAGGAATCGGATGGTCGCTTGGGCCACGGTCAGGCGAATCGTTGGCATGGGCACCTCTCAGTTCTAAAGGAAGACTCGGGGGTCGATGTCCTGGTCGGCCCAGGTGTCACGAATCCACGCGTGGGTCGGGTCATCGCAGATACGCCACGCGCGCTCGCCCGGACCGGCCATGACGTTCAAGAAATACAGGTCGTAGCCCGGTGCGGCCATCGTCGGTCCGTGCCAGCCGTGGGGAATCAACACGACGTCGCCCTGGCTGACTTGAGCCAGCAGCTCGATCGGGCGTTCGGGCGTGCCGTAGACCTGCTGATAACCCATGCCCGCGCCACGCCCGGCGTCATTGACCTCGAAGTAGTAGATCTCTTCGAGTACGGACTCGCCCGGCCGGTCCTCGTCGTGCTTGTGGGGCGGGTAGGACGACCAGTTACCCGCTGGGGTAACGACCTCGCACAGGATGATCCGCTCGGCGTCAAAGGACTCCGTCGTGCAGGTGTTCATCACTCGCCGCGAGCACTGACCGGCCCCGCGATACTCGACCGGCACGTGCTCGGCGGGCTGATAGCGCATCACACCCGGTCGCACGGCCTTCGCTCCCCCGACCGCGAAGCGACCGCCAGCCGCCGACGAGACCGCGAGCGCCGTATCGCGCGGGACGTACACGAAATCACTCGGACCGTCAAAGACGCTTGCGCGACCCCGCACGTCAAAGGCGACCCCGTCACCCTCGACTCGACACGAGCCCGAAAGTGACAGGACCACCAGCTCCTCGTCGCCACTTTCGAACTCGCAGTGCTCCCCCGCATCGAGTTCGAGCACCCGCAGCGAGGACCAGGTCCAACCGGCGCGCTCGGGGGTCAGCTCCAACTGCCATGGTCCTCGCGCGAGCGAGCCCGCCGCGTGGTACAGCCCCATCGCCTACTCCCCCGCGCCGGCGTTGAGTGACGCGACGTTCGCGTGCACGAGACTGACGGCCGTGTCCACCGCTTGGGTCACGTCGCCGTCCTGTGGGTAGAGCAACGCCCGGCCCACCACCAGGCCGAGCACCCCAGGTTGGGCGACGGCCGTCGCCCATTTGGCGTAGGTCTCCTCGGGCGCGGCTGTGGGATCGCCACCCAGGAGCAATGTCGGCAGCGTGGTCGCCTCCATCACCCGCTCCATGTCATCCACAACCGGGATCTTCAGCCACGTGTAGGCGCTCGAAGCACCCAAGCCACCGGCAATAGCCATGGAGAGCGTGACGGCGTCGCTCGTCAGGTCGTTCTTGATTCGACCGTCGACCCGCTCGGACATGAAGGGCTCGATCATCGCCACCAGATCGCGACGCGCGAGGTCCGAAACGGCTCGGCCGCACGCCTCAAGGGTGCTGACGGTGCCGGCATCGGAGGGATTGATGCGCGTGAGCATCTTGCCCCCGTCAAAACGCATCGCCTCGATCGTCTCGGCGTCAAAGGCCGTGAACCGGTCATCCATCTCGAACGACGATCCCAGCAGGCCACCACGATTCATCGAGGCGAAGACCGCCTTGCCCTCGAGCGCACCGAGCAGGAGCAGGTCCTCGAGGATATCCGCACTACCGAGGACGCCGTCGACGCCAGGGCGAGACAGCGCCTCGACGAGCCGCTCGAGCAAGCTGCGACGACTTTCCATTGCGCGCGACTCGCTTCGCACGCCGAGCGCGCCGCGCGCGGGATGATCGGCCGCAACCAACATCAATCGACCGTCCGCAGCCACGCGCGGACCGCGGCGCCGCGTCTGGGCGGCCTCGCGAATGGCCTGGGGTCGCGTCGCACGCACCTCGCGGACCCGGTCCAAATTGATCGTGCTCATCGGTGGCCTTTCTCCATAAATTCAGTGACTTCGTCGGCCGTCGGCATCGCGGTCGAGCACTCCAAACGAGTGGCGACAATCGCGCCGGCGGCGTTGGCGAACTCGATAACGCGGCGCAGCGGCCAGCCAGCGAGGAGTCCGTGGCAGAGAGCGCCGCCGAACCCATCGCCAGCACCCAACCCGTTGAGAACCTTTATGGGGAGCGGCGCCACTTCGACGTACTCGTCCGCCGTCATCGCCAACACCCCTCGGGGTCCCTGCTTCACGATGGCCAACTCCACCCCTCGTTCCAGCAGGGCCTCGCCAGCTCGACGCGGATCGTCCTCGCCCACTGCGGTTAGGGTCTCGTCGAGGTTGCCCACGGCGATTGAAACGTGCTCGAGCGCGGCCTCCACGTGCGTGCGGGCTTCAGCCCGAGACTCCCAGAACATTGGTCGATAGTCAAGATCGAGGATCGTGTGAGTGCGCCGATTGCGCGACTGCAACGCGGCGAAATGGGCTGAACGACTCGGCTCTTGGGAGAGACCCGTGACCGTGAACCAGAAGATTCGCGCTTCGGCGATGGCCTCGTGGTCGAGTTCGTTTGCGTGCAGCTGCAGGTCCGGCGCGGTGGGGTTGCGATAAAAGTAGAGCGGGAAGTTGTCGGGCGGGAAGATTTCACAGAACGTGATGGGCGTCGGGAGGTCCCCCACCGCGGTGACGAATTCGTCGCTGACGCCCAAGTCGTGCAGCGCTTGATGAATAAATCGCCCAAAGGGGTCGTCGCCGGTCCGCGTCACGATGGCGGCGTCGCGGCCTAAACGGGCGGCAGCAACGGCGACATTGGTTGCACTGCCGCCCAGGAACTTCTGAAAGGTGGACACATCCTCTAAGCCCACGCCCGTCTGCAACGGGTAGATGTCCACGCCCGAACGGCCCATGGCGATGAGGTCGAACACGTGCTGGGTCATCGGCGACCGCTCCGCGCCACGGTCGGCGCGAAGGCGGCCAGCGCGGCCACCGGAGATCCGTGCATACGTTCGTCGCCGCTCACTGTGAACCCGCCCCCCCTCGACATCCGTGGCTCCTTTGAATCGTGGTGCTCACCTTACATACTGTTTATGTATCTGTCAAGTACTTGTCTTGACATTTGCATCACTTAGTAAATGAGGGTATTCTGCCAATACGCAGTTCTGCTTCGCCGGCCGCCGTTAAGGGGGGAAATGCCACTCGCACAACCAATCACCCTGGATCGAGGCAGCCCCATCCCCCTCTACTTCCAGGTGGCCCAGCAGATAGAGGCCGCCATCGAGGCCGGTGACGTTAAGCCCGGTGAGACGATCTCGAGCGAGTTCGAGCTGGCCGAACAGCTCGGGGTGAGCAGACCGACCATCCGTCAGGCCATCCAGCAGTTGGTTATCAAAGGCTACGTAGTGCGTCGTCGAGGCATCGGCACGGTAGTGATCCACCGCCGGATTCGCCGCCCCGCCTCGACCTCGAGCTTCTTTGACGCTCTTGTGCTGACTGGTCGCACGCCACGGACCAAGGTACTCAGCCTGACCGAGAAGGCCGCTGACGCCGACGTCGCCGAACGCCTGCAGATCGACGCCGGAGCACCCGTGCTCGTCCTCTCGCGAATCCGGTTCGCCGACGATGAGCCAATCGCGCATATGACGAACCACATTCCCGTGTCGATCCTCGGCGAACTGCCCACGAAGTCCCAGTTGGAGTCCGAGAGTCTGTACTCGATCATCCGCGCCCGGGGCATCGAACTGGACTACGCCGACCAAGGAATTTCCGCACGCACCGCCACGCCCAAGGAGGCGAACCTGCTCCAGGCGCCGCGGGGTTCGACGCTGCTGACGATGGTGCGCACCGCCTTTGACACGACGGGACGAGCCATCGAACTGGGCCAGCACGTATACCTGGCCGATCGCTACTCCTTTGAGATGATCCTGCCGATCCGCTGAACGCCTAGCGGTAGATCGCGGGGCGGTCGGCCAGCTGGACTTCGACGCGTTGGCCGTCCTGGTACGACCGGTGCGACGCCTCGGCGACCGTCGTCGCCACGAAGCCGTCCCACGACGACGGACCGGTCGTCTCACCCGCGCTCGTCGCGTCGATCCAGTCCTGCAGTTCGCGGTCGTAAGCGAGGGCGAATCGCTGTCGCCAATCAGTTGGCACGTCGGTCGATCGCGCCCCGGCGCGCTTTAGTGTCACGAGTCCGCCATCGCCGAGGGCGGCCGTTCCCGTCTCACCGATCACCTCGGCGCGGATGTCGTAGCCGTAGGCGATGTTGACCGACAGTTCGACGTCCACCAGGATCCCGCTCGTCGTCTCGAGCAAAATGACCAGTGGGTCCTGGACGTCGGCCAATCGGCTCGATGCGCGCGGGCGCAGCACCCTCGACGCCACGATCTCCTCGCCCGTGAGGAACCGCACGATGTCCGCGTCATGCACCAACGAGTCTTTGATGGTGAGGTCGGTCGTCCACCAATCGGGAACCTCCGGATTGCGGTGCGCGGCGTGAATTACGAGCGGCTGGCCGATATCGCCCCCGTCGAGGGTGGCCTTGAGCGCCCGATACGACGCGTCGTATCGCCGCATGAAGCCGACCTGTACGAGTCGCCGGCCCGTGGCGACCTCGGCCTCGACCACACGCCACGCTTCATCGGCGGTGATGGCAAGTGGCTTCTCACAGAAGACCGGCTTGCCGATTGCCAGGCACGCGGTCACGAGGTCGGCGTGGGTAAAGCCAGGTGACGCAACGAGGACGGCGTCGACGCGATCGTTAGCGATGAGGGCCGCGCCGCTCGACTCGATCGTCACGTCGAGACCCTCGGCCACCGCCGCGGTGCGCGCGCCATCGGGATCGGCGATCGCTATGACCTCCACGCCAGACAGTGTCCAACGCAGTCGCCGGATGTGGTCACTGCCGATGCCACCGGCGCCAATCACGCCCACTCGCAAGCTCATCTCGTCCCCCACTTCGTGACACCGCGCGGGCGTCGCCTCGTCGCTATGCTACAACTTAATGACGGAATGTCCTGACATTATCTGTCGTCTCACGTTTTGGTCACTAACCGGTCAGCGCCCCGGCCTGGCGAGGTAGTCACCAAGTAGACTTGTTTTGTCATGACAATGTGATGTACTGTCATCACATCGGACACGCGGCTGTGCGGTTCGTCTTTAAGAGGGGCAGTTGCCCCACTGGGCATCAAGGGGGAAGTCAACATGGCGAAATCGTCACTGGGGGTAGCGGTTATCGGAGCGGGCATGGCCGGTCGAGCCCACATTGCGGGTTACCGTACCGCGAGCACCACCTTCGAACCCGGCCTCGGCGAGGTTCGGCTCGTGGCCGTCGGTGACGCGAACCCCGAGTTCGCCCAGGACGCGGCCGACCGCTTCGGGTACGAGCGCGCCGAAACTGACTGGCACGCCATCGTCGAGGCCGACGACATCGACGCCGTGAGCGTGGTGCTGCCCAACGCGATGCACCGTGAGGTCGTCACGGCCCTCCTGGAGAATGGCAAACACGTGCTCTGCGAAAAGCCAATGGCGCCGAGCATCGCCGATGCCGAGGCGATGGTGGCTACCGCGAATGAGCACCCCGATCTGGTCGCCGCGATCGGGTTCACCTTTCGCACGTCACCGGCGATCAACGCGGTGAAGCGCGAGCTCGAGCAGGGCAACCTAGGCAAGCCCTACTTCTTTAACGGCCACTACTGGTGCGACTACGGCTGCGACCCGAATGGACCCATGAGCTGGCGCTACAAGGGCGGGCCCGGATCCGGCGCCCTCGCAGACATCGGCAGCCACATGATCGACGCAGCCGAGTTCCTTTTCGGTCCCGTCGTCGAGATCCGCGGCGGCACGCTCGCGACGGTCGTTGCCGAACGTCCCCTGCCGCTGGGAGCCGCCGTTGGCCACGGCGCCACTGCCGTGAGCGACAAGAAGGAGCCAGTCGAAAACGAGGATGTGGCGACGTTCGTGGCGACGTTCGCGTCGGGGTCGGTCGGCACGTTCTCGGCCACGCGCGTCGCCCACGGTCTGCCCAACTCGCTTGGCTTCGAGCTCTTCGGCTCGGACGGCGCCGCGAGCTTCGACTTGGCGCGAGCGGGCGAGTTTCAGTTCTCGGACAACACATCCTCGCCTGCCACGAGCGGGTACCGACGGGTGCTCATCGGGCCCGAACACCCCTACATCACGCGCGGCCTTCCCATGGACTTCCCCGGCGTGAACTACGGCCAGAACGACCTCTTCACCTTCGAGACCCGTGCGTTCCTCGAGCAGATCGCTGGCGTGGGCAGTCTGCCGCGCGTTCCCGACTTCGCACACGGGCTTCGCAACCTCCGCCTGCTCGACGCCGTCGTGCGTTCGTCGCAGTCCGGTGGCGCCAGCGTCGACGTACGTTAGACGCTCCGTCGTAGCGTCATCGGCCCCAGCGCCCTGACGTCATCGTCGCCGAGGTCAACGATCTCGGCGACGACCGCGTCGCCCCCCTCCGGGGCGCTGGGGCCGATGACGCTGCAGCGTTAACGCTCGATCATCAACATCTGCTCAGCGTTGTGGTGATCACCGGCGGCCGGGGTCACGCTCGTGAGTCGGTCGAGCTGTTCACTGGTGAGATCGACATCGTCGGCAGCGAGGTTCTCCTCGAGACGAGCAACGCGCTTAGTGCCGGGGATCGGCACCACGTCGTCGCCCTGGGCGAGCACCCACGCGAGTGCGACCTGGGCGGGGGTGGCCCCGATTTCGGCGGCGAGGGACGTGACCTCGTCGACCGCGCGAAGGTTGTGCACAAAGTTCTCGCCCATGAACCGTGGGTTGTTCTTTCGCGAGTCGTCCACGGCGAAGTCATCGATTGTGCGGATCGCACCGGTCAGAAAGCCCCGGCCGAGCGGCGAGTAGGCGACGAGCCCGATGCCGAGCTCGCGCAGGACGGCGAGCGCGCGCGCCTCGGGGTCGCGGGTCCACAGTGAGTACTCGGACTGCAGAGCGGCGATGGGGTGCACGGCGTGCGCGCGACGGATGGTGTCGGGCCCGGCCTCGGAGAGGCCGATGTGGCGCACCTTGCCCTCGGCCACGAGCTCGCTCAGCGCGCCGACCGTCTCCTCGATCGGGGTGGCGGGATCGACCCGGTGCTGGTAGTAGAGGTCCACGTGATCAGTCCCGAGGCGCCGCAGCGATGCCTCGAGCGCGACACGGACGTTCGCCGGGCTGCTGTCGAGGTGCCACGGCCCGTCGCCGCCGTGGGACACGAGCCCGAACTTGGTCGCGAGGACGACCTCGTCACGCCGGCCGGCGATGGCTCGTCCGACGAGTTCCTCGTTCACGTACGGCCCGTAGATCTCGGCGGTGTCGATGAGCGTGACGCCGAGGTCGAGGGCTCGGTGAATCGTGCGGATCGACTCGGCGTCGTCGCTGCCCGCGCCGGTATAGGCCGTCGACATGCCCATCGTGCCCAGGCCGAGTCGCCCGACGTCGAGGGATCCGAGGTGGTGGTGCTTCATAATTACTCTCCTGCTCGTAGATCGACTTACTGGTGTGTCGCGCTTGCCGACACCGACGCTGTCGCCGTGGGACTTCAGACCGTCCCGATGCGGATGAGCGACTTGACGGCACGGCGCTGGTCCATCGCCTCGTAGGCGCTCGCCACCCCCTCGAGGTCCGTCTCGAAGTCGAGCACGAGCCCGGGATTCATGCGCCCCTCGAGGACGTCCGCCATCAACTCGGGGATGTAGCGACGCGCCGGCGCCACGCCGCCGCGCAGCCCGATATTGGAAAAGATCACCCGTTCGATCGGGACGTGCACGCCGTGGGGTGCACCGACGGCGCCGACGATCGACCCGGGCCGCGCGATCGCGAAGGCGGTCGTCATCGACTGGCCCGTGCCGACGCACTCCATCGCCGCGTCGACGCCGACGCCGCCGGTGAGCTCGAGCACACGGGCGACCGCTTCCTCCCCGCGCTCGGGCACGACATCGGTCGCGCCGAAGGCGCGGGCGAGCGCCTGGCGGGCGGGATTACGACTGAGGGCGATGACGCGCTCGGCCCCGAGCCGGGCGGCCGCGAGGACCGCCGAGAGACCGACCGCCCCGTCGCCGACGACCGCGACGGTGTTGCCGGGCTGGACGTTCGCGCTCAGCGCCGCGTGGTGGCCGGTGCAGGCGACGTCCGAGAGCGTGAGCAGCGACCGCAACGTCTCGTCCGAATGACCGGAGCCGGGCACCGCGACGAGTGTGGTCTCGGCGAAGGGCACGCGCACCGCCTCGCCCTGGCCGCCGTCGACGCCATGGTTGCCGAAGGACCCGCCGGCGACGCAGCTCGGCATCCAGCCCGCGCGACAGTGCGCGCAGGTGCCGTCGCTGAAGATGAAGGGGGCGATGACGAGGTCGCCGCGCACGAGGCCGCGCACGTCGGACCCGACTTCCTCGACGACCCCGATGAACTCGTGACCGATCGGCCCGAGCTCGTGGGGCGACTCGCCCCGGTAGTACCAGAGGTCCGAGCCGCACACGCAGGCCAGCACGACGCGCACGACGGCGTCGGTCGGGAGCTGGATAGTTGGGTCGGGTCGCTCACCGAGCGCGATGGCGTGGGGTCCGTGGTAGATGGCTGCTCGCATGCACCCACTCAACCAGGTCCGACGGCGCTGTGGAAGACCCCCTTGAGAGGGGTATCAACGGGGCCTGTCTCAGCGCGGTCGCTCGCCATAACGTGGCGGTGTGGACCCCACGAACGACATCCGCGAGTTCCTCGTCTCGCGACGGGCCCGGATCACCCCGGACCAGGCGGGTCTGCCCGCCTACGGCGTGCGCCGGCGTGTCACGGGCCTGCGGCGCGAGGAGGTCGCGCTGCTCGCGGGCATCAGCGTCGAGTACTACACGCGGCTCGAACGAGGCAACGCCACCGGCGCGTCGAGTGACGTCCTCGAGGCCATCGCCCGTGCGTTGCAACTCGACGAGGCCGAGCGGGCCCACCTCTTGGACCTCGTGCGAAGCGCCACGGCCCGCCCCGCGCGCCGGCGCCCCACCCAAGACCGCGTGCGGCCCACCGTCCTGCGCGTCATAGAGGGCATCACCGAGTACCCGGCCTACGTGCGCAACGGCCGCCTCGACATCCTCGCGACCAACGCGCTCGGCGCCGCGCTCTACGCCGAGGTGCTCGACGACCGGCCGCTGCCGGTCAACCTGGCGCAGTTCGTCTTCTTCGATCGGCGAGCGACCGAGTTCTTCGTCGACTGGGACGACGTCGCCAACGACACCGTCGCGATACTTCGCGGCCAGGCGGGCCACGACCCCTACGACCGGCGCCTGACGGACCTGATCGGCGAGCTCTCGACGCGCAGCGACGAGTTCCGAGTCCGTTGGGCGAACCACAACGTGAAGTTCCACCGCAACGGCGTGAAGCGCCTGCACCACCCGGTGGTGGGCGAGCTCACCCTCGACTACGAGGCCTTCGAACTCGGTGGGGACCCGGGCCAGCGGATCAACGTCTACAGCGCCGAGCCCGGATCGCCGTCCTGGGCGTCACTCCAACTCCTCGCCAGCTGGACGGCCACGACCGCGCCGCCCGTCGTCGACCGGGCGATCGACGAGCGCTGAACTGGCCCAGCGGCGTGGCGCGACAGCGCTCGGGCACGACCAGAGCGCCCGGTCGTGCGCGGCCAGTCGGTCAACTCAAATGAAGAGCAGCTGGGCGCCTTCGGTCATGGTGATGAAGTCGCTCGCGTTGATGATGTCCTCGACCTCGTCGTAGAGGTCGTCCTTCTCGAGCTTCATCATGTCCACCGACATCCGACAGGCCCACAGGTGACCACCGGAGGCCACGATCTGCTCGAGGAACTCGGGCACCTCGGGCACGCCGACCTTGGCGATCTGCTTGCGCATCATGGCGGTTGCCATGCTGGTCATGCCGGGCATACCGCCGAGTCCTTGCGGAAGGTGCGTCGCCGTGTTCCCGATGGTGGTGAACTTCAGGCTGTTCATCCGCTTCTTCGTGACCATGTCCAAGCCCCAGAAGGTGAAGAACATGTGCACCTCGATGCCCTCGCCGAGCGCCGCGTTCGCGAGCACGAGCCCGGGGTAGGCCATATCGAGGTCGCCCTTGGAGCAGATGACGACGAACTTACGATCGACGTCGTCGCTCCCGAAGTCCGGTACCGGTGCGGTCATCGTGCTGGTTGCCTCACTCATTTCGTCTCCTCTCTTCCCGCGGCTTCAGACGCAGCCCCGTGGCTTGGGCAGACCCGCGATGTAGGCCAGATCG
>JAKAPH010000151.1 GCA_021807265.1 Actinomycetes bacterium | reverse complement strand
CTCTGGCTGATGTCGCGGAGCACGTTCTCCGCGAAGGGACCCGAGCGGCGCGTACGGGCCATGCGGGCGCGCTCACGCTCGATGATGCCCTCGTCGAGGTCGAGGAACGTGAGCGGGTCGAGCTCGCCGCGGATCGCCTGGCCGATCATGGATTCGATCGCGCGCTGGGCGATCGGCCGGCCGCCGAGGCCCGCGACGACCGTGCGCAGCACTGCGGGCGAGCCGAGGGTCGCCATCGAGACGTCGGTCGCGAGGACCCCGCCCATGCCGAGGCTGAAGGCCTTCTCGACGACGACGACGCGCGCCGCGTCGGCGAGCGCGGTGCGCACCGCCTCGATCGGGAACGGCCGGAACGACGTGATGCCGAGCACGCCGACGCGCTCGCCGTTCTCGCGCAACTGGTCGACGGCGTCCTTGATCGTGCCGAGCACCGAGCCGAGCGCGACGACGATGGTGTCGGCGTCCTCGGTCCGGTACGGGTGGACGAGCCCGCCGCTCGGGCGTCCCGTCAGCGCGGCGAACTCCTCGGCGATCACCGGGATGTAGTCGAGCGCGTCGAGCTGGCGCAGGTGCGCGAGGTAGCGCACCTCCTCGAAGGCCTCGGGACCGACCATGGCGCCGATCGAGACCGGGTCGTCGGGGTCGAGAACCTGGCGCGGCTCGTAGGGCGGCAGGAACGCGTCGACCGTGGCCTGGTCCATGAGGTCGACGCCCTCGACGGCGTGGGTGAGGATGAACCCGTCCATGCACACCATCACCGGGACCGAGAGCTCCTCGGCCAGACGGAACGCCTGGACGTGCAGGTCGGCCGCCTCCTGGTTCGTCTCGGCGAAGAGCTGGATCCACCCCGAGTCACGCACGGCCATGGCGTCGCTGTGGTCGTTCCAGATGTTGATCGGCGCCCCGATCGCCCGGTTGGCGAGGGTCATCACGATCGGCAGGCCGAGTCCGGCGGCGTTGTAGACCGCCTCGATCATGAACAGCAGTCCCTGGCTCGCGGTCGCGGTGTAGGCCCGCGCCCCGGCCGCCGAGGCGCCGATCGACACCGACATCGCCGCGAACTCGGACTCGACGTTGATGTACTCACAGGGCGCGAGCGAGCCCTCCTTCACCTTGACGCCGATGGCCTCGATGATGTGGGTCTGGGGCGAGATCGGGTAGGCGCAGACGACTTCGGGTCGACAGAGCGCGACGGTCTCGGCGATGGCCTTGGAGCCCTCAAGTTGACGAAGCACGGGCGGCCGCCTCCATTTCTCGTGTCACGTGGTCGAAGGCCGCGCTGGCGGCGGCGACGTTGCGCTCGCCCACCGCGCCGCTGAAACGCTCGCGGATCGCGATGCCGATCGCCGCGAGGGGGACCTGGCCGGTCAAGGCGGCGAACGCACCGAGCAGGGCGGCGTTGGGCACGGCGCGCCCGACGTGCTCGATGGCGAGCTCGGTGGCCGGGCAGGTCATCAGGCGCTCGGGGCGGAACCGGTCCCCGAGGTCATCGAGTCCCAGCTCCTCGAAGGTGCGCGAGGTGTTGATCAGGACGTAGCCACCCTCGACGAGGCCGCCGAACAGGTCGACCTGGTGGATCAGGGTGACGTCCTGGACGATGACGGCGTCAGGTGACATGACGGGCTCGCGCGTTCGAATCTCGCGGTCGTCGAGGCGGCAGTAGGAGACGACGGGTGCGCCGGTTCGTTCCGAGCCGAAGCTCGGGAAGGCCTGGGCGTGTCGGCCTTCGTTGAAGGCGGCGACGGACAGCAGTTCGGCGGCCGTGACCACGCCCTGGCCACCGCGACCATGGATACGTACCTGAAACATGCCTCACCAGCCTCGTCGTTCGTCGCTGCGCCGGCCCGGCACGCGACAACGCCGTCGCAGCACTTGGTCTGACGGTATCGCAGGTTCAGCGTCGCGGCGGAGGGCCTTTCGTCACTGTTGGCACCCGTGGTGCGGGTTGTCGACCCCCGCTATCAGGCTCGACGCCTAGCCGAGTTGGATGGGCTTGTTGTCCATGCCGGCGTTGAAGCCGACGCCGTTCAGCGTGGTGTAGCGGTTGTTTCGCAGGTTGTAGAGCTCGATGGTGACCGTGGTCTTCTTGAAGGTTCCCGCCGCGCAGGTCGGGGTGCAGTCATTGACGTACTTGATCCCGTGGCCGTAGGTCACCGGGTTGCCCCATTGCTCCCAGGCGAGGTTGGTGAAGCCGTAGTTCGCGTCGGCGCAGGTCACCACGATCGTGCGCGGGGCGGACCCGGTCTGGCCGCAGAAGGTGGCGGTGACGTGGCGGTTCGGCTGGACCTCGCTGAGCGACAGGACGAGTCCGCCGAGGGCCAGCACCGAGAGCATCGCCAGTAAGAGCAGGGGGATCTTGTTACGCACGACGAATCTCCTTCCGAGACGCGATGACGAGGGGGGCGATGGCAAAGTCGGTGGCTCGAGCCAGCTGCGGGGCCCACGCGCCAAGCGTGCCAGCGACCCTGGTCCGAGGGACCCGCGTCGCCACGCCGCGCAGTGTCACTGCCACCGCCTTGTCACGGTATCGAGCCTATCGACCTGGGCGGACCCCTCCGTGTGGCCGTGACGTGTGCCGTGTCGGACGAATCGTCGACGGCCGGTCGGGTCTAGGGTGACCACGTGGGGCCCGACGAGCGCAACGAGCGAAGTGACGTGGCGGCTGAAGTGCGCCGCCGCTACGACGACGAGGTCGAGGAGTACGGCGGCGACCCCGTGTGCTGGATCCAGTTCGTCTGCCCGCGCTGCGGCTCGATCATCGAAGACGCCGGGCACGAACTGAACTGTCGCGCGCGG
>JAKAPH010000150.1 GCA_021807265.1 Actinomycetes bacterium | reverse complement strand
ACTGAGACACGTCGACCTCGACGAGTCGCCCGCTGGCGTGCACGTAGCGGACCGAATAGCGAACGACGTCTCGCTCATCGGCCACCAGGCGCGTGATGGCCCGTTCGGCGGCGGCCAGGTCGTCGGGGTGCGTGAAATCACTCGCGTGCTGGCCAGTGAGTTCGAGCTTGGGTTGTCCGACGAGCCGGGCGAAGGCGTCATTGGCGACCGTGATGGTGCCACAGGGGCTGGTGAAGAACATCGGCGCCGGCGTGTGCTCGAAGGCCGTCCGGTAGTCAGTCTCGCGCTCGACGAGTGAGGCAGCCGTGGCGAGCGTGATCGCCTGTGTCGGCGACGGCGCCACGGCGGCGGGCACCACCGACGCGACAACGAAGGTCGCAACATCCACGTTGAGCGGTGACAGGGCGATTGCCACGTCGACCGTGGTGCCGTCGCGCCGGAGCAGTGGGTAGCGGTGCTCGCTCATGAGCCGAGGTACGGGGGACTGGTGGTAGCGCGAGCGCGCAGCGACGTGCGCCACTCGGTGGTCGTCGGGGATGAGCCGCTCGATGGGCTGGCCGACGAGGTCGTCGGGCGCGTACCCCGCGAGGTCGCTCACGGCGTCGCTCACGTAGACGACCACGCCTTGGGCGTCGACGACGATGACGTCAGCGGGGAGTACCTCGCGCAAGTGTTGCCACTCGTTGGACCCGTTTCGCTTGTCCACCACGGCTTATGTCCCCGTTCATCCAGGTTTTTGCAGCCTATGCCTGGTCCGAAGGGGTGTCTTTAGAACGGCGTTTCTAAACTTCCATCGCTCTGGTCGAGCCACTCGAGGAACGAGTCCACCGCGTTGTTCCAGCTGCGCGGGTCTTCGAAGTAGGGCGAATGGCCGGCCCCGACGACCTCAACGACGCGGGCGTCGGGCAGGAGGTCGGCGACGGCGCGAATCGCCGACGGGGCGAAGAGCTGGTCGTGATCACCGACGATCAACAGCGCCGGCATTGTGAGCCGTTCGGCCTCGTCGGTGTCGTAGGTGACCTCGAGGAGCCGGCGGATCACGACCTCGCTATTGGCGCTGCCCATACGGCTGAGCGACTGGTAGAGGTGGGCCAGTTCGGGGAAGTTGGCGCTGAAGGCCTCGCCGAGTGCGGGGTGGTCGCCCAGCGCATCGCGTTCGGGACCGCGGGACCGTGCGCGGGCGAGACCGGCCAGCACCGCCTCGGTGGTGAAGCCTGCGATGGTGTCGCTCAGGACGATTGAGCGGGCGAGGCCGGGCCGGGCGAGGGCCGCGCCGACGATCGACCAGCCGCCCATTGACTGACCGACGAGGTCGGCGCGCGTGATGCCGAGCTCGTCGAGTATGGCGAGGAGGTCCGTGCTCGCGACGAGCGGACCCGTTCGGTCGCCGTGGTCGCTCGAGCGGCCGTAGCCGCGGTGATCCCAGGTCACCACCGGTCGCGACGAGGCAAAATGGGCAACCTGTTGGAACCAGCTGGCGTGGTTGCCGCCGGCGCCGTGCGACAGAACCAGGGGCACCTGCCCGCTGGACTCGTCGCCAACGACCTCGTAGTAGAGCTGCTCACCATCGTGTTCGACGTAGCCCGTCCGACGGGCCGGCGGCGCGGCGGCGGCGGTTTCGACGAGACCGGACTCGATGCGCGGCGTTGCGCAGTAGGCGACGCACTGCATCTCGACCCGCGCGTCCAGGGCCAGGTCGACACCGCCCACCGTGATGCGCGCCGGTGCCGGACCGTCGAAGTAGCGGTCGTAGACCTCGTTCATCGTCGCGAAGTCGTCGAGGTCCGCGAGGTACACCGAGACCGACGCCACGTCGTTCCAGCCACAGCCCGACGCGGCGAGGATGGTGGCGAGGTTGCCGAGGGTTCGGTCGGTTTCGGCCGCGAGACCACCCGGCACGAGACGCCCGTCGCAGTCAGTGCCGAGCGTGCCCGAGACGAAGAGGTACTCGCCCGCGCGCGCGGCGTGGGCGAACTGTGGGAGCCGGTGGACACCGGGGACGACCAGTCGTTGCACGTGGGCCATGGCTCATCCTGGCACGCGGGCCACAGGCTTTGCGCGCTGTAAGTTCCGTGCGGGGCCGGAAAGTTCGTGGTAGGGAGGTCGCGATCATGAAGGTGCGCTGGTTTGTTGCCGCGGTGTTGGGGGTTGGCTTTGGCGCGACCAGTTGGGCGGTTCCGCCGTCGGGTGCGGCGAGCACGCCACGCACGGCGGGCACGAACTGCCAACCAGCCCAGCTGCGCGTCTCGATCGGGCGCGCGGACGGGGCAGCGGGGACGATCTATCACCCGATCGTCTTCACGGACCTCGGCGGCGACTGCTGGATCTGGGGCGTGCCCCGGGTCCAGCCCGTCGTTGGGCGAGCACATCACCCCCTTGGCCCGACGGCGGCCAATGCCAGCATCGGTCAACTGCCCGCCCGCCACCTCCTTCGTCACGGTGCGGCGGTGAGTGACGGGTTCGGCGTTGCCGAGACCGGGAACTACCCGCCCTCGCGCTGTCGCGCGCGAAACGCGAACGGCGTGCTCGTCTCCCTCGCGCCCTTCGTTCGCCCGACCTACCTCGCGCTTCGGATATCGGTCTGCACGCTGCGCGCGAGCACGCACACCCAGCTCCTCGTCGCCGGTCGCACCGGGGCCTGACGCCCACCCGCGCGCGACGTACCATCAGATCAGGCTTCGATTCGGTCGAAAGGTGGGGCAATGACGAGTCCGACAGAAGAGTTCCGCGCGGCGCGCGACACCCTGTTAACGCTGCGGCGCGACTACGACGAGGCACGGGCCCGGTTCGTGTGGCCGCGCCCGGCAA
>JAKAPH010000039.1 GCA_021807265.1 Actinomycetes bacterium | reverse complement strand
TCCGATCTCAGCACCTTGGCGACCACCGCGGCGTCAATCGCGTCGTCGAAGTCGATCGTGCCCACGACGTGGCTGCGCTGGGCGGGGTCGGCCACGAACGGCGTGGCGAACTCCGAGGCCTCGGCCCACGAGTAGAGGATCTCGGCCGAACGGCTCGAACGGCCCGCGGCGAAGGCGAGCCCCCCGTTCTCGTTCATCCACCGGACCTGGGAGGCGAGCAGGTGAATCGTCGTCAGGGCGGGCGTGTTGTAGGTCTGGTTCAGCCGCGAGTTGTCCAGGGCGATCTTCAGGTCGAAGAACGCGGGCACCCAGCGGTCCGAGGCCGCCAGCTGCTCGATGCGCGCCACGGCCGCGGGCGAGCAGAGCGCGAGCCAGAGTCCGCCATCGGAGGCGAAGGACTTCTGGGGGGCGAAGTAGTAGCAGTCGAACTGCGAGGGGTCAACCATGAGCCCGCCGGCGGCCGACGTGGCGTCCACGGCGACGAGACCGGTCGCCCCCTGCGGGCGGGTAATCGGCATCATGACGCCCGTCGAGGTCTCGTTGTGGGTGAGCGCGTACAGGTCGACCGAGTCGTCCACGACGGGGCTCGGGTGCGTGCCGGGCTCGCTCTTGATGACCTGGGGCTCATCGACGTGCGGGGCGGCCTTGGCCGCCGAGGCGAACTTGGACGAGAACTCGCCGAAGCTGAGGTGCTGGCTGCGCCGCTCGATGAGGTGGAAGGTCGCGGCGTCCCAGAAGCAGGTCGTGCCGCCGTTGCCGAGCAGGACCTCGTAGCCGTCGGGCAGGTTGAACAGCGACGCGAGGCCGTCGCGCACCTCACCCACTTTGTTGCGCACCGTCGCCTGGCGGTGCGAGGTGCCGAGGTAGCTCGGCGCGTCGGCGACGAGGGCGTCGATCTGGGCGGCGCGGACTTTGGACGGCCCAGAGCCGAAACGTCCATCGCGCGGCAGGAGGTCGGAGGGGATTCGGATGCTGTCGGGGGAGGTCATAGACTGTCAATCTTACGGACAACGGATTGGAGTCGTGATGAGCGCCCGAGTCAGTGACCTTCTGGGGGGACTTGCGCCGAGCGCGACCCTGGCCGTGGACGCCAAAGCCAAGGCGTTAAAGGCATCTGGCGAGCCCATCATCGTCTACGGCGCCGGCGAGCCCGACTTCCCGACCCCGGCGCACATCGTCGAGGCCGCGGCGAAGGCCTGCTACGACCCGGTGAACTACAAGTACACCCCGACGGCCGGCCTGCCCGAGCTGCGCGAGGCGATCGTCGCCAAGACCCGGCGCGACTCGGGTCTCGAGATCGCCGCGAGCCAGGTGCTGGTCACCAACGGCGGCAAGCACGCGGTCGCCACGGCCTTCATGACCATGCTCAACCCCGGTGACGAGGTGCTGATCCCGTCGCCGTTCTGGACGACCTACCCCGAGGCGGTGTACCTCGCCGGCGGGATTCCGGTCCCCGTGCCCACGAGCGAGGCGAACGGGTTTCGCGTCACGGTCGAGGACCTCGAACGTCACCGCACCGACAAGACCAAGCTGCTCGTCTTCGTGTCGCCGTCCAACCCGACCGGCGCGGTGGTGACGCCCCAGGACGTCGCCGCGATCGGGCGCTGGGCCGCCGAGCACGACGTCTGGGTCCTCTGTGACGAGATCTACGAGCACCTGGTCTACGGCGACGCCACCAACGTCTCGATGCCGGTGGTGGCCCCCGAGCTGGGCGACCGCTGGGTCGTCGTGAACGGCGTGGCAAAGACCTACGCCATGACCGGCTGGCGCATTGGCTGGATGGTGGGGCCCACGGACGTCATGGGCGCGGCCGTGAACTACCAGAGCCAGACCACGTCGAACATCTCGAACATCTCCCAGCGCGCCGCCGTGGCCGCGCTGACGGGCGACCTCACCGCCGTTGGCGAGATGCGCGCGGCTTTCGACCGGCGCCGCCACACCATGACGACGATGCTCAACGCGATCGACGGCGTGTCCTGCGCGGTGCCCGAGGGGGCGTTCTACTGCTACCCGAACGTGACGGGCCTGCTGGGCCGGCCGCTCGCCGGGCGGGTCGCGACCTCCTCGGCCGAGCTCGCCGAGAACCTCCTCGAGACGGCCAAGATCGCGGTCGTTCCCGGCGAGGCCTTCGGCACGCCGGGCTACTTCCGGCTCAGCTACGCGCTGGGCGATGACGACCTGGTCGAGGGTCTGACCCGCCTGGGCGATCTCGTTAACGGCTGACGCTTACTAGCGTGGGTTGATCAAAGAAAGGTGAACAGTGGCTCGTGTACTGGTAACGGAGGAAATCGCGCAGTCGGGGCTCCAGGAGCTCCGTAACGCTGGACACGAGGTCGACGTCCGACTCGGGCTGTCGCCGGCGGAGCTGCTCGAGGCAGTGGTGGGCGCGAACGCGCTGATCATCCGGTCGGCCACGCAGGTGGACGCGGCGACGCTGGAGGCGGCGAGTGACCTCATCGTGGTCGGGCGCGCGGGCATCGGCCTGGACAACGTCGATGTCGCCAAGGCGACCGAGCTGGGGGTCATGGTAGTCAACGCCCCCCAGTCGAACATCCTCTCCGCGGCCGAACAGGCGCTGGCCCTGCTGCTCGCCCAGGCCCGCAACATCCCCCAGGCCCACGCGGCACTGAAGGACGGCAAGTGGGAGCGTTCCAAGTGGGAGGGCGTCGAGCTCTACGGCAAGACCCTCGGAGTGGTCGGCCTGGGCAAGATCGGCGCGCTCGTCGCCCAGCGCGCGCTCGCTTTCGGCATGCGGATCGTGGCCTTTGACCCCTACATCTCCGAGGAGCGGGCCAAGCACATGGGCGTGCAGCTGATGACCCTGGACTCATTGCTCGCCCAGAGCGACTTCATCACCATCCACCTGCCCAAGAACAAGGAGACCACCAACCTGCTCGACGCGGCCGCCCTGGCCAAGACCAAGGTCGGCGTGCGCATCGTGAACGCGGCGCGCGGGGGCATCGTGAATGAGGACGACCTCGCCGAAGCGATCCGCAACGGCCACGTCCACGGCGCGGCCCTGGACGTGTTCGCTAAAGAGCCCACGACGGCGTCGCCGTTGTTCGAGCTTCCCTCGGTCGTCGTGGTGCCACACCTCGGCGCCTCGACCGCCGAAGCCCAGGACAAGGCCGGCGTCACCATCGCCGAGCAGGTCCAGCTCGCCCTCGCCGGGGACTTCGTGCCCTTCGCGGTCAACGTCGCGGCCGGCGAGGTCTCCAACGTCGTGCGGCCCTTCATGGGCCTCGCCGAGGTGCTCGGCCGATTCATCGGCGGCCTGCTCGACGGCAACCCCGCCGACCTCGAGGTGATCTACCAGGGCGAGCTCGCCGGCGCGGGCACCAAGATCCTCACACTGTGCGCACTGAAGGGCCTGCTCGGGGCCACCGGCCACGACGGGGTGTCCTTCGTGAATGCGCCCCAGATGGCGGCCGAGCACGAACTCACCTGGGGCGAGGTGTCCACGGTTGAGTCACCGGAGTACGTGAACCTGATCACGGTGCGCTCGGGCGACCACGCGGTCTCGGGCACCCTGATGACGATCGGGACCCGGCTCGAGACCCGCATCGTCACCGTCGACGGCCACAGCGTCGAGATCCCGCCCGCGGCCACGATGTTGGTCGTGCGCAACGACGACCGTCCGGGCATGATCGGTCACGTCGGCCTCGCCCTCGGCGAGGCGCACGTGTCGATCTCGTCCATGGCGGTGGGGCCGGACCCGACCACCAAGACCGCGCTCATGGTGATCTCCACGACGACGCCGACTCCCGAGTCGGTGATCGACCGGCTGCGCTCGACCGAGGGGATTCAGGACATCCACCTGATCACGCTGCGCTAATCGCGCGGCGCGGTCAGGCCCGGCTGATCCGGTCGATCCGCTCCATCACGTCACCGCTCAGCAGGTCGATCGCGTCCAGGGCCGTCATGTTCTCGCGCACCTGGGCGGCCGATGACGCGCCGGTGATGACTGTCGAGACGTTGGGATTCTTCGCGCACCAGGCGAGGGACAGCTGGGTGAGCGAGACGCCGAGCTCGTCGGCGATGACCTTGAGGTCCGCGACTTTCTTGTTGCGCGCGGGGTCGGTCAGCATGCCGCGCAGCCACTCGTAGCCGGGCAGGGTCGCGCGTGACCCCTCGGGGACGCCGTGCAGGTACTTGCCGGTCAGCAGGCCCGACGAGAGTGGCGACCAGATCGTGGTGCCCAGCCCGATGTCCTCGTAGAGACGCCGGTACTCCTTCTCGACGCGGTCGCGCCACAGGATGTTGTACTGGGGCTGCTCGACGACGGGCTTGTGCAGGTGGTGCCGATCGGCGATGTCGTAGGCCGCGCGAATGTCGTCGGCGTTCCACTCCGACGTGCCCCAGTAGAGCGCCTTGCCCTGGCTGACCATGTCGCTCATGGCCCACACGGTCTCCTCGATGGGCGTCTTGGGGTCGGGGCGGTGACAGAAGACGAGGTCGACGAAGTCGAGTCCGAAGCGCTCGAGCGATCCGTCGATCGCCTGGTGGAGGTACTTGCGGTTGAGCGTGTTCTTCATGTTGGGCACGTCGTGCAGGCCCCAGAAGAGCTTCGTCGAGACCACGAACTCGTGGCGGGCCCAGCCGAGCTCGCGGAAGGCCGCGCCCATGACGCGCTCGGACTCCCCGGCGGCGTAGGCCTCGGCGTTGTCAAAGAAGTTGACCCCGGCCTCCTTGGCCGCCGCGAGGCACTCCGCGGCCTGTTGGGCGGTCTCGACCTGGCCCTGGTTGGCGAAGGTGACCCAGCTGCCAAATGACAGGACGCTCACCTTTAAGCCCGAACGTCCGAGACGGCGGTAGTGCATGGTGGCCATAGTGCTCCTTTGCGTAGGGGTCAGGACTCGGGCTTGCGCGGGACCGTCGGCCACTCGTCGTAGGAGACGGGTCCGGAGGCTCGACCGCGAGAGCCGCGCGAGACCAGGGCAATAGCGCCGGCGACGAGGCCCAGGAGGACGACGAGGACGGCGAGTTTGACGAAGGCCCGTATGACGCTCACGGGCTCGAGGCTACTCCAGGGCGGGCGCTTTACACGGCGGACTGGGGCGGTAGACTCGTGGCGTGAGCACATCTGCGATCGTCGAGCTGCTGCTGCATTAGGGCGAGTGCATACTCGCCCGACGCCCCCGCATCCGCGGGGGTTTTTTGTTTCTGGAATGAATTGAGGAGGCCATGATGGGTTCGTACCCCAATCCGCAGCAGCCCAGCCCCATGCCGTTCGGCAAGTACAGCCCGACGGTGCCCGTGGACCTCACGGACCGCACGTGGCCGAACCGGCGACTGAGCAAAGCGCCGCGCTGGTGCAGCGTGGACCTGCGCGACGGCAACCAGGCCCTCATCGATCCCATGGACCTCGAGCGCAAGGGCGCGATGTTCGCCCAACTCGTCGCGATGGGCTTCAAGGAGATCGAGGTGGGGTTCCCCGCCGCCTCCCAGCCCGACTTCGACTTCGTGCGCCACATCATCGACGACGGTCTCATCCCTGACGACGTGACCATTCAGGTCCTCGTCCAGTGCCGCGAGGACCTGATCACGCGGACCTACGAGGCGCTGCGCGGGGCGCACCGAGCGATCGTGCACTTCTACAACTCCACCTCGACCCTGCAGCGGCGGGTGGTGTTCAACCTCGACATGCCGGGCATCACGGCGATCGCCCTCGAGGCGGCCCGGCTCTGCCGGTCCCTCGAGTCGGTCTCGCCCGAGACCGAGTTCCTCTACGAGTACTCGCCCGAGAGCTTCACCGGCACCGAGCTGCCCTACGCGCTCGACATCGTGAACGAGGTCATCCGGGTCATCGACCCGACCCCGGAGCGCCCGCTCATCGTCAACCTGCCCGCGACCGTCGAGGCCTACACCCCGAACCTGTACGCCGACGCGATCGAGTGGTTCTCGCGCAACGTCGATCGGCGCGACTCGGTCGTGCTGTCGCTGCATCCCCACAACGACCGGGGCACCGCCGTGGCCGCCGCCGAGCTCGGCGTGCTCGCCGGTGCCGACCGCGTCGAGGGCACCCTCTTTGGCAACGGGGAGCGCACCGGCAACGTCGACGTCGTGACCCTGGCGCTCAACCTCTTCTCCGAGGGCGTGGACCCCGAACTCGACCTGAGCGACATCGACGCCATCCGCCACGTGGCCGAGTACGCCAACCGGTTGCCGGTCCACCCGCGCCACCCCTACGTCGGCGAGCTCGTCTACACGGCGTTCTCGGGCTCGCACCAGGACGCGATCAAGAAGGGGATGACCGCCATCGGGGACGCCTACGAGCACTGGGAAGTCCCCTACCTGCCCATCGACCCCAAGCACACCGGGCGCACCTACGAGGCGATCATCCGGGTCAACTCCCAGTCGGGCAAGGGCGGCGTCGCCTACGTGCTCAGCACCGAGCACGGCCTCGACCTGCCCCGAGCGATGCAGGTCGAGTTCTCCAAGCGCGTCCAGGCCCTGACCGAGGCCTCGGGCACCGAGATCTCGCCCACCGAGATCTGGGAGGTCTTCAGCACGACCTACCTGCCCGAGAGCCCGGCCATCCAGCTGCTCTCGAGCGAGGTCCGCACTGATTCGCACCGCACGACGATCTTCGCCCAGCTGCTGGTGGACGCGAAACACGTCACCCTGAAGGGCGAGGGCAACGGGCCGATCGACGCCATGATGAACGGGCTGCGCAACGAGCTCGGCGTGGGCTTCAAGGTCCGCGACTACAGCGAGCACGCGCTCACCGCGGGCGCCGAGGCATCCGCCGTGGCCTACGTCGAAGCCGAGGGTGACGACGGTGCGACCTGGTGGGGCGTCGGCATGAGCTCGTCGATCCTCGACGCGTCCCTCGAAGCGGTCGTCTCGGCCGCGAATCGTCGTCGTTAACGAATCGGACCATTAGCATCGTTAAGTGATTTCGCACGCGTTGACGCCCACCATCGGCTGGGCGGCCGTCGCGGTAGGTCTGGTTTCCACGTGGTCCCAGTGGCGCCGCGTCAGTGACGACGGCGTCGAGGGCGTCTCGCTCGCGACCTGGTCACTCTTCGCGATGATGGGCGGGTTCTGGATCGCCTACGGGCTGGTCGCGCGCTCCTGGCCGGTCGTCATCGGCAGCCTCGTGATCCTGCCGATCCAGGGCGCGATCCTCGTGCGGCTCTCGCCGTGGCGCGACGTGCGCACCCTGGGGTATTCGTTCACGATCTTCTCAGCAACGTGCCTGGTGCCAGCACTTATCGGCGGATGGTCGGCGGGGGTCTACGGCATCGGCGTCACGATGTCGCTCACCCGCATCCCCCAACTGATCGAACTCATTCGCACCGCTGACGCCACCGGGGTCTCCGCGTCGTCGTGGTCGCTCGGGGCCGTCGGGTCCGTCTTGTGGGTCGCCTTCTACGCCGGCGACCACCTCTGGGCGGCGCTCGTCGCCACCAGCGCCGCCGGCATCGCCAACGTGGCGATCGCGGCGCTGGCCACTTGGCGTCACCGCCAGACGCGCCGCGCGCTCATCGCCGAGGAAGTCTTCGCCTACTAGCCGAAGAGGCTCGCGTAGCCGTTGATCGCCGGCTGCCCACCGAGGTGGGCGAAGAGGACGTGGGCGTCGGGCTCGAGCTCGTGGCGCTGGACGAGGTCGATGAGTCCGGCGAGGGACTTGCCCTCGTAGACCGGGTCGGTGATCATCGCCTCGAGGGACGCGCCCAGCTTCATCGCGTGGACCGTCCGGTCGTCGGGGATCCCGTAGGTGCCCGCGTGGTAACGGTCGTCGAGGATGATCTCCTCGTCGAGGATGGGCCGCTGTACGCCGATGAGCTCGGCCGTCGCGCGCGCGATCCTCGCGACCTGGTCCCAGGTCTCGGCGGGCTTCGCGGAGCCGTCGATGCCGATGACCTTGCGCGGCAGGTCGTTGATGGCGAAGCCGGCGATCATCCCCGCCTGGGTCGAACCGGTGACCGAGCAGACGATCACGTAGTCAAAGGCGATGCCGAGCTCGCGCTCCTGCTCCTCGACCTCGAGCGCCCAGCCGGCGAAGCCGAGTCCACCCAGGCGGTGGTCCGAGGCCCCGGCGGGAATCGCGTAGGGCCGGTGGCCCGCGGCCTCGAGCTCGGCGATGGCCTGCTCCCAGCTGGCCTTGAAGCCAATGCCGAAGTTCGCGTCCACGAGCCGGACGTCGGCCCCCATGAGCCGGCTGAGCAGGATGTTGCCCACCCGGTCGTAGGTGACGTCGGGCCAGTTGACCCAGCTCTCTTGGATCAGCACGCACTTCATGCCCACGGCCGCGGCCGCGGCGGCCACCTGGCGGGTGTGGTTGGACTGGACCCCGCCGATCGACACCAGCGTGTCACAGCCCTGCGCGAGGGCGTCGGCGACCAGGTACTCGAGCTTGCGAACCTTGTTCCCGCCGAAGGCGAGGCCCGAGTTCACGTCCTCGCGTTTGGCCCAGACCGTCGCTCCGCCCAGGTACTCACTCAATCGGTCGAGTCGATGGATCGGTGACGGGCCGAAGCGCAGTGGGTACCGGGGGAACTGATCGAGGGACATGGTCCTCCTCTCTGATGCAACCTTGATCCGACGTTATCCGAGTCCATCTCACCGCGACGAGCGGCGCCAGCGACGTTCGTGGGCGAAGCGCCGGGGTAGTTCGCGCGCGATCGCGTCGTATATCGCACGCTCACCAGGGGCCGGCTCGACGAGCCGTCCCGGGCGCGGCAGCGGGGGTTCGGCGAGCGTCGCGTCCCCGGCGGCGCTCGCGGCGACGTGGGCGACCCCGCGCAGCTGGGCCGTCAGCGGATCGTCCACTTGGATGACGGGCCGCTCGAGCATCGTGGCGTAGATCTGGCACCACAGGTCCGACTGGGCCCCGCCGCCGATGAGCCGCACGGGATCGAGGCGCCGCCCGGCGAAGCGCTCGACGTGGGCGAAGAGCCACGCGCTGTTCGCTGCGACCCCCTCGAGGACGGCGCGCACGAGGTCCGCAGTGGTCGTGGTGACCGACAGGTTGGCAAAGCCCCCGCGGGCGCCCTTGTCGTCGGCCGGCGAGCGCTCGCCGGCGAGCCACGGCGCGAAGCGCACGCCGTTCGCGCCGGCGGGCGCGGTCGCCGCGAGGGCCGTCAGCTCGCTGAACGACGGCGCGCTGGCGGGTCCGCCCAGCAGGTCGCGCAGCCAGGCGAGGGCGCGCGCCCCCGTCTCTTGATTATTGATGACGAGGTAGTGGTCGTTGTCCAGGCCCGGCACCGACGCGATCGAGTGCACGACGTCGGTCTTCTTGGACGGCACCGGGCAGCTGATCCACGACGTGGTCGACAGCGCGAGGTGCGTGTCGTAGAGCCGGATCGCGCCCGAGCCGAGCGTCGCCGCGTGCAGGTCGGGAATGCCGGTCGCCACGACCGTCGACGGTGCGAGGCCGAGCTGCTCGGCGACTTCGGGCCGCAGGGTCCCCACGCTCGTCCCGAAGGGCACCAGGGGAGCGAGCCGCTGGTCGCTCAGCCCCACGAGGCCCAACAGCACGGGGTCGTAGCGCAACTCGCTGAGGTGGCGGTTGTCGGTCATCCACATGGCGAGTCGAGACGCGTGGGTGGCCGAGGCGACACCGGTGAGGCGCATCGTGAGGTAGTCCACCGGCTCGAGGTACCAGCGCGTCGCCGCGACGATGGCGGGCCGCTCGTGCTCGAGGAAGAGGATCTGGCCGACGGGGTCGGCGCCCGCGGTGGACGGGGCGCCGCCGCTGCGACGGATGAACGAGAGGGCGGCCCGCGGGCGATAGCCCTGCACCGGTCCGCCGACGGCGCGTCGGCTCCACGGGCCGCCCCGGGTGTCCATCCAGGTCAGGCAGGGTCCGGTCGGGACGCCGTTCGCGTCGACCGGCACGGTCGACCCGTACTGACCCGTCACCCCGATGGCGCGCACGCGCCGGGCGCGTTCGGGGTCGACGAGCAGCCGCCGGGCGCCGCGCAGCACGAGGTCCCACCACTCGCTCGCGTCCTGGGTGGCCTCGCCGTCGCGCGCGAAGGTCGTCGTCACCGCGTCGGTGACGTGCTCGACGAGCGAGCCCCGCGAGTCGACGAGGCCGACCTTTGGTCCCCCCGTTCCCAGGTCGACGACGAGGTAGAGCGCGTCGTGCACGGCTAGTCGGTGATCGCCTGCTGGTGGTCCATCATGTCGGCCATGAAGAACCGGATGAGGTCGTCGGTCTCGGGGGTCGGGCCGCCGGGGACGCCCCCGTAGATCGCCCCGGACTGGGCCGGGGCGTCGGCGTGGGCCTCGGCGTAGGCGACGGCGTCGGCGAGGTCGGTCTCCCATCGCTCGAGCACGCCGGGCTGGGTCTGGGGCCGGGTGACGGCCATGTGCAGGGCGTTGGGGTACTGCTGGCCGTTGAGCCGCCAGCCCCGGAGGCGAAGGAAGTCGTTCACGAGGTAGACGTCGTAGTCGGTGGCGGTGAAGGAGAACAGGAAGCTCGGCGAGCCGATGATGCGCAGGCTCTCGTGGGCGCGCACCGCCCGCTGCATCGCCGCCGAGGTCTCAAAGATCTGGCGGGCGTACTCGCGATAGCCCGACCGACCGAGCTGGACCATGGCGGCCCAGGTGGCCGCGAGCAAGCCCCCCGATCGCGAGCCGTCCATGCCGGGCGAGCAGTACTTGCCGCCTGACCAGTCGGGTTGGTAGAAGTACTGGCTGTTGCGCAGCGCTCGATCGGCGAAGCACAGCACGCTGGTGCCCTTGAGGGCGTAGCCGTACTTGTGGGTGTCGGCGGACATCGACGTGACGCCAGGGACCGAGAGGTCAAAGTCCGTGTCGACGTAGCCGAGCTCGCGCCCGAAGGGCAGGATGAAGCCGCCCAGGCAGCCGTCGACGTGCAGGCCGATGTTGCGCTCGAGTGCGAGCTGACCGAGCTCGGCGATCGGGTCGATCGTGCCGTAGCCGTAGTTGCACGCCGAGCCCACGAGCGCGACCGTGTTCGCGTCGACGTGCTCGCGCACCCAGTCGAGGTCCACCTGGGCGGTGCGGGGATCGACGGGGGCGACGCGCATCTCCACGCCGAAGAGGTGCCCGGCCTTGTCGAAGGCGGGGTGGGCCGTCTCGGGCTTGATCATGTTGGGCCGTTGCACCTCGTGCGCGTTCGACTCGCGATAGGCGAGCACCGCGTGGGCGATGGACGCCGAGCCGCCCGAGGTGACCAGGCCGGCCGGGTCGGTGTGCGCGGCGGCGCCGAGCAGGTCGAGTGTCATGGCGATGATCTCGGCCTCGAACTTGGTAGCGCTGGGGCACATGTCGCGCTGCAGGGTGTTCACGTGCGAGAAGTACGAGAACGCGCGGTTCAAGAAGTCGTAGTGCTCGTGGTCCCCGCAGTACATGGTGCCCGAGCACTGCCCGGTCTCCCAGGTCGGGTCCTCGCGCGACGCGAGGTCCTCGAGCTGCGCGAGCACGTCGGTGCGACGCGCGCCATCTTCGGGCAGGACTCGGTGGACCGGGTACTCCTCGGCGTAGGGGAAAGGGACCATGGCGCTCCTCGTCGTCGCTACCGAGAGCGTAGGACCGCTCAGTGGCTCACGCGAGTCCCGTGGCCGAGCGGTGCAGCCGCGCGAATGCCGCCGCCACCTGGGCCGTCGAGGCACCAGTGCCGAGCAGGAGGCTCAGCAGCACCCGGGCCTTTCGCCCGTCGAGGAAGCCCGCGCTGATCAAGCCACGCCCCAGGAGGTCGCGCTCGGAGCCGTCGTAGCCGTAGGTGGACTCCAGGACGTCGCCGGCGCCCGTGCGCGACGCGAGCACGACGGGTACTTCGCCGGCGAGTGCGGCGAGTGGCCCGACCAGGCGCCCAGGCACGTGACCGCCGCCGAAACCCTCGATGACGACCCCGGCGTAGCCGAGGTCCGCGAGGTGCTCGAGCAGACGCCCGTCGTCACCCAGGGCGCAGCCCACGAGGGCGACGGGCGGGACAAAGGGCCCGAGGCGGTCGGGCTCGATCACCCGTGCGAGGGGCGGCGGGTTGACGTAGCGTCGCGCGCGACCCTCGACCACGCGGCCGATCGGGCCAGTCGTGCGCGACGCGAACGCGCCGAGGCTCGACGAATCGGACTTGCGCACGAAACGGGCCGCGTGGATCTCGTCGTTCATGACCACGAGCACGCCCAGGTCGCGCAGTCGCGAATCGCCCGCGACGCGGATCGCCGCGGCGAGGTTCGCCGGTCCGTCGGCGCTGAGCTCGCCGGGGTGGCGCATGGCGCCGGTGACGACGACGGGGCTACCCGCAACGGTGAGCAGATCCAGCGCGAAGGCGAACTCTTCGATGGTGTCCGTTCCCTGGGCGACGACCGCGCCGTCGAAGCCGTTCGCGAAGTCACGGCGCAGCCGACCGCTCACCTCGATGGCGTCGGCGATGGTGAGCTCGCCGGATGGCACCTGGCGCACGCCGACCACCGCAAGGTCGATGTCGCCAATGGCGCCGGCCGCCTCACCGAGGAGCGCCGCGCCCGCGAGGTTCGGAGCCACGCCTCCCGAGCCGTCGGCGTCGGTCGAGGCGATGGTGCCGCCCGTCGTATAGAGGACTACCCGCGCGCGAGCGGGACGTTTCGGTTCGTGTGATGGGATCGACACGCGGTGTCTCGATCAGGCGAGGACGTGGCCGTCGCGGTCGAAGTGACCGGCGAGCGTCGGGGCGACGGCGGCGGCTTCGTACCGGTCAATGTCGGCGGCGTGGCGCAGGGTGAGTCCGATGTCGTCCCAGCCGTTGAGGAGTCGCTGGCGGGTCATCGGGTCCAGGGCGAAGGACCGGTGCCAGCCCTGGGCAGGGACCTCGACGGTCAGCCCTTCGACGTCGATCACGAGGTGGGTCGCCGGGTCACGGGTGACCATCGCGGCGAGCTCCTCGACGTCCTCGGCGGCCAGCTGCACGATGACGAGGCCCTGCTTGCTCGAGTTGTTGCGGAAGATGTCGCCAAACGACGGCGCGATGATCGCCTCGAAGCCGTAGTCCATCAGGGCCCAGACCGCGTGCTCGCGCGACGAGCCGGTGCCGAAGCGCGGCCCCGCGAGCAGGATCGAGGCGCCCTGGTAGATCGACTGATTGAGCACGAAGTTGGGGTCGTCACGCCACTCGCTGAACAGGCCACGCCCGAAGCCGGTGCGCTCGACGCGCTTCAGCCAGCCCGACGGGATGATCTGGTCCGTGTCGACATCCGAGCGCCCGAGCGGGACCGCGCGGCCCTCGATGAGCGACACGGCCTTCATCGGACCACCTCGGGCGTTGCGAAGTGGCCGGCGAGGGCCGTCGCGGCGGCCACGGCTGGTGAGACCAAGTGGGTCCGACCGCCGCGTCCCTGGCGACCCTCGAAGTTCCGATTCGAGGTCGATGCGCTGCGCTGTCCGGGTTCGAGCTGGTCGGGATTCATGCCCAGACACATCGAACAGCCGGGCTCGCGCCACTCGAATCCGGCGTCTCGGAACACGCGGTCG
>JAKAPH010000149.1 GCA_021807265.1 Actinomycetes bacterium | reverse complement strand
GGCACGGCGCTTCGAGCTGGCCCCGCTCGCCGGGGCGACCCTCGAGGTCGCCGCGAGCGTCGAGTGGAGTGAGGAGGGCCGTGCGCTCTATGACGTGGTGGCGGCCGCCATGGAGAACGACCTCGACACCCCGGCCGCGGTCGCGGTGCTCTTTGAGGCCCTGACGCGCGCGAACGCGCTCGCCGACGAGGGCGACGGGCCGCGCGCCCGCGCGCTCGCCGTCGCGGTCGCCGCCTGCTTCGCGGGGCTGGGACTGCGCCTCGTCGCGACCGAGGCGGCCCTTGACAAGGAGTCCGCGGCTCTGGTCGCCCGGCGCGACCAGGCGCGCAGCGCGCGCGACTGGGCGAGCGCGGACCGTTTCCGTGACGAGCTGGTGGCACTCGGCTGGATCGTCGAAGACGGCCCGACGGGCACCGTCGTGCGCCGCGCCTGAGACCGACCCGCGCATCGGCACCGCGCGAAATTGGAGGATGGCCGGGACGCCGGCTCGCCTAATAAGGTCGCGTAATCCCGGTAATTCCTTGGTCCCGCGCCTGAGGCTCAGTCTCAGTTCCGGGACTTGGCAGCGAATCGCCGAACCTGTATCGTTAGGCCTTGAGGTTGCCGTAGTGGTTCCCTCCGGACGAAATGGTCCAAAGAAGTTAAGGAGGCCCGCTGTGGCTGAAGGAACCGTCAAATGGTTCAACGACGAGAAGGGTTGGGGGTTCATCGCAGTCGAAGGACAGCCTGACGTCTTCGTGCACTACTCCGAGATCCAGGGTGACGGACGCCGCACCCTGGTCGAGGGTCAGACGGTCCGGTTCGACATCGAGCCCGGTGACCGTGGCCCGCTCGCCAAGCGCGTGCAGATCGGCTAACCACCTGTCGTTTTGAGAGCGAGCCGCCACCTTCGGGTGGCGGCTCGTTGTCGTTGGTGCGGATGCTCTAGGCTGTCAGGAGGTTACCGGACGGTAACAAACGAGACAAGGTGGGGCCGTGACGGACTTTTCGATGAAACTCAACGAGGACCAGACGACGCTGCGCGACTGGGTGCACGGCTTCGCCGCCGACGTGATGCGCCCGGCCGCCCACGAGTGGGACGAGCGCGAAGAGACGCCCTGGCCGATCATCGAGGAGGCCGCGAAGCTCGGCATCTACTCGCTCGACTTCCTCGCCAACGCCTTCGCCGACCCGACGGGACTCTCGATGGTGCTCGTGCTCGAAGAGCTCGCCTGGGGCGACGCCGGGCTGTGCATGTCGATCATGGGCTCCTCGCTCGCCGTGGCGGGCATCATGGCCAACGGCACCCCGGCCCAGCAGATGGAGTGGCTGCCCCAGTGCTTCGGCTCGCCCGGGGACATCAAGATCGCGGCCTTCGCCGTGTCTGAGCCCGACGCCGGCAGCGATGTCTCCTCGCTGCGCACCCGCGCGGTCTACGACGAGGCGACCGACGAGTGGGTGCTCAACGGCACTAAGACGTGGATCACCAACGGCGGCATCGCCAACCTGCACGTGGTCGTCGCCTCGGTCGACCCGTCCCTCGGCGGTCGCGGCCAGGCATCCTTCGTGATCCCCGAGGGCACCCCGGGCATCAGGATGGGCCAGAAGTTCCAGAAGATGGGCATCCGCGCGAGCCACACGGCCGAGGTCGTCCTCGAGGACTGCCGGATCCCCGGCGCCAACCTGCTCGGGGGCAAGGAGAAGCTCGACGAGCGCCTCGCCCGGGCGCGCGAGGGCAAGCGCTCCTCGAGCCAGGCGGCCATGGCGACCTTCGAGGCGACCCGCCCGGGGGTCGGTGCCCAGGCCGTCGGCATCGCGCGCGCGGCCTACGAGTACGCGCTCGACTACGCCAAGGAGCGCAAGCAGTTCGGCCGCGCCATCATCGAGAACCAGGGGATCGCCTTCAAGCTCGCCGACATGAAGACCCGCCTCGACGCGGCCCGGCTGCTGGTGTGGCGCGCGGCGTGGATGGCGCGGGCCCGCGAGCCCTTCACCGCGGGGGAGGGCTCGATGTCCAAGCTCTTCGCCGGCGAGGCGGCGGTGCACATCACCGAAGAGGCGATCCAGATCCTCGGCGGCTACGGCTACGTGCGCGAGTACCCGGTCGAGCGCTGGCACCGCGACGCGAAGATCTACACCATCTTCGAGGGCACCTCGGAGATCCAGCGGCTCGTCATCGCGCGCGCCATCTCGGGTGTCCGCATCCTCTAAATCCAGACGGGGCCATACGGCAGCGCAGACCAACGTCGGCTCGTGGTAGGCGCTTCGGCCGAAATTACATATTGCAGTCTCAGCGCCATCGAACGCCCAATCGTGCGTGAGTCACTGGGAGCGAGTTCGGTGCACCCGGGCGCGCCAACGGGTTGTTGTGACGTCATGGGCGTTGAGACGTAGACGCGGCTTGTTGCGATGCGTCAGGCACAGCGGACAGGTGGGTAATCCCCGCGCAATCAATTTCGGCGTGCGCAGACAGTGCCACGTGGCATTCCAAACCTGCAAGAGAATTGCTCACTTCGAAGCCGCCATGTAGTCTCCGTGGCGAATTGCCCATTTACTCTGATCGGACACGGCTCGATTCGTCAGTTGTCATAGAGACTCGCGTTCATGAGGTCAGTGTCTCGGACGACGACTGGATCGCCCGCACTCGATCCGGATCAATTTTCAATGGCCACCGACGTGGCAATGGCGTATCACTCCACGGCATGTGTCGATCGTTGTCATGAAAAGACTTCATATATGGATTATCGGAATTATTGGTAGGTGAGGTAACTAGTTATTAGTTAATTGATGTGTGAACGCCAACGTATGTCAGAACAATGTTCCGAAATGACAATTAGAAATACAAAAG
>JAKAPH010000038.1 GCA_021807265.1 Actinomycetes bacterium | reverse complement strand
GCTCGATCTCGAAGCACCGCGGGGCCGCGATGTCCTCGAGGTTGATGCCGCCGTAGACCGGGGCGAGGCACTGCACGATGCGCACGATCTCGTCGACGTCCTGGGTGTCCAGGCAGACCGGCCAGGCGTCGATGTCGGCGAAGCGCTTGAAGAGGAGGGCCTTCCCCTCCATCACGGGCAGGGCCGCCTCGGGACCGATGTTGCCCAGACCGAGTACCGCCGAGCCGTCGGTGACCACGGCGACGGTGTTGCGCTTGATCGTGAGGTTGCGCGCGAGGGACTTGTCCTTGGCGATGGCGTTGGAGATCCGCGCCACGCCCGGGGTGTAGGCCATCGACAGGTCGTCGCGGGTCTTGAGCGCGATCTTGGGCTTGACCTCGATCGTGCCGCCGAGGTGCATGAGGAACGTGCGGTCGCTGATCGCGTGGACTTTCGCGCCCGCGACGGCCTCGACGACCTGGCCGAGGACCGACGCGTGGTCCTCGTTGCTCGCGTTGCAGGTCACGTCGACGACCATGTGGCCGTCGATGGGCTCGACCACGTCGAGCGCGGTGACGAGGCCGCCGGCGTCGGCGACGGCGGTGGCGATATCGGGAATCGTCGATGCCGCGTCCAAGATGACGCGCATGGTGATCGAGTAGGAGGCGCTGGGCATGCTCATGGGGGGTTCACGGCTTTCTCGCAGGTTTATTGGGCGGTGCCGGGATGCGCCCGAGGGCACCGCAGTCCATGCTAGGTCGCGCGTCGCAACGCCTTTGGAGTCCGAAGACCGTTACTTCGAGGTAACGCTAGGCGCCGATCACCCGTACCGGTCGGCGGTAGAGCGCGGGGCGCCGGAAGCGCGTGACCGCGATCTGGGCACGCCGACGCAGCACCTCATCCAGGTCGAGCGTGGCGGTGATGACCTGGGGCTCGCTGCCTGACGACTCGGCGAGGATGACCCCCCACGGGTCGACGATCAGGGCGTGGCCGAAGGTCGCGATGCCCTCGGCCGTCACGCCGGCCTGGGTCGCGGCGACGACGAAGGCGTGGTTCTCGATCGCGCGCGAGCGCACGAGCACGTGCCAGTGGCTCTGGCCGGTGCTCGCGTTGAAGGCGGCCGGCACCGCGAGCACGTCGGCCCCGTTGGCGGCGAGCTCCTGGTAGAGCTCGGGGAATCGAACGTCGAAGCACACCGAGAGCCCGACGCTGAATCGCTTCAGCCGGGCGACCACCAGCTCCTCGCCCGCGCTGAGGTCGTCGGACTCGCGGTGGGTGACCGCGCCGGGGACGTCGACGTCAAAGAGGTGAGCCTTGCGGTAGGTCGCGACGATCGATCCCGCCGCGTCGATCAGGACACTCGTGTTGAAGGGCCGGTCGCCCTCGCGCCGCTCGAGCATGCTGCCCAGGTGCAGGTGGACCCGCCGGCGCTTGGCCACCGCGGCCAGGCGCTTGGTCGTGGGGCCGGGAATCGACTCGGCCACCTCGCCGTAGCGTCGCGCCGGTCCGAGGTAGTTGAAGTACTCGGGCAACTGGACGTAGGTCGCGCCCTCGTCGGCGGCGAGCTCGATCAGGGCGATCGCGGATTCCAGGTTGTGGTCGGGGTCCGAGCCCGAGTTCATCTGAACCGCGGCGACACTGACCGTGCGAGCCTTCACGACGCCTCCTGTCCTAGTGGCAATCTACCGGGGACGACAGCGAGTTAGGCGGGCTCGGTGGGGGTGGACTTGGCGACCCAGTCGCGTACTTCGTGCTTGCGGGTCTTGCCCGTCGCGGTCTTGGGCAGCCGATCGGCGACGAGCACGCGCTTGGGCACCTGGAACCCGGCGAGGTGGGCCTTCGCGTAGGCGATGACCGACTCGGGGATCGCCGCGGGGTCGAGCGAGCCGTCGGGCACCACGACCGCCCACACGGCTTCGCCCCAGTACTCGTCGGCGACGCCCACGATGACGCTCTCGAGGACCCCGGGGGCGCTGCTCACGACGCGCTCGACGTCGACTGACGAGACGTTCTCGCCGCCGGACTTGATGATGTCCTTCAGCCGGTCGGTGAACCAGACGACGCCGTGCTCGTCGAGGTGGCCGATGTCGCCGCTGTGGAACCACCCGTGGGCGAAGGCCGCGGTGTTGGCGTCGCGGTTGCTCCAGTAGCCGCTCGCCACGTGCGGGCCGCGGTAGGCGATCTCGCCCGTCTCGCCCACGGGCACCGTGTGCCCGTCGAGGTCGAGGCAGTCGGTGCGCACGGTCGGGACCGACGGCCCCCACGACTCGGGCGCGGTGCGTTGGTGCTCGGGCCACTGCATGACCGTGGCGGGGACCACCTCGGTCTGTCCCGATCCCAGGATGACCGCGGCGTTGGCGAAGGCGTCGTCCACCCGTGCCAAGAGCTCGCGGCTCATCGGCGCCATCGCGTAGACGGCGCGGCGCACCGAGGTAACGTCGCGCGGCGCGCTCGACTGCTCGGCGACGATGGCGGCCCACATCATGGGCAGCAGCATCATGTGCGTGACCCGGTGCGCCTCGACATTGTCGAGGACGACGCCGGGATCGAAGGGTCCGACGAGGACGACGGTGCCCCCGGTGACCAGCACCGGCATGCAGAGCGTGTTGAGGGCGGTGGTGTGAAAGAGCGGCAGGACGTTGAGCAGGACCGATGGCTCGGACCCCCACCGGTGCTCCATGACCAGGGCGTTGGTGAGGCTCGCGACGAGCACGCTCAGGTGGCTGACCAGTACGCCCTTGGGGCGCGAGGTCGTGCCCGACGTGTAGAGGCACTGGATCGTGTCGCGGTCCTCGACGAGTACCGCGAGCGCCGCGCCGGCGTCCGTGGCGAGGTCCTCGAAGCGCACGACCGCGGCGTGGTCGCTCGCCAGTGGCGCGTCGCCCACGACGATCACCGTCGTGACCGTCTCGAGGCGGGCGAGCAGGCCCTCGAGGATCGGCGCGAAGGCCGCGTCCACGACGACGACGGGCGACGCGGCGTCGGCGATGATCCACTCGATGTCCGCGGGCGCGAGCGTGACGTTCACCGGCATCGCGACGAGGGCCGCTTTGGCGCAGGCGAAGTAGGTCGCAAAGAATCGCCACGAGTTGCCCATCAGCATCGTCACCGGGGTCTGGCGCTCGCCGACGATCCGGTGCAGCGACCTCGCGAGTGCCTCGGCCGTGTCGTCGAGGTGACGGTAGGTGATCGCCTCGCCGCGATCAGCTATCGCGACGCGTTCAGGGAACATGGCCGCCGAGCGGCCGATCGCGTCGCCGACGCAGGTTCGCGTGGCGAGGTTCACGTCGAGGGGATCGAGTCCCGAGAGGTCTGGTTTCATGCCACGTCCTTTCGAGGTCGAAGGCAGTTACATGGGGTAGCCGTCGAGCCGGGCGAGCACCTTCAGCATCACCTCGTCCGCGCCGCCACCGATCGACGAGAGGCGCATGTCGCGAAAGAACCGAGCCGTCCAGTTCTCCTCCATGTAGCCCATGCCGCCGTGGAACTGCAGGCACAGGTCGGCGACGTCGCGCGCGAGCCGTCCGGCGGTCAGCTTGGCGACCGTCGCCATGCGGGTGATGTCCTCGCCGTTGCTCAGGTCGCTCGCGCACTGCAGGTTGTGGCTGCGCAGCAGGTCGACGCGCGCCGAGAGCTCGGTGAGCCGGTACGCGACGTACTGGCGCGAGGCCAGCGGCTCGCCGAAGGTCCGGCGCTCGAGCAGGTAGTCGCGGGTCCGATCGAGGGCGTAGCGGCACTGCCCGGCGATCGAGTAGGCGGCGCTCATGCGTTCGAGCACGAACTGGCGCATCTGCTGCTCGAAGCCCCGGTCCGCTTCGCCGATCGTGTAGTCGACCGGCACGCGCACGTCGTCAAGGACGAGCTCGGCGGTGTCCGAGGAGCGGTTGCCCAGCTTGTCGAGCGTGCGCGCGACGCTGAATCCCGGGGTCGACGTCGGCACGATGATCTGGGACATCCCGCGGTAGCCGTGATCGCCCGACGTGCGCGCGAGCAGGCAGACCCAGTCGGCCTGGGCGCCGTTGGTGATGTAGAGCTTGCGCCCGGTGATGACCCAGTCATCGCCGTCGCGCACGGCCCGGGTGGTGATCGCCGCGACGTCGCTGCCGGCGTCGGGCTCGGTCACCGCGATCGCCGCGACCGCCGTGCCGGCGATCGCGGGGGCGAGGAACTGCTGCTTCAACTCGTGGGTGCCGTACTGGGCGAGGGCGGGCGTGGCCATGCTGGTCTGGACGCCGATCGCCATAGCGACGCCGGCCGCGGCGATGCGGCCGTACTCCTCACCGGCGATGAGCGAGAAGAGCGGGCTCGCCCCCTCGCCGCCGTAGGCCGGGTCGTACTCGAGGCCGAGGAGCCCGTAGGACGCGAGCGTGGGGAAGAGTTCGTGGGCGGGGAAGGCGCCGCGCCGTTCCCACTCGTCGACGTGGGGGTTGATCTCGTGGTCGACGACGGCGCGAACCGTGGCTCGGAAGGCTTCGTGCTCGTCGGAGAAGCGCACGAGGCGCAGCGTAGCAGTGGCCGTGCGCGTCCCGGGAGCGCGGGGTGCGGTTGCGACGCTACGCGGAGTGGTGGTCGCCGACTTCGACGGGACCGAGCTCGGCCATCTCGTCGTCGGTGAAGACCGACGAGCGAATGAGGAAGCGCACGCCCCCGGGTGCCTCGAGCGAGAAGCCGCCGCCGCGGCCCGCCACGACGTCGACCAACAGGTGCGTGTGGGACCAGTACTCGAACTGGTCGGCACCCATGTAGAACGGTGTGCCCACGACCTCGCCGAGGTAGACGTCGCGCTGGCCGATTCGGAACTCGCCGCGCGGGTAGCACATCGGGCTCGACCCGTCACAGCAGCCCCCCGACTGGTGGAAGAGCAACGGACCGTGCTCATCCACCAGTCGGGCGACGAGTGCCGCCGCCTCGTCGGTGATGTCGACGCGACGAAGTTCGCTCATGATTAGAAGAACCCTAACTTGTGGGGCGAGTAGCTGACCAGCAGGTTCTTGGTTTGCTGGTAGTGGTCGAGCATCATCAGGTGCGTCTCACGGCCGATCCCCGAGCCCTTGTAGCCGCCGAAGGCGGCGTGGGCGGGGTAGAGGTGGTAGCAGTTGGTCCACACCCGTCCCGCCTTGATCGCGCGGCCCACGGTGTAGGCCGTGTTGACGTCGCGGGTCCACAGTCCGGCGCCCAGCCCGTAGAGGGTGTCGTTGGCGATGGCGATCGCCTCCTCGGTCGAGGCGAAGGTCGTGGCCGAGAGCACCGGTCCGAAGATCTCCTCTTGGAAGATGCGCATCGAGTTGTGGCCCTTGAAGATCGTCGGCTCGACGTAGTACCCGCCGTCACAGCCCTCGACCTGGCGCTGGCTACCGCCGACGAGCACCTCGGCGCCCTCGCTGCGGCCGATGTCGAGGTAGGAGAGGATCTTCTCGAGCTGGTCGTTGGACGCCTGGGCGCCGACCATCGTGTCGGTGTCCAGTGGGTTGCCGAGCTTGATGGCGTTGACCCGGGCGATGCAGCGGGCCATGAACTCGTCGTAGATCGACTCGTGGATGAGCGCCCGCGACGGGCAGGTACAGACCTCGCCCTGGTTGAGGGCGAACAGCACGAGCCCCTCGATCGCCTTGTCGAGGAAGTCGTCGTCGGCCGCCATGACGTCGGGGAAGAAGATGTTCGGGCTCTTGCCGCCGAGCTCGAGGGTGACCGGGATGATGTTCTCCGAGGCGTACTGCATGATCAGCCGACCGGTCGTCGTCTCGCCGGTGAAGGCGACCTTGCCGATGCGCGGCGAGGAGGCGAGGGGCTTGCCCGCCTCGACACCGAAGCCGTTCACCACGTTGAGCACGCCCGGGGGCAGCAGGTCCGCGATGAGCTCGACGACCTTCAGGATCGACCAGGGCGTCTGCTCGGCGGGCTTGAGCACGACGCAGTTGCCGGCGGCGAGCGCCGGGGCGACCTTCCAGGCGGCCATCAGGATCGGGAAGTTCCAGGGGATGATCTGGCCGACGACCCCGAGCGGCTCGTGGAAGTGGTAGGCGACCGTGGTGTCGTCGATGACCCCGATCGAACCCTCCTGGGCCCGCAGGGCGCCCGCGAAGTACCGGAAGTGGTCGATCGCGAGGGGGATGTCGGCGGCGAGGGTCTCGCGGATCGGCTTGCCGTTCTCGTAACACTCGGCGATCGCGATGGCCTCGAGGTTGGCCTCCATGCGGTCGGCGATGCGAAGGAGCACGAGCGAGCGTTCGGCCGGGCTCGTCGCACCCCAGGCGTCCTTCGCGGCGTGGGCCGCGTCGAGGGCGAGCTCGACGTCCTTGGCGTTGGAGCGGGCGATCTTGGTGAAGACCTGACCCGTTATCGGCGTGACGTTGTCGAAGTACTTGCCGTCAACGGGCGCCACCCATCGACCGCCGATGAAGTTGTCGTACGCGGGCTGTACGGTGACTGGACTGCCGGCGGAGCCGGGAACGTCGTAGAGCATGATCCCCCCAATTTCCTTGCTGGCGCGAGCGCCGAACCTGCGTTGCGTGTCTCGCAACGGGCGAATGGTAGGGGCGACCAGGTTGGGAAAAGGTTGGCGGTTGGCGCCACTGCGCCGGTGCCGTCGCCACGGTATCGTTCGCATCAGGCGGACCTGGCCGCCGGGGTCTGGGGGGACGTGAATCGCGAGTTAAAGGAGCGGCGCGGCGACGCCGAGGCACTCTGGCGCTACGCCGTGCAGTCGCACGGCTCGACGAGTGCGGCACGCCCCGAGGTGTTCGCGTCCTGGCAGCGATCGGCCCAGGCGGTGTCGGTGGACCTCGCACTCGCCCCGATGGTCGAGCCCGGGGTGGTGACCGCCCAGTTCGCGGAGTCCCGGCTGGGCCGGGCGAGCCGGGTGATCCTCGATGACCTGCGCGACCTCAGCGCCGACGGCGACCTCGTCGCCGCGCTGACCGACGACACGGTGACCATCACGTGGCTGTCGGGGGGCCGGCGGATGCGCCGCAACGCCGACGCCGTCAACTTCACCCTCGGGGGCTGCTGGAGCGAGGGGTCGGTCGGGACCAACGCCCTCGCGCTCGCCCACGAGCTGGGTCGTCCGGCGACGGTCTTCTCGGCCGAGCACTACGCGCCGATGGTCCACGACTGGGTCTGCTACTCGGCCCCGATCATCGATCCCGATGACGGCCGGTCGCTCGGGGTCATCGACGTCTCGTCGCTGTGGAGCAAGTTCAACCCGTCGCTGCTCACCATGGTGCGCGCGCTCGCGCGAAACGTGGAGTACGAGCTGGCCCGCGATCCGGTGGCGGCGATCGTGGTGGTCTCGCCCGAGCCACGCAATGAACTCGTGCTGCGACTCCTCGGTTCGTCGTCGGTCACGGTGAACGGCACGCCGGTTCGGGTGAGCCCTCGTCAGCTCGAGCTGCTCGCGATACTGGCCATGCACGACGACGGCCTGTCGCTCGACGAGTTGACGGCGCTCGTCTACGGCGACCAACCCATCAGCGCCACCACGGTGAAAGCGGAGCTCTCGCACCTGCGCCAGCTGGTCGGCGACGTGATCGCGTCGCGGCCCTACCGGCTCACCGGCCGCGTCGACGCCGACCACGCGCGGGTGCTGCGCACCCTCGCGAGCGGCGACCTCAACGCGGCGCTCGACCTGTACCGCGGGTCGTTGCTGCCGAGCTCGCAGAGCCCCGAGATCACGTCGTGGCGCTACCAGATCGACGTCGCGATCCGCAACGCGGTGATCCGATCGCAGAACCCCGAGCTGCTCTACCGGCTGAGCGCGTGCTGTCCCGACGACGGTGACGTCGCCGAGCTCGCGCTGGCGCTCATGGCCGCTGACGACGTGCGTCGCGGGGTCGTCGCGGGACGAGCCATCCGGTACTGAGGATTGCTCGGGTTACCAACGGGTTAAGGCGGGGCGGCGCGTTGGCTAGCCTACGGACGAGGTTGGTTCATCCAGGAAGGGTGGTGGCGGTGCCGTACGCATTCTCCGAACGAGGTCTCGAGACACAAGAGGCCGTCCACCGGTTCATCGAGCACGTGATCGAGCCGAACGAGCAGACGTTCTACGACCAGCTCGACGAACTCGGGATAGACGGGTACCCGCCGATCCTCGACCGGCTCAAGGCCCAGGCCCTCGAGCGGGGGCTGTGGAACCTGTTCTTGCCGCACCTCAACGCCGAGAGTCCCGGGACGCCGCTGTCGAACCTCGACTACGCGCCGATCTCCGAGGAGCTGGGCCGTTTCTCGTTCGCCTCCGAGGCGATGAACTGCAACGCGCCCGACACCGGCAACATGGAGATCCTCAACCTCTACGGGTCCGAGCGCGTGAAGGCCGAGTGGCTGGCGCCACTGCTCGCCGGTGAGATCCGCAGCGCCTTCTCGATGACCGAGCCCGACGTCGCATCCTCGGACGCGACGAACATCGGTCTGTCGATCGTGCGCGACGGCGACGAGTACGTGCTGAACGGGCGCAAGTGGTTCTCGAGCGGCGCCCGCTCGCCGCGGTGCAAGGTGCTCGTCGTGATGGGCAAGACCGACCCGTCGGGCCCGCGTCACCGCCAACAGTCGATGATCGTCGTGCCCCGCGACGCGCCCGGCGTCGAGATCGGCGTCGAGCCCCACGTCTTTGGCTACGACGAGCGCGGCGGGCACCCCGAGGTCATCTACCGCAACGTCCGCGTGCCCGTCGACTACCTGCTCGGCGAGGAGGGCGGCGGCTTCGCGATCGCCCAGGCGCGGCTCGGGCCGGGTCGGATCCACCACTGCATGCGCACCATCGGCGTTGCCGAGCGGGCGCTCGAGTTGATGGTGACCCGCTCGCTCGAACGCAAGACCTTCGGGACGAGCCTCGCCCACAAGGGTCTGATCCAGGACTGGATCGCCGAGGCGCGCATCGAGATCGACATGGCGCGCCAGTACGTGCTGCACACCGCGCACCTCATGGACACGGTGGGCAACAAGGGTGCCGCGGCCGAGATCTCCGGGATCAAGGTGGCCGTGCCGAACATGGCGCTCAAGATCATCGACCGGGCGATCCAGGTGCACGGCGCCGCGGGCGTGACCCAGTTCACCCCGCTCGCGCACCTCTACGCCGGCATTCGCACGCTGCGCATCGCCGACGGTCCTGACGAGGTCCACAAGATGACTATCGCCCGGCGCGAGATCCGCAAGCACAGCCGCGATTTCCACCTCGTGCCCACCGAATAGCGCTAGGCGCCGAGCACCCCGCTGATCGCGTCGGGCAGGTCCGAGGACCTCGCGTAGCGCGAGAGGCGAGAGCCCGCCGCGCCGTGGGCGAACGCGGCGAGGGCAGCCGCGTCAAAGGGGTCGTGGCCGCGCGCGATCGTCGCGCCCACGAGACCCGCGAGCACGTCGCCGGTGCCCGCCGTCGCGAGCGCGCTGGTGCCGGACTGGATGACGCGCACGTGGCCGTCGGGGCTGGCGACGACGGTCGTGGGTCCCTTTAACAGCACGACGCAGCCGCTCGAGCGCGCGAGGGTGCGCGCCGCGTCGAGCCGGTCGGCCGACGGACTCGACCCGACGAGCCGCTCGTACTCGCCGTCGTGGGGCGTCAGCACCCAGGGACCGGCGCGGCGTGCGCCGAGCACGACGTCGTCGAGGCCGTCGGCGTCGAGCACGACGGGTACCCGCACGTCGGCGAGTCGCGCCGCGAGCCACGCCACCGCGTCACGGCCGAGCCCCGGTCCGGCCACGACCGCCCGACTGCGCGGGTCGGGGGGACCGTCGGTGCGCACGACCTCGCTCGCGATGGCGACGCGCCCGCCGATCTCGCCGTGGGTCGCGAGCCGGATCATCGACGCACCACCCGCGAGGGCGCCGCGGGTGACGAGGTCGGCTGCGCCGGGCATCATCGTCGAGCCGGCGATCACGTCTACGGCGTGGTGCCACTTGTGGTCGCTTTGGTTCCAGCGCACGAAGTCGGCGAGGTCGCTCGCCTCGAGCAAGCCGTCGCCGCCGTCGCTCTCGATGCCGAGGGAAAAGACACGCAGCTCGCCGGCGTAGGCGGCCGCGTGCCCGGTGACGTGGGCCGGCTTCAGCGCGCCGAGCGCGACGGTCACGTGGGCCTTCATCGGCTGGCCGAGGACCTCGCCGGTGTCGGCGTCGACGCCCGACGGGAGGTCGGCCGCGACCACGATGGTGGTCGGGGGGACGTGGGGCGCCCGGTAGGGCCGGGTGCACCCGAGTCCGAAGGCCGCGTCGATCACGAGGTCGTAGCCGCGCAGCGCCGGGGGCTGGTTGGCGACCTCGACGAGCGTGACGGTGGCGCCGCGCCGGCGCAGCTGCGCTGCGGCGACGCGTCCGTCGGCCCCGTTCAGCCCGGGTCCGACCAGGACCGCGACGCGCGCGCCGTAGGGCGAGCGCAGGTGCTGACACGCGACCAGCGCGATGGCGAGGCCCGCGTCACGCACGAGCGCGTCGACGCCCCGGCGCGCCACGGCGCGCGCGTCGGCGCGCCGCATCGCCGCGCTGGAGAGGATCGGGATCATGTCAGTCGATTGGTTCGACGACCACCGCCGTGCCGTAGGCGAGGATCTCCTGGTAGGTGTTGGCTAACTCGTTCGAGTCGTAGCGCATGGCGATAACCGCGTTGGCGCCGAGGGCCTGGGCGGCCTCGGTCATGCGGTCCAGCGCCTCCCCGCGGGACTGCTGGAGCTGCTGGGTGAGTCCGCGCAGTTCGCCGCCGCCGATGGCCTTCAGGGCCGCACCGAGCTGGGCACCGACGTTGCGGGTCCGCACCGTGAGCCCGTTCACCTCGCCGACCACCTTGGTGATCCGGTAACCGGGCAGGTCGTTCGTCGTGACTATAAGCACCGTGACCTCCTCTGGTGGCCACTGTAGGCCGGTGTGCGACACCCCCGGTCACGCCGCCCTATCGTGAGAACAGCGACCGAGGTGGAGGCCCGAGATGGACACATTGAGTGAGGAATTGGTCGGCGCGCAACAGGTCGGCGAGCCGGGGACCCTGACGTGGCTGGGCCACGCGACGGTGCTGCTGGTGACCTCGACGGGCACCCGCGTGATCTTCGACCCGTGGCTCGAGAACCCCAAGAGCCCGCTGTCGATCGACGAACTGGGACCGGTCGACGTCATCGCCGTGACCCACGGTCACTTCGACCACATGGGTTCGGCGATCCCCCTGGCGCTACGGACGGGCGCCACCGTCGTCTGCGTGCCCGAGATGGCCGCCTACTTCGCGACCCAGGGCCTCGCCAACATCGTCGAGATGAACAAGGGCGGCACCGTGCGCGTCGCCGACATCGGCCTGACGATGGTGACGGCCGACCACTCCTGTGGCGTCGCGGCGGGCGAGGGCCTCGCGAACATCTACGGCGGCAACCCCGTCGGGTTCATCGCCCACCTGCCCGAGGGCGATGGGGGGCCGGTGTACGTCTCGGGCGACACGAACGTCTTCGGGGACATGGCGCTCATCCGCGAGCTCTACGCGCCCGAGATCGCCCTCATGCCGATCGACGGCCACTACAACATGGGTCCGCGCGAAGCGGCCTACGCGGTGATGCTGCTCGGCGTCTCACGGTTCACGCCGATCCACTTCGGGACGTTCCCGCTGCTCGCGGGCACGCCCGACGACGTGGCGCGACACCTCATCGAACGCGAGGCGAGTGCGCGGGTCGTCTCGGTCGATCCGGGCGGGTCGGTGCCGCTGGCGCGCTAGTAGATCAGCCGAGCAGGCCCGTGCGCCAGCTCGCGGCGTAGGGCAGCACGGCGATCGCGGCGATCACGCCGAGTCCGAGGGCGACCGCGAGCGTCCACTGCCGTGCCGAGGCGCCCTTCACCTGGCGGCGCGTATAGGGGAACACGTCGCGCGGCGCGAACTTGGCGGTCTCGACGAGGTGGCCGAGGACGTGGATCGTCATGGCGCCGAACCACAGCACGAACGAGGCCCGGTGGATCGTGAAGAGTTGGGCGCGCCACGAGACGGGCGCACCGACCACGAGCCCCACGCCCGAGACGAGCAGGATGACCGTGAGTACGACGATGATCGGTCCGAGGAGCCGCAGGATCGGGGCGGGCGGTCCCTTGTGGCGGTATTCGCGACTTCCGGCGTAGTACTTGACCATCCGCCACGACGTCGAGCCGATCTTGAGCAGGACCGGCGGGATCAAGAGGACCCCGATGACGATGTGGGGCGTGAGGAGCGAACCGATGCTGATGATCGTGACGCCCTCGATGAAGAGCAGGATGAGCAAGAGTGCGCCGAGCGAGCTCGTCAGGCGGGTATTGCCCTCGACGCCCGAGGTACGCGACCGACCACGCGGGTCTCGTCCGCTGCTGGCTCGAAAGCCTTCGCGGGGTCGGGCGTGGAGGGGGGTTCGTCGTGCCATGGTTGAGCGGTGCCACGAGTCGTCGAGCAACGAAAACGTGCACCGCAACGCTACCAATGGGCATTTGGGCCAACGACGCCACAACATAATGACTGGCTAAAAATCGGCGGCGCGGACGATCGGGCTCGCCGGGACACTTGAGTAAGGTCGCCCCATGATCCTGGAACCGTCACGCACCGGCACCGTCGCCTTCGGGCCCTACGAGACCTGGTACCGCGTGACCGGCGACCTCGACACGGGCGTGACGCCCCTCGTCGTGCTCCACGGCGGGCCCGGCGCCGCGCACAACTACCTCTTACAGATCGCCAACCTCGCCTCGACCGGTCGGCCCGTCATCCACTACGACCAGTTGGGATGTGGCAACTCGACGCACTTGCGTGACCGCGGCGGCGAGTTCTGGACCGTGGAACTCTTCCTCGAGGAACTCGCCAATCTGGTCGACGCCCTCGGCCTGGAGCGGTTCCACGTGCTCGGCCAGTCCTGGGGCGGCATGCTCGCCGCCGAGTACGCCGTCACGCGTCCCGCCGGACTGGCGGCGCTCGTGATCAGCAACTCGCCCGCGTCGATGGACCTGTGGGTCGCCGAAGCGACGCGCCTGCGCCGCGACCTGCCCGCTGACGTGCGCGACGCGCTCGACTCGCACGAGGCCGCGGGCACCACGCAGGACCCGGCGTACCTCGCGGCCACCCAGGCGTTCTACGACCGGCACGTCTGTCGCGTGGTCCCCAACCCGCCCGAGGTCCTCGCCACCGAGGCCCAGCTCAACGAGGACCCCACCGTGTATCACACGATGAACGGGCCCAACGAGTTCTACTGCATCGGCACCCTGCGCTCGTGGTCCATCGTCGATCGACTGTCGTTGATCGCCGCGCCGACGCTGCTCATCTCGGGACGCTACGACGAAGCGACCCCGGCCACGGTCCAGCCCTTCGCCGACCGCGTCGAGAACGCGCGCTGGATCATCTTCGAGCATTCGAGCCACATGCCCTTCGTCGAAGAGCCCGAACGCTACCGCGAGGTGGTTGGCGCGTTCCTGGCCGAGCACGACTAGCCGTGCGACTCGTCGTCCTCGATAGCGTGCTCGTCGACCTGACGCTGCGGGTCGCGGGACTGCCCGAGCGCGGGGGCGACGTGCGCAGCTCGCGGTCGTCGTTGTCCACCGGT
>JAKAPH010000037.1 GCA_021807265.1 Actinomycetes bacterium | reverse complement strand
GTTGCCGAGGTCGACGTTCTCCACCTCGGGCGAGTTCGAGATGGCGGCCAGGTGGCTCGGCACCGTGAGGTTGACCTGGTAGGTGGCCTTGAAGGACGGTTCGTCCCAGCAAGGGAAGGCCTGACGGGCGTCGGACTGCTCGAACTGGGTGGTCGCGATGACGTGGGTGACGCCGGCGTCGTCGGTGTAGGTCGAGCGGTAAAAGCCCGCCAGCTGATCGTTGAGCACGCCCGAGAACGCGATCTCGACTGTCGCCGGTCCGTCGGGAATCGTCTCGGCGAAGGCGAAGGTGACCGTCTGGTAGGTCTCGTCAAAGGCCGGCTCGTCCGAGCGGCGGCTCGTGCCCTGGCCGGTGAGGGTCGCCGGTCCGAGGACGAGATTCATCGCGTGCATGGTGACGTGGTCGACGGGCTCGGTGACCTCGACGTCGATCTCGACCCGTCCGGCGAAGGTGGCGCCCTCGAGGTCCGGCGTCAAAAAGATCCGGTAGGCGCGGGGGACGACGGTACGTGGCAGGCGGAAGGGATTGGGAGAAGTCATAGTTGGAAACACTAGAGGCAAATCTTCTACGCTCGCTAAGTGACAACTCCGCCGACACCCGTCTCGTTGCGCCTCAAGCCGGGTCCGACGAGGCTCGCCGTGACGGGCATCGGCAACGCGATGCTCGACATCATCGCGCGCGACTCGGCCGAGGTGTACCACGACTTGGGCCTGGTCAAGGCGTCGATGACCCTGATCGGCGAGGAGCAGCTCGACACCTTCTACCAGTCGATGGGCCCGACGATCCAGATGTCGGGCGGCTCGGTCGCCAACTCGATCGCCGGCATCGCCGCCCTCGGGGGGACCTGCGGCTACATCGGCAAGGTCGCCGACGACGAGTTCGGCGAGCGCTTCACCCACGACCTGCGCACCATGGGCGTCGAGCTGGACCTGGCGATCGCCTCGCCCGAGGAGGGCGCCACGGGCCGGTGCCACGTCTTTATCACCGACGACGCGCAGCGCACCATGGCGACCTACCTCGGTGCCTCCAACCGGCTCCACGTCGCCGACATCAACGAGCGGCTTATCGCGCGCTCGGAGATCACCTACATCGAGGGCTACCTCTACGACCTGCCCCCGGCCAAGATGGCGATCCAGAAGGTCGTGGACTTCGCCCACCAGCACGACTCGATGGTGGCGCTGTCGCTGTCGGACATGTTCTGTGTCGAGCGCCACCGGCGCGATTTCTTGGAGCTCGTCACCAACCACGTCGACGTCCTACTCGCCAACGAGGCCGAGATCCTCGCCCTCTTCCAGGTCGAGAGCCTCGAGCACGCCTTCGCGAACCTCGACGAGCTCGGGGTGCTCGCGGTCGTGACCCGCGGGCCCCTCGGCGCCGAGGTGCTGACGGCCCACGGGGTCGTGTCGGTCCCGGCCAGTGAGGTCGACGAGGTCGTCGACCAGAACGGGGCCGGGGACATGTTCGCCGCCGGCTACCTCTACGGCCTCGCGCTCGGCGCCGACCCGATCGAGGCCGCCGAGCTCGGTTCGCTCTGCGCGGGCGAGATCATCAAGCACCTGGGCGCTCGGCCCGAGACCGACCTCGAGGCACTCGCCATCGAGGCGGGACTGCTGTAGCTCAGCGGCCCTGGGCGTCGAGGCGCGCGTCGAGCTCGACGGTGCGCTTCGCCTCCCAGCGGACCCACGCCACGGCGATGGGGATGCAGGCGAGCAGCATCAGTGCGTCGCCGCCGATCCACATGATCGCTCCGCCCAGCTGGACGTTGGTGAGGATCGACGCGGGCGTCGAGCCGATCGGCGCGAGGGTCCGGTACGCCGAGAAGGGGTTGTGCGAGGACATCGCGAGGGCGAGCCCCGTGAAGGTGTCCACCGGCACCGCGGCCATCACGAAGACGAGGCGCAGGCCCGGGTGGATCGTGCGGCCGCGCTCGAGCCCGAAGGCCACGCGAAAGAAGAGGTAGCCGACGACGAGAAATCCGAGGTGCTCGAACTGGTGGATCCACTCGTGCAGCAGCATCTCGTTGAACAGTCCGGTGAGGTGCGAGACGGGGATGAAGACGAAGTAGAGCGCGAAGGCGACGAGCGGCTGGGTGAGCGCGGTCATCGCCCGGCCGTCGAGGATCGCGCGCAGGCGGGCCGATCCGGCGCGGTAGGCGAGCTCGAGCGGCGTCGAAATCGCAAAGAGCGGCCCGGCGACCATGATCAGCAGCAGGTGCTGGACCATGTGGTCGCTGAAGTACGCCCGGTCAAAGACGCCGATGAACGACTCGGTCGCCACGAAGGTCACGATCAGGCCCAGGACGAAGTAGAGACTCCGGCTCCGCGGCCAGTCCCGCACCCGGATTTGGCCCCAGGCGTAGAGCGCCCCGGCCAGTACCATGAGCGCGATCGCGCCCGGTTCGAGCGCTAATTGGGTCGCGTCGCGCCAGTGGAAGGGTGAGACGGCGGACAACACCACGCCATCCTAGGATGAGTCGACGGGGAGGCTCAGTAGGATGGCCCGGTGAAGTCGAAGTGGTTGAGTGCAAAGGCCCTGGTGTTGCACCTCGTACTCATCGCGTGGCTCGCGATGTGCGCGACCGCGGCGTGGTGGCAGGTCGGTCGAGCGGTCCAGGGTAACTCGCTCAGCTTCCTGTACTCGATCGAGTGGCCGGTCTTTGGCGTGCTCGGCGTGCTCGGCTGGTACGCGTTGCTCAACCTCGACCGCGTGAGCGAGGACGACGAGCGCGAGCGCCGTGCCTACGAGGAGCGGATGCGCACCGAGGCCCGCCAGGCTCGCCAGCGCGAGGCCGAGGAGGACCCCGAGCTCGCGGCCTACAACGATCACCTCGAACAGCTCGCGGACCGGTCGAAGAAGAAACTCTGGGGTCACTAGTGGAGGCGGCGTTCCGGCGCTACCGACTGATGTCCTTTGTCACCGGCACGACGCTGCTCGTGCTCGTCGTGTTCTTGGTCCTGCACACGGTGGACCTGTCGCTCTGGACGAGCATGAAGCCGCTCGTCACCGTCGTGGGCATCGGCCACGGGGTGGTGCTCTACCCGATCTACCTGGTGATGTGCTTTCAGTTCACCCTGAAGGCCCGGCTGCCCTTCGGGCTGCTCGTGCTGATGCTGTTGTCAGGCTTCGTGCCGGGACTCGCCTTCTACATGGAGCACGTCGTGGCGCTGCGCACCGCCGAGCTGCGGGCGAACTCGATGTGAGCGACTGGCTCGATCGGCGGGTCATCGCCTTCGCCCACCAGGGCGGCAGTTTCGAAGGACCTTCCTCGACGCTCGGTGCCATCGAACGCGCCCTCGCCGCCGGGGCGACCGCCATCGAGCTCGACGTGCACGCCACCGCTGACGGTCAGCTCGTGGTCTGTCACGACGCCACCGTTGACGCGACGACCAACGGCCACGGGGCGATCGCCGCGATGACCCTCGCGCAGCTGCGCGAGCTCGACAGCGCGTACTGGTTCGTGCCCGGCGCGACGGCGTCGCCGGGTCTCGATGACGCGGCCTACCCGTGGCGCGGCCGCGCGCCGGCCGACCGTCGCTACGGGATCGCCACGCTCGAGGAGGTCGTGGCGGCCGTGCCCGGCGTGCTGCTCAACCTCGACATCAAGCAGACCGCACCCGACGTGCGACCCTACGAGGCGCTGCTCGCGCGCGAGATCGAGCGGCTCGAGTGCGCCCATCGCGTCATCGTCGCGTCCTTCCTCGACTCCGCCATCGCGGCCTTCCGGCGCGAGGCCCCGGGCGTCGCGACGTCCGCCGCGACCGAGGAGACGGCCGCGTTCTTCTTCTCGAGGCTCGAGGATCACCCGGTCGTGGCGCCGGTGGTCGCCTTCCAGGTGCCCGAGACCTACGGCGACGTCACGGTCGTGGACGAGCGATTCGTCGAGGCGGCCCACCACGCGGGCGTGGCCGTGCACGTCTGGACGATCAACGACCAGTCAGGCATGGATCGACTGCTCGACCTGGGGGTCGACGGGCTGGTGAGCGACCGTCCGTCGATGCTCGCCGAACGGATTGCGCGGCGGGGACTGACGTGGGACGGCGCGTGTTAGCCGCGGCCGCAGTTCGGCTTCTTGCCGTGGTTAGCCTTCTTCTTGGCGCGTAACTTGCGCTTCACGGTCCGCTTCGACATAGGTGACAATGCTAGTACGGTCAGGGGCTCGCTAGCCAAACGGAGGCGTCGATGCAAGAAGTAGCGGGCGGATCCGGTGCACTGGTGGTCGTGGCGACCCCGATCGGGAACCTCGAGGACCTCAGTCCGCGGGCCCGGGCGGTGCTCGAGAGCGCCGACGTCATTTACTGCGAGGACACGCGTCGTACGCGGGTCCTGCTGAGCGCCTTCGGGCTGAGCCCCCGGGGCCGGCTGCGCTCGCTGCGCGAGCACAACGAGATGGCCCAGAGCGTCGAAGTGATCGAGCTGGTCGCCGCGGGGTCGGTGGTCGCGCTGGCGAGCGACGCCGGGACCCCCGGGATCAGCGATCCGGGCCGACGCGTCGTGGCGGCGGTCGCCGAGGCGGGCCTGGTGGTTACCACGACCCCGGGTCCGAGCGCGGTGGTCGCGGCGCTGTCGGTGAGCGGCCTGGAGACCGAGCGCTTCGTCATGGAGGGCTTCGTGCCGCGCCGGGCCGGGGAGCGACGGGCGCGCTTCGCCACCTGGGCGAGCGAGCCGCGAACGATCGTCTTCTACGAGTCGCCCCAACGACTGGTCGCCACCCTCGCCGAGCTCGCCGCGCTCTACGGGCAGCGACGCGTCGTCGTGGCGCGCGAACTGACCAAGTTGCACGAGGAGCTCGTGCGCGGCACGCTGGCCGAGGTCGCCGGGCACTGGGCCGAGGGGGAGGTGCGCGGCGAGGTCGTCGTCGTGCTCGCGGGCGCCGAGCCGACCGAACTGCCAGCCCCGGTCATCCGCGAGGCGCTCGAGGCGCATCTGGCGACGGGCGCGAGTGTGCGCGACGCGGTGGGCGCGGTCGCGAGCGAACTGGGCGTCGCGCATCGGATCGCCTACGACGTGGCGCTCGAGATCCGATCGGAGCGGGGCGCCTGACTCGTTACGCTGGTCGGATGGGTCGTTTCTACATCACCACGCCGATTTACTACGTGAACGACGCCCCGCACGTGGGTCACGCCTACACGACCCTCAACGCCGACGCCCTGGCGCGCTGGCACCGGCTGAACGGTGACGAGACCCTCTTTCTGACCGGCACCGACGAGCACGGCCAGAAGGTGGCCGACGCGGCCGCGAAGCACGACATGACGCCTCAGGCCTGGACCGACCGGACCTCGGCGCGCTTCCGCGAAGCCTGGGACGCGCTCGATGTCAGCTACGACGACTTCATCCGCACCACCGAGCCCCGTCACTACGAGAGCGTCCAGAAGTTCCTCGGGGCCATCTACGAGAACGGCTACATCTACAAGGGCGTCTACCAGGGCCTCTACTGCGTGAGCTGCGAGGACTACTACACCGTCGAGGCGAGCGACCACGGCAACTGCCCGATCCACGGCCGGCCGCTCACCGAGATGGAAGAGGAGAACTGGTTCTTTCGCCTCTCGGCCTTCGAGGACCGGCTCATCGAGTACTACGACACCCACCCCGGGTTCGTCACGCCCGAGACGAAGCGCAACGAGGCCTACGCCTTCATCAAGGGCGGGCTGCGCGACATCTCGATCACCCGCACCTCCATCGCCTGGGGTGTGCCGGTGCCCTGGGACGAGCGCCACGTGTTCTACGTCTGGTACGACGCGCTGATCAACTACCTCACCGCGATCGGCTACGGCCGCGACGACGACCGGGTCGCCACCTGGTGGCCCTGGTCGCACCACCTGATCGGCAAGGAGATCATCCGATTCCACTGCGTCTGGTGGCCCGCGATGTGCATGGCCGCCGGCCTCGAGCCGCCGAGCCACGTGCAGGTACACGGCTGGCTGCTCGTGGGCGGCCAGAAGCTCTCCAAGACCATGGCCGCCGAAGGCGGCGTCAAGCTCACCGACATCGCCCCGGTCACCCTGACCGAGGAGTTCGGCGTCGACCCGCTTCGCTACTACCTGCTGCGCGAGACCGCCCTCGGCAACGACGGCGAATTTTCCTACGAGGGCATCACCCAGCGTTACAACACGGACCTCGCCAACAACCTCGGCAACCTGGTGGCCCGCGTCGCGACGGTCGTCGGGTCCAAGTGCGCCGGCGTCGCCCCCGCCCCAGACCCCCGGTCCGAGCTGGCCGCCATCGCCGAGTCGACCGTTGAGACAGCGGCTAGTGCCTGGGAGCACTTCGCGCCCCACGCGGCTCTCGAGGCGACCTGGGCGCTCATCGGCGCGACGAATGCCTATCTCGAGCGCCACGCGCCCTGGAAGATGGCCCCGGGCGAGCCGGTCGAACGTGTGCTCGGCGACGCGCTCGAGGTCATCCGGCTCGTCGCGGTCCTCGTGTCACCGGCGATGCCGGGCGTTTCGCGCGAGCTGTGGCGCCGGCTCGGCCTCGCCGGATCACCGACGGACGAGCTGGCCCGCGAGAGCCTGGTCTGGGGTCGCTACCCCGGTGGGATCGCCATCGAGAAGGGTGAGCCGCTCTTTCCGCGGATCAACGAGGCGCGATGAGCTTCTGGACCGACGCGCACTGCCACCTCCAGGACCAGTTCATGGGCGACGGCGGCGAGGCCGCCGCACGCGCGACCCTCGAGCGGGCCCTCGCCGGTGGCGTCGACCGGGTCGTCGTGATCGGCACCGACGCCGCCAACTCGGCCGAGGCCCTGGCCATGACCGAGCTCGACAGTCCCGTCGAGGTCTACGCCGTGGTCGGGCTGCACCCCCACGACTCGACCCAGGATCTCGGGCCGGTGGCCGCCCTCGCCCGGGCCAAGCACCCCAGACTCGTCGGCATCGGCGAGACGGGTCTCGACTACTACTACGAGCACGCGCCGCGCGCCGACCAGCGCCGGGCCTTCGCCGCCCAGATCGCCCTCGCCCACGAACTCGACCTCGCGCTGGTGATCCACGCCCGCGACGCCTTTGACGACCTCTTTGCGATCTTGGCCAGCGAGGGCGTGCCGGATCGCACGGTGATCCACTGTTTCACCGGTACGCCTGAGGACGCCGCGGGCTGCCTGGCGCTCGGCTGTGACATCTCGGTCGCCGGGGTGGTGACCTTCAAGAACGCCGAACTACTGCGCGACGCGGTGCGCACCATCCCCCTGGACCGGCTGCACGTCGAGACCGACAGCCCCTTCCTCGCCCCGGTGCCCCACCGCGGCCGACCCAACGAGCCGGCACTGGTCGCGGTCGTGGGGGAGTACGTGGCGGCGCTGCGGGGTGAAGAAAGTTCACTGCTGCGGCGCCAGACGGCGGCCAACACGGCCCGGCTCTTTCGGCTGCCCAGCAACTAATCCGCGTTGACCAGGGAGTAGAGGTGCGGTCGCCGTTCGGTTTGCCTTTCGGCCCCGGCTTGCCTAGCGTTGGTGCGGGCGCATCGACGGCCCGCAGTCCTGGCGGAGGGTGAACAACTGAGGACATCGAATCGTCGAGTGCGTCTGCGCTCGGCGTTACTGATGACCGTGGTCGGCCTAGTGGGCCTGCTGCCGGTCCTGGACGCGCATCCGGTTGCCGGGGCGGGTACCAGCCACGCCCCGGTGCACATGCCTAACGTGATCCACTTCGACCGCGCGACCACCTTCGCCGCGATGGCCAACGCCGGCCTCTACTTCCGGGTCAACGGCCCGGCCGGCTGGAACGAGGTGGTGGCCGAGAATCCGCCTCCGGGCACGCTCGTGCCCTGGCACTCGACGGTGGTCCTCGCGACGACCGTGGCGAGTGCGCCTCAGTCCGGCAGCACGATCATGCCCGACGTGCTCTACCGCACCCGCAGCGAAGTCTTCGCCGCGATGGCCCACGCGGGGCTCTACTTCAGCACGCGCGGCCCGGCCAACTGGAACATCGTCGTCGCCCAGAGTCCCCGACCCGGCACGACGGTCGCCGTGCACTCGTCGGTCCTGGTCAAGACGGCCCGCGTCGCCACGACGTCACCGTCGGGCACGACGGTCATGCCCGACCTGGTGGGACGGGCCAGGGGTGCCGCCTTCACGGCGATGGCCCGGGCCGGGCTCTACTTCGCCGTGTCGGGCCCCACGGATTGGAACGTCGTCACCGGGCAGAGCCCCGCGCCCGGCACGCACGTGGCGTGGCACTCGAGTGCCACGCTGCGCGTCGCGCGCGTCGCGGCCACCACCACGACCACCGTCGCGCGGCCCGCGCTCGTGCGCGTCCCCGAACTCGTCGGTCGTGACCGGGCGGCCACGCTCGCGCTGCTCGCACGCTTCGGACTGCGCGCGCATCCCCAGGGCCTCGGCAGCACCGACGGCACCTGGACCACGGTGGTGGCCCAGAGCCCGACCGCGGGCACCGAAGTGCATCGCGGCGCGATCGTGGTCGTTGACACCACGCGCAGCGCACCCGTGGCCACCTCGACGACCACGACGAGCCCGGGTGGCACCACCGTGACGACGGCCCCGACCACCACGACGACCCATCCCGTCGCGACCACGACCGTCAAGCCTGCTCCGTCGCGCACCCGCATCGGCATAGCGACCTGGTACGCCTACATCCCGGGCCAGTGCGCCACGTGGTACCTGCCGCGCGGCACGCGCATCACCATTGAGGACCTCGCGACGGGCCGGACGATCTCGTGCCTGGTCACCGACCGCCAGGACTACTCGCCCGGACGGGTCGTGGACCTCTCGGAGACCCAGTTCGCCGAGCTGACGCCGCTCTGGCGCGGTGTCGTTCGTGTCAAAGTCACCTGGTGACCCATTCGCGCACGACGATCCAGGCGCTGCTCGCCGAGCACGGGCTGTCGCCGTCGCGCGCGCTCGGCCAGAACTTCGTCGCCGACGCCAACACCGTGCGCCGCATCGCCCGATTGGCCGGTGTCGGGGCCGGTGACCTCGTGGTGGAGATCGGCGCGGGGCTCGGCTCGCTGACGCTCGCCCTCGTGGAGACCGGCGCCGAGGTGATCGCGGTCGAGGTGGACCGCTTCCTCATCGAGCCGCTCACCGCGGTGGTGGGGCCCCACGGGGTCGTCGTGCACCACGTCGACGCCCTCAAGGCCGACTTCGCGGCGATCACGGGGGGTCGGCCGGCCGTGGTGGTGGCCAACCTGCCCTACAACGTGGCGACGCCGCTCGTGCTGCACCTGCTCGAGACCCAGCCCACGGTCACGCGCCTGCTCGTCATGGTCCAGCGCGAGGTGGGCGAGCGCCTCGCCGCCTCGGCGGGTGACGAGGCCTACGGGGCCGTGTCGCTGCGCGTGCAGTACTTCGCCGACGCGAGCGTCGTCGGGCGGGTGAGCGCGAACGTCTTCGTGCCGCGCCCGAAGGTGGAGTCCGCGCTCGTGTCCATCGTGCGCCGCGACACCGTGCGCGTCGACCCCGGTGTGGTCGGCGAGGCCGAGCTCTTCGCGGTGATCCGCACGGCCTTTGGCCAGCGGCGCAAGATGCTTCGCCGCTCGCTCGCCGACTGGGCGACCGAGGGCGTCTTCGAGCGCGCGCAGGTCGAGGCGACGCGCCGCCCCGAGGAGCTGACCCTGGAGGAGTTCGCGAGGCTGGCGGCGGCGCGGTGACGACCCTGCTCGCCCCGGCGAAGCTCACCTGGTACCTCGAGGTCGTCGGACGGCGTGCCGACGGGTACCACGAGCTGCGCAGCGAGATGACGACCCTCTCGCTCGCCGACGAACTCACGATTGACGAGTCGGGCGACTACGTGCGCGTGAGCAACCCCTTCGAGCGACCCGTGCCCGAAGGTGCGGACAACCTGGTCGCGCGCGCGCTCGCGCTCGTGGGGCGCCGGGCCGGGGTGCACATCGACAAGAAGATCCCGGCCGGCGGGGGACTCGGCGGGGGCAGTGCCGACGCCGCGGCGATCCTGCGCTGGGCCGGGGGCGTGGACCCCGAGGCCGCACTGAGCCTGGGCGGGGACGTCCCGTTCTGCCAAGTCGGTGGCCGGGCACTGGTCGAGGGCGTGGGCGAGCGGGTGTCTCCGCTGCCCTACGAGGCCCGCACGGTGACCCTCTTCATCCCCGAGTTCGGGGTGCCGACACCGGCGTGCTACCGCGCCTACGACGAGCTTTACGCGACGGGCTGGCGTCCGACGGGTCCGAACCACCTCGAGGAGCCGGCGCGACGGGTGGAGCCGCGACTGGGCACGGTTCTCGACTGGCTGCGGGCGCGACTGGGCGACGTTCGCCTCGCCGGATCGGGTTCGACCATGTTCGTGGAAGGGGCGTTCGAGGAGCGGCTGGACGTGCGCGACCCCGCGATGCGACTACGCGTACTGACGACCACCACGACGCCCGCAGGCGCGTAACTAGATCACTTACCCGCGGCGCGACGCTGGAAGCGGGTCCGCTTCAGCATCTTCTTGTGCTTCTTCTTGCGCATGCGCTTGCGGCGCTTCTTAATCAGAGATCCCATGGCCCGTAGAACACTACTAGGTCTGGCGGGACCCGGCGAACGGGCTCACTGGGCGTCGTGCACGCGCTCGATGCGAAGCGCCTGACGGGGACAGCCGCGAACGGCGTAGCGGGCCGATTCCAGGGCGGCCAGGTTCGACAGGGCGACCGGCTCAGTGGTGATGATCGGGTAGCCCCACTCGTCCACGTGGACCAGGTCCGGCGCCAACTCGGCGCAGTGGCCGAACCCGTCACAGAGGATCGGGTTGACGAGCAAGACAAAGCCCCCGACGCGCCGCCTCACTCCCATATGAGCTCCTCTTCGCGCTCGAGGCTCGGCACGGCGCTGTAGTGGCGGGTCGATCGGCTCGCGGGACAGGGGACACCACGCGCGTGGTCCTCGATGTGCGCGGCGAAGACCCGCAGGGCCGATCGCACGAGTCGCACCACGCCGTCGGGGTGCCGGCACGCGCCGCGCCCTTCGATCGCCCCGCAGCGGTCGATCAGCCGGTCGTAGGCGGCCCGGGCCCCCGGCGTGTCCACCGCGAGCCGGGCGAGGTCCTCGGCGATCGCCGGCAGCCCAAAGGCGCACGGACCGCACTGGCGCGCGCTCTCGTTGGCCATCCAGCGCGCGATGCGCTGGGTCTCCACGACGCCACAGCCCGCCCGGGGCAACACGATGATCACGCCCGCGCCGACCGATGACCCGAGGGGGGCGAGTGCGTCCTCGCTGTAGGGCACGTCGAGGTGGCGCGCGTCGAGCCACGCGCCGCCGTAGCCGCCCATCAGCAGCGCCTGGGGATCCGGGTCGGCGCCGGCCCGCTCGAGGATCGAGCGCACCGGCACCCCGAGGGGGACCTCGAGGACGGTCGGTCGCGCGACGGCGCCGCTCACCGACACGAGCGCGCTGCCCGGACTGGTCGGGGTGCCCAGTCGCCGGAACCAGTCGGCGCCGTAGCGCGCGATCAGCCCGACGTGCGCACAGGTCTCGGCGTTGTCCACGAGCACCGGCGCGTGGCCGATGCGCAGGATGTGGGGCCGGCGCGGACGGTACTGGGGGAGCGACTCGTTGTCGTCGAGCCAGTGCACGAGGGCCGACTCCTCGCCCGCGACGTAGCGCCACGGCGGGGTGTGCAGCTCGAAGCTGATCCCGCGCGCGCCGTGGCGGTCGCGCTCGTGCACGGCGCGCTGCAGGTGGTTGACCATGATCGGGTCGTCGCGCGAGACGCACACCGCGACGTGGCGCGCACCGACGATGCCCGCGAGGTACTGCGCGCCGTCGAGCACGAGGTGGGGGTTGGCGCTGATGAGGGTGCGGTCCTTGTGGGCCGCGGGCTCACCCTCCATCGCGTTGACGACGACGAACTTGTTGTGGCCGCGCTGCTCGCGAATGAGACGGGCCTTTCGCGCCGTGGGGAACGCCGCGCCGCCGCGTCCGGTGAGGCCCGAGGACTCGAGCAGCTCGAGCGACGGCGCGCCGGGCGCCAGCGGGCCGAAGGACTCCTCGTGCTGGGCCAGCGTGAGCGGACGGCCGGCCGCGTGGCGAAGCACGCGCGGCACCGACTCGGGGGCGATCATCGCGACCGCCCGGGTCGCGGACGGCGGGGGAAGGGCGAGGCGTCGGGGGCGGGCGCTGGGGCGTCGCGCCGCGGGGCCGGTTGGGCGTTTGCGCGCGTGGGCGCGGGCGCGCTCATCCGCGGCGAGGTGGCCGCGCGCGTCGGGTCGGTGCGCGGCGGCGAGGTCGGTCGCCCGGGTCGTGACTCGGGCTCGGCGCCCAGGGGGGAGAGGGCGGTGCGCCCGGCCGCGCGCGTCGGGCGCGCCATGAAGCGCCACGCCCCCGCGCCAGCGACCGCGGCCACGCACACGATGACCACCACGAGGCCGATCCCGGTGCGCGCGTCGGTACCCGCCAGCAGCGCGTGCACGACGGCGATGGCGAAGGCGAGCCAGCTGAACCAGTGGATGAAGCGCCAGCTGGCGTTGGCGATGCGGGCCTTCAGCAGGCTCGAGGCCCAGACGGCCAGCATCAGGTCCAGCGCGATCGTGCCCAGGGCGACCGGCAGGCGCTTGTAGGACGAGACGAATGGCACCACGCTCGCGAACGGGCCCGTGGCGACGTAGCTGTCGACGACGGTCGTCAGCACGTGGATGGCGAGGAAGGTGCACGCGACCGCGGCGATGGTCCGGTGCAGCTCATTGAGCTCGAAGCGGCCGACCGTGGTGCCGCCCACGCGATTGGCGACGAGGGTGCCGAGGGACACGACGAGCGTGAACAGGACGAGGGTCACGAGGCCGGTGGCGCGCGTCGTGTACCACAGGTACGGCGAGGTCAGGGCGATCACGAGGCCTCCTGGTCGACGGGCCAACCTCCGACGAAGTCCACGGTACCGTCGCGGCGAACGAGTCGTCCCGCCCAGCCGGCCTGGGCGATGCGGTAGGGCGCGTCGTCGCCCCAGAGCAGGGCCGCGGTCGCGAAGGCGTTGGCCGTGACGCAGCGGGCCGCGGACACGGTCGCCGTCGCGTAGGGGCCGTCGGCGACGCGGCCGGTGCGCGGGTCGATGATGTGGTTGACGAGCCGGTCGTTCACGCGCCAGACCCGCGTCGCCGTCGAGGACGTCGCGACGCCGCCGCCCGCGATGTGCACGCGCGGCTCGTCGCCCGCGATGGCGAGCGTGTCGGAAACGCCGACGACCCACGGGCCCTCGGCACTGTTGCCGCGCACGGCCACGTCGCCGCCGATCTCCACGACGACGCCACCGCGCTCGGCGACCTCGTCGGCGACGAGGTCGGCGGCGAGGGCCTTGGCGCTCGCGCCGAGGTCGACCTGACAACCCGGGGCGAGGCGCACGGTGCCCGCACGCACGTCGAGCTCGATGGCGCCAACGCCCGGTGCGGCCTCGACGGTGGGCTCGGCGAGGCCGGCGCGCTTGCGAACGATCGCGTAGTCGCGGTCATAGCCCCAGGCGAGCAGGGCCGTCAGGACCGTGGGGTCACAGAGGCCGTCGGTCGCCGCCGACGCCTCGATCGCCGCCTCGAGCGCGCCGCGCAGTGTTCCCGATACCGCGACGGGCGTTCCGGCGCTGGCGTTGAGCCGCGAGATCTCGCTGTC
>JAKAPH010000148.1 GCA_021807265.1 Actinomycetes bacterium | reverse complement strand
CCGATCTGCGAGTGACGGCGTGATACATCTCGCTTTCCAACACGACGTCGCGTGGCGCGGGGGTTTCGCGGACGCGGCACGGGCCGACCGCAGCGCAGTGGAGGCGATGGGACGCGCACTGGCGGGGTCGGGCCGCCCACTGGTGTTGGCGTCGGGCGTGATGGGCCTCGCCCCCGGGCGACTCGCGCTCGAGCAGGACGGACTCGTGCCCGCCAAGGCGATTCGCGAGAGCCCCGCCGGGTACCGCGCCGCCACCGCGCTCTACGCGCTCTCGCTGCGCGGGGTGGACGTTCGCTCGAGCGTGCTGCGCCTACCACCGACGGTGCACGGGCGAGGTGATCACGGGTTCGTCGCCACCCTCGTCGATATCGCCAGACGCCACGGCCAGTCGGGCTACGTGGGCGATGGTGCGAATCGGTGGACGGCGACACATCGATCCGATGTGGCAACGCTCATGCGCCGCGCCCTCGAAGACGCGCCAGCGGGCGAAGTCCTGCACGCGGTCGCCGAGGAAGGCGTGGCATTTCGCGACATCGCCGAGGCCATCGGTCGCCAGCTCGACGTCCCGGCAGTCGCGATCAGCCCGCAGGACGCACTCGAGCGATTCGCCCACCTGGGCACCTTCGTCGGGCTGGACAGTCCGGCCTCGTCCGCGTCCACGCGCTCACTCTTTGACTGGTCGCCGGCCGGACCGACGCTGGTCGAGGATCTCGACGCGGGCTCGTACATGTCGTGAACCGGCCAATGACTCGTTGTGGGTACGAGCGCCATAGACCGGCGAGGCGGCGGCGTTGCGTTCGCGCCTCCCGCGCGAGGTGACCCCGGAGGACGTCCCCCGGGTCCTGACGCGCGGCTAGTGCGCCGGTGAGCTGCCGAGCGGTCCCGAGCGCAGGTCGTTGGCCCGGCCCGTGGTGCACACTTCGGGCACCGCCGTCGCGACGTGTCGGTTCCAGAGGCTGCGACTAGGAACAATGTAGATAGTGAGGCCGGTTGCCACCACGGGCTGGCAAATCTGCTTCCACCGTCGAGCGGCAGCGGTGTGGCCGACCGGATAGGCGAGGTACAGGTAGGTGAAGGCTGAGTGACCTGGACGTAGCGTCAGTCGGCTTGATGGCTTGTTGATCACCGTGGCGCCGTCGATCACTGTCGCCGTGGTGGCACCGCCGATGACCCGACGCGTACCCGTGAGGGTGGGTGCGATCTTGGGTGTGCCCGCGAGCACGCAAGTCGCGCCGTGGTTGGTGATCGTGATGGGCAGCATCTCAAAGACGGTGCCAAAGGTGCTCGGGTTATAGATCCAGGTGCGCGCCGTGACGGACAACTGCTTGGGGATGCACGGATGCGACGCGGCGCCGTAGGCACTAGACGGCGACGCACTGGTGGCCACCACGACGCCCAAACTCACGACCAGCGCCGCCAGCACCGCCCGCCCGCGCGAAGCGGCTGCGCCACTGCCCCGACCGCTCATAGTGGTGACCTTACCGGCGCCACACGCCTGTCGCTCGCCACGCGGCATCGCCGCGACTGCGGCGCCACGTGATGGCTAGTGGCGCAGCCAGACGCGGCCGTCAAAGAGTCGTCGGGCAGTGCGGTAGAAGGTTCCCGCGTGAGCCCGCCACTGGCCGTCGTCGTCGGACACGCGCGCGTCCACGCCGAGGACTCCCGATGGCATCGCGATGCGCATCATGTCGCCCGCGGCCGTGGTCGTAAGCGCCTCGGCGACGATGGTCCCCGTGATGCGCGCCGCGACGCCCAGGCAGAGCGAGACCGTGAGCGGTAGGGCGCGGTGCGGCTGACCGTGGGAGAGGGCGCGCGCGAGTACGTCGGCGTCTGCTCGTCGAATCGTCGCGCCCGAGAGGGTGACGGACTCGGTGGGACGGCTCACGAGACAGATGAAGGGGACGCTCGTGGTCGTTGCCGCGGCACCCAGGTCGGCCGTGATGCCCATTGCGACCGACGCCGCTCGCCGTATGCGCTCGAGGAGATCGAGCGTGTCGGGCCGTGCCTCGAGCTCGGTTGGCAGCTCCAGCCCGGACAGCCCGACGTCGGCGGCGCGCACGAAGACCGTGGCGTTCGCGGCGTCGACGAGCGAAACCTCGATGGCGCCAAAGCCGTCGACCTCGAGGTGATCGGTGACGTGGCCGCTGGGCAAGAGCCGGCCGGTCGTCGCCCCGCCCGGGTCGAGGAAGTCGAGCCGGATCGGTGCGCCTGACCCGCTGACGCCGGGGATCACCAAATCGCCGTCGTATTGGGTCATCGCGCCATCGACGGGGAAGGTGCTGTGGATGACCTTGGCGGTGTTGGTGTTGAAGATGCGAACGGTTATCGATTCGCCGTCGGGTTGGACGAAGCCCTCGTCAAGCCAGAAGGGCCCCACGGCCGAGCTCATATTGCCGCAGTTGCTGCGGTAGTCGACGGTCGCGGTCTTCACGTGTACCTGCGCGAAGGTGTAGTCGACGTCGACGTCGGGGCGGCTCGAGGGCGCGAGGACGCAGACCTTGGAGAGCGACGAGATGCCGCCGCCCATGCCGTCGAGTTGGCGGCCGTACTCGTCCGGCGAACCCATTGCTGCGCTGAACAGCGCCTCCCATCGCGCGGGGTCGTCGGGGAGGTCGCGCGCGTGGAACATGATTGCCTTGCTGGTGCCCCCGCGCATGAAGACCGCTGGAATCGACTGTTGCATGCATCGCCCTTCGAGGCCACTGATCGACGAACTCGAATCCTACGTCGGGGCCCTCGCGCCCTGGGGGAAGCCAGTCGTCGCCGTCGTGTCGCTCGCGAAGGGCACTTGGCGCGGGTAATAGAGTACTTAATCGACACGCTGAGAGGGAGTACGAATGTCGTCGAGCAGCACCAGCA
>JAKAPH010000036.1 GCA_021807265.1 Actinomycetes bacterium | reverse complement strand
CACTCGAGCCCTGCAACGCCGGCACGCTAAACGTCAGCCCGTTCTACTAAGTCGGGCCGAGCCGCCGACTGCGTTACCGAAGGGTAACCGTAATGATGTTCGGGTTTGTCGAGCGCCCCTAAAAATTTTTTCGATTTTAGGTTTGATAATGCATAGCGCGCCGCTTGACATCTACTACTTTCAGGGGACGCGTTGCTCGCAGCGCTAGTGCGCAATGATGCGCACGTTATTCGTAGGAGGGTGTATGGCCGAGGCGTTTACGCCGGACTCGTTGGGGGCGAAACTTCCCAGCGTCGACGGGGGGCATGAGCGACTTCATCGCGGAGTACTAGGTCCAATTGACATTGCGGCGGCGACGATGGCGAACATCGGTCCGGCGATGAGCTTCTTCTTTGGGTTCGGCTTCCTCGCCTATACGGCGGGTGTCGCCTCCCCATTGACCATCCTGGCGGCTGGTATCGCGATCGCGTTCCTCGCCAACACGCTGTCGGAGTTCACCAAGGTGATGCCGTCAACGGGTGGGTTCATCACCTTCGTCGGCAAGACCTTCGGGGCGCGCACGGGCGTGACCACGGCGCTGCTGACCGGCATTGGCTACATCGCGGCCATGGCCTCGGTCGTGGGCATCGTCGGTGGGTTCTTCCAGACGCTGTTGCAGAACTACAACGTCTCGGGGCTGCAGAGCGTGCCGTGGGGGATCTGGACGGTGCTGTTCCTCGCCTTCGCCGCTTTCATGATGGTCCGGGGCATCTCGGTCTCCACCAAGCTGGCCGGCTTCTTCTTCGCCTTCGAGATGCTGGTGCTCGTCGTCGTGAGCATCGCGGCGCTGATCAAGTTCCACGGTCACCTGACGATGGCGCCCTTCAACCCCAAGAACATCACGCACGGGTTCACGGGTCTCGCGGCGGGCTTCCCCCTCGCGATCTACCTCTTCATCGGGTGGGAGAACTCCGCGGCACTCGCCGAGGAGACCGACAATCCGCGCAAGAACGTTCCCAAGGCCGTGTTCACGTCGGTCGTGATCATGTCGGTGAGCTACCTGCTCTTCGCCTACTCGACGGTCATCGGCTTCTCGGGCGACATCGGCAAGTTGAGCAGCAGCGCGATCCCGTTCATCACGGTCGCCAAGGGCGTCCTCGGAGCGGCTGCGTTCTTCGCCTTCCTCGCGGGTATGACCTCGACGCTCGGCGCGCTGATCGCCGGCACCAACTCCCAGGCCCGGCTGGTCTTCAACGCCGGCCGTGAGGGACTGCTGCCCAAGTTCATCGGCAAGGTGCACGCCAAGCGCCGCACCCCGGTCAACTCGTTGCTGTTCTTCCTCGCGGGCACGCTGCTGATCATCGGCGTCTGGGGCCTCGGCCACCTGCTGGGCGGCCACGGGGCGTCGGCGGGCATGAGCGCCGGCAACCTCTTCTTCGAGTCCTCCACGTTCGGCACGATCCTGATCCTGCTGGTCTACGGCATGAGCAACCTGGCGCTGCCCTTCTACTACCGCAAGCACCACCCGGACCTGTTCAACCCGTTCCGCCACGCGGTGCTGCCGATCCTGGGGCTCGTCACCATCCTGGTGCCGCTGTACTACCTGGCCAAGCCCGGCCAGCCCACGCCCTACAACTGGTACCCGTACATGGCACTGGCGACGGTCATCCTCGCGGTGATCTACGCGGCCATCCTCGTCAACCGCGACCCGAGCATCGGCGAGCGCATCGGCTCGATCGTCGCTGACGAATAAGTCGAGGGGGCGGTTCAGCCCGCGGTCGGATCCACCAGGATCCGGCCGCGGGTTTTTCCGTCTCTGATCGCGTCGATGGCCTGGGCGAGGTGCGCGAGGTCGACGACCGAGTCGACGAGGGGCTCGAGGGCCGCACTGGTGAGCGTCTCGGCGAGGGCGTTCCAGACGCGCGCGCGCGTGGCGGCGGGCGCCTCGACGACGTCGATGCCGAGCAGGGCGACGCTGCGCGTGATGAAGGGGTAGACCGTCGTCGTCAGGTCGGCGCTCGCGACGAGTCCGCTGGCGGCGACCGCGCCGCCGTAGCGCAGGCACCGCAGGACCTGGTTGAGCGTCTCGCCGCCCACGCAGTCCACGGCGCCGCTCCAACGCTCGGTGCCGAGCACGCGATCGAGCCGGTCGCCGACCTCGTCACGGCGGATGACGCGCGAGGCGCCGCGCTCGATGAGCCAGTCGGTCTGGTGCTCGGAACCCGTAGAGGCGACGACGCGGTAGCCACGCGTGGCGAGGATCGTCACGGCCACCGACCCGACGCCGCCGGTCGAGCCGGTGACGAGGACCTCGCCGTCGTGGGCGAGCCCGTGGTCTTCGAGCGCGAGGACGCTCGCCATCGCCGAGACGCCCGCGGTGCCGATGACCATCGCGTCGCGAGTGGACAGGGCGTCGGGTAGGGGAGAGATGAACCGGCTCGGGGCGTAGACGTACTCGGCGAAGCCGCCGTCGCGCGCGACGCCGAGGTCGCCGCCGTGCACGGCGACGCGCGTACCCACCGCTAGTTCGGGAACAGTGGAGGACTCGATCACGCCCGCGGCGTCCACGCCGCCGACCAGCGAGGCCACGCGACGGACACGGCTGTGCGGACTCGCGACCATCGCGTCTTTGTAGTTGACCCCGCTGAACTCGATGCGAACGAGCACGTCATCGGGATCGCGGGGCGTGGGCTCGACGGACTGGGCGACCAGCGCGAGCAGCCCGTCGGATTCGGTGATGGTGAATGCCTGCACGACACCAGGCTAGGGCGCGCGCGCCTACGATGACCGCGTGACGATCGTGAGCCTGAACGGACATCCCACGTGGGTGACCGTCGGTCGCACGCGCGGTGAGGACGTCGTGCTCTTGCACGGGGGCCTGAGCAGCAGCGCGAGCCTGCGCCGCACGGTGGGGCGTCGGCTCAACGCCACCTACCGCGTCTCGGCCTTCGACCGGCGCGGGCACGGGCGAACCGCCGACACCGACGAGCCCTTCCACTACGACGCGATGGCCGCCGAGACGATCGCGTTCCTGCAGTGGCTGGGTCGGCCCGCGCACCTCATTGGCCACAGTGACGGGGCGATCATCGGACTGCTCGTCGCCATGCAGCGCCCGGACCTCGTCGGGCGCCTGGTGGCCGTTGGCGCCAACACCCACCCCGACGGCCTCGAGCCGATGGAACCCTTCGAGACCAATGGGCCGATGTTTGACGCCTGGGCCGCCGACTTCGGCCTTCGCTCACCCGACGGGGAGCAGCACGCGCGGGTCGTCGTCGAAAAGACGATGCGTCTGTTTCGCACCGAACCGGACCTGACCGCGGCCCAGCTGGGTTCGATTCGCGCAGCGACGCTCGTGATGGCCGGCGACGACGACTCGACCCGGCTCGAAGACACCATCGGGCTCTACCGGGCGATCCCCGAAGCCCAGCTCGCGATCGTGCCCGGTGCCTCGCACGCGCTGTTAAAGGAGTATCCGCGCGAGACGACGGCGCTCATCCAGCGGTTCCTTCGCGGCCCGGTGCCACCGCCGACGCTGTCGCCGATCCGGCGCAGCCGACCCGAGGACCCGGCCACGCCGGGGACCGGCCGGTAGACTCGACCACGTGCTGGCGCGCCTAGTGACCGTGCGCACCCGTCTCCTGAGGTGGTGGGTCGCCATGCCCGAACTGACGCGCGACGCCTGGCTCTATGGCGTGTCCTCGGTCTTCGCGCTCGGCCTCGCCTCGACCTCGCGCGAGGCCGCGCAGTGGCACTGGGGCTACCTAGCCGCCGCACCCTACGCCGTGCTCGCGATCGCGGCGCTCGTGGCGTCGCGGCGACGCTGGACCCGCCCGATGGTCGTGCGTGTGACCCTGCTCGTGCTCGTCGCCCTGGGCAGCGTCGCGGTGCCGCTCGGTCTCGAGGCCCGGTGGCGTCAGCTCGATCACGGGGTGGGATTCGCCCAGCCCGAGGTGTCGGTGATCGAGCGATCGGCGGACCAGCTCGCCAAGGGTCTCGATCCCTACCGGGCCTACCTGCACAACGGTCACATCGTCAACGCGGTGCCCGGCCTGCCGGCGTACGAGTCGTTCTTTCCGTACTTCCCGCTCATGAGTGTCTTCGGGCTGCCGTCAGCCGAGACCCACCAGGGCCTCGGGCTCACGGACGCGCGCATCATCATGTCGCTCATGACCATGATCGTCCTCGGCATCGCCCTCTCGCTGATGCGCGCCCCACCGAGCAAGAAGATCCTCGTCGCCCAGGTGCTGGTGGCCCTGCCGACCGGGGCGCTGTTCCTCTCGACGGGCGGTGACGACATGCCGATCCTCGCGCTGATGCTGCTCGGGGTCGTCGGATTGCAGCGACGCCAGCGCTACGTGACCGGCGTCAGCCTCGGGCTCGCGGCGGCGATGAAGTTGACGGCGTGGCCGATGGCACTCGGCGCGCTGCTCGTGAGCCGCAACCGGGCCGACCGGCCGACCTGGCGCACCGTCGGCGCCGTCGAGGCGGGCATCGTCGCGGTGACCGTCGTGCCCTTCGTGCTGCGCGCCCCGTGGGCCTTCGTGACCAACGTCTTCGCCTTTCCGCTCGGGTTCGCCGGGGTTCGCTCACCCGCGGCGTCGCCCCTGCCCGGCCACATCCTCACGACACTGTGGGCGCCGCTCGGCCACGTGCTCGCGCCGGCGACGCTGCTCATCGTGTCGATCTACGTGTGGCGCTACCTACGTCGCCACTGGCCGATCTCGCTGTCGCAACTGCTGGGCATCTTGAGCATCGCCTTCACGGCCATGATCTTCAGCGCCTCGGCGACGCGCATCGGCTACATCATCTACCCGATCAACCTGGCGCTGTGGTCGTGGGCCTTCGCCGAGGTGGACCGGCCGGCGACCGAACTGGTGCTCGAGGCCCTCTAGATCGTCGAGGAGTTTTGGTAGATCCGGTACGTCCAGGCGAGCGTTCCGCCCGACGCGTGGGTCACGGTGATCCCGACGACCCAGTAGAAGGTGTCGGTGCCCGCCTTCTGGAAGAGCAACTGGGGCTCGCCCGACGCCGAGCCGCTCGAGAAGAAGCTCCAGCCCTGGGCCTCGAGGTGGGTTCGATAGAAGCCGAGCAGGGAGCCGGCCGTCGTCTGGCTCGTCAGGTACGCCAGGCAGTCGTAGTCACCGGCGCCGCCGTTGGCGTGCACGATAGGACCCGCACTCACGGTGTGCACCGGCACGAGGAGCGCCCCGAGGATGTTGCCCGGGGGACTGCCGGCTTGGTGGCAGCCCGCGACGGGCGCGTTGGAGCGCGCGGTCGCGAGGCCGCCGACGATGACTGGCTGGGTGGTGCTCGTGGTCACGGTCGGGTTGGCGACGAGATTGACGATCATGAACGTGGCCAAGGTGACTACCGCGATGCCGATGATGATCGCCGCGGGCAGGATGCTCGTCGTGGTGGTGAGCGGGGGCTTGGGCGCGTCGTTCACGCGTTCCATCCGAGGTGGTCGATCGGACCGTGCCCGTGGCCGAGGTGCCAGTCCGCGGCCGACGAGAGGGCCGCGAGCACGAAGGACTTCGCGTCGCGCACCGCGTCGGGCAGCGGGCGTCCGTAGGCGAGCCCGGCGGCGACCGCCGCGGCGAGCGAGCAGCCGGTGCCGTGGTCGTTGGTGGTGTCGACGCGCGGGCCGTCGAACACGCGCACCTCGTCGCTCACGAGAACGTCGGGCGCGTGCGTGGTGCTCGACGCCGTGGTGCGCAGGTGGCCGCCCTTGACGAGTACCGCCGACGGCCCCAGGTCAAAGAGCCGCTGGGCGAGCTCGATCATGTCCTCCAGTGTCGTCACGTCGCGCACGTCCACCCCGGCGAGCACCGCGGCTTCGCGCAGGTTGGGCGTGATGAGCATCGCCTGGGGGATCAGCGCGTCGCGATACGCCTCGACGCCGCCCTCGTCCATGAGTGCGTGCCCGCTCGTGGACACGAGGACCGGGTCGACGACGAGGTTCGCCAGTCGGCCCGCGCGGGCGAGTTCGGCCACGGCGACCACGGTTGCGGGCTGGGCGAGCATGCCGGTCTTCACGGCCGACACGCGAAAGTCGTCGAGCACCGCGTCGACCTGGGCGAGCACGTCCGCGGGGTCGATGGGCGCGACGCGAGTCACCCCGAGGGTGTTCTGCGCGGTGACCGCCGTGATGGCCGTGGTGCCGTGCACGCTGAACGCGCTGAAGGTCCGCAGGTCGGCCTGGATCCCGGCACCACCGCCCGAATCGGAGCCCGCGATCGTAAGAGCGGTGAGTGGTTCCACGAAGCAACCCTAGTAATCGAGGGACATCGCGCGTTCGAGACACCAGCGCGGCGACACGCCGCGGCGCAGCGCTCGCGAGGTGTCCTCGAAGCCGCTGAGTACGATTGGGACGTGGATGAGGACTTTGCGGTCGGATCGGTTCGAGCGAGTTCCCGACTGGTCGTGGGGACCGGGGGATTCAGGTCGATGGAGGTGCTCGAGCAGTCACTGTCGGCGAGCGGCTCGTCGATCGCCACGGTCGCGCTTCGCCGTGTCGACCCCTCCGTGAAGGGCTCGATCTATGAACTGCTGATGGGTCTTGGCTTCACCTTGCTGCCCAACACCGCGGGCTGTTACAGCGCCGCCGAGGCGCTGAAGGTCGCCGAACTCGCGCGCGAGGCCTTCGAGACGAACCTGGTGAAGCTCGAGGTGATCGGTGACGACGTGACCCTGCTGCCCGACACGACCGAGACCCTGCGCGGCGCCGAGGAACTGGTCCGGCGGGGCTTTGAGGTCTGGGCCTACACCTCCGACGACCTGATCGTCGCCCAGCGCCTGGAACAGGCCGGCTGCGTAGCGGTGATGCCCCTCGGCTCGCCAATCGGTTCGGGCCTGGGCATCCGCAACCCCCACGCGATCGCGCTGATCGCCTCGCGTCTCGAGGTGCCGGTGCTGCTCGACGCGGGGATCGGGACGGCTTCGGACGCCGCGCTGGCGATGGAACTCGGCTGTGACGGGGTGCTCGCGGCCTCGGCGATCAATCGAGCGCTCGACCCGGTCCTGATGGCGGGCGCGATCCGCGATGCGGTGCGGGCGGGCTACGCCGCGCGTGCGGCGGGCCGGATCCCGCCGCGGCTCAACGCCGAGGCCTCCAGCACGAGTCTCGGGCGCCCGGATCTCTTCGCGGAGTAGCCGCCGGTACTCGGTGGGGCTAACTACACCCGTGTAGTCCGTGCTGGTACGCTGGGGGTGCCTCGGTCGGGAGGGACGGGAATGATGCAGCGCACGACGGGATTCAGTGGTCCACTGGTCTGTCGGCTGACGGGCGTAACGTACCGCCAGCTCGACTACTGGGCAAGGACGGGTCTGGTGACGCCGTCGGTCACGCCGGCGTCGGGCAGCGGCTCCAAGCGCGCCTACAGCTACGGCGACGTCCTCGAGGTCAAGGTCATCAAATCGCTCCTCGACGCGGGCGTGTCGCTCACCAAGGCGCGCCAGGCCGTGGAGTGCCTGCGCGGCGCGCTCGGTGCCGACCTCGCGTCCTCGAGTCTCGTGCTCAGTGAGCACGGCTCGGTCCTCGCGCACAGTGACGGCGACCTCGTCGACCTGCTGCGCGGCGGTCAGGGCGTCTTCAATATCGTTCCGCTGGGTGGGGTGGTCGCCGAACTCTCGACCACGATCAGCTCGGTGCAGGTGACAACGTCGGAGAGGGAGACCCGTACGGCGTGAAGCCCGACGACTCCGAGGGTCCTGTCCTGCGTCGGCACCCCTCGTCACTGGCGAGACCCGTGGCGGGCTTCGCGCACCCGAGCGAACAGCTCCTCGCCAACCTGCTGACGCTCTATGGCGTGTCGTGGCGCTACGAGCCGGTCGAATTTCCGATCGCCTGGGATGACCAGGGCCGCGCCGTCCGCGGCTTTCGACCGGACTTCTACCTGCCCGAGCACCAGCTCTTCGTCGAGCTGACCGTCTCGGAGCAACGCCTCGTCACCAAGAAGAACCAGAAGGTCCGCGCCTTCCGGTCGCTCTATCCCGAACTCGCGATCGTCGTGGTCTACCAGCGCGATTTTCGCACCCTGCTCGCGCGCCACGACCTCAAGTCACTGCGTCTCGACGCAGCGTAATGTTGGCCACGTGACTGACCGACTGCCGTTTCTCTACGACACCCACGTCGAGCTCGGGGCGAAGATCGTCCCCTTCGGCGGCTGGGCGATGCCCCTGCAGTACCAGACCGGCACGGTGGCTGAACACCTGGCCTGCCGGCGCGACGCCGTCGTCTTTGACGTGAGCCACCTCGGCACGGTGCGCTGTGACGGGCCGGGCATGTTCGACGCCATCCAGGCGACACTCACCAACGACCTCAACAAGATCGAGCCCGGCCGCGCCCAGTACACCCACCTGTTGAACGAGGACGGGTTCGTCGTGGACGACATCATCGTCTGGTGGGTCGGGCCCGACGAGTTCGACGTCATGCCCAACGCCTCCAACACCGCCGGAGTCAGGAGTGCCTTGCCGGGCCGGGACGTCACGGGCGAGCGGTGCGTGCTCGCGGTCCAGGGCCCGCACGCGCGCGAACGCGTCGCGACGGTCGACGAGCGCTTCGCCTCGGTCGGGCGCTTCCGCGTCGCGCGCTTCGACTATCGCGGCGTGGAGGTTCGCGTCGCGGGCACGGGCTACACCGGCGAGGCCGGTCTCGAGCTGAGCGTGCCGAACGAAGTAGCCCGCGAGCTGCTCCTCGCGTTGATCGACGCCGGGGTCACCCCAGCGGGGCTCGGCGCGCGCGACACGCTGCGCCTCGAGGCGGCGCTGCCGCTCTACGGCCACGAGCTCACCCTGTCGTCCACCACGCTCGAGGCGGGCCTCGGGTGGGTGCTCGGCTGGGACAAGCCGACCTTCCGGGGCCGGGCGGCCGTCGAGGCGGAGCGGTCGCGCGGCGTCGCGCGCCACCTCACCGGGATCATCGCCGACGGTCGCCAGCCGCTGCGCGAGGGCGCCGTAGTGTTCGTGGACGGCACGAGCGTGGGCGAGCTCACCTCGGGCAACTACTCGCCGGTGCTCGAGCGCGGCATCGGGCTCGCAATGGCCCACGACGTTCTCGAGCCCGGCCGACCGGTGACCGTCGAGTTGCGCGGTCGCAGTATCAGTGCGGCGACCGTCGCGCTGCCCTTCGTTCGAAAGGCGTCCTAACGTGGCCGATTACCTTCCGCACACCGACGACGAAGTCGAGGCGATGCTGGCCTTCCTCGGGTTGACGTCCCTCGACGACCTGTTCGCTCACATTCCGGCGGCCGTGCGACTCGCCGCCGGGGCGATGGGCCTGCCCGAGGGTCGATCAGAGCCGGACGTCGCCGACGAGTTCGCCCAGTTCACGAGGGCCAATCGCGCCACGGCGAGCCAGCTCGTCTGCTTCGCCGGCGGTGGCGCCTACGACCACGAGGTCCCCTCGGTCGTTCGAGCCCTCGCTTCACGATCGGAGTTCGTGACGGCGTACACGCCCTACCAGCCCGAGGTCGCCCAGGGCGTCCTACAGGCGCTCTTCGAGTACCAGACACTGGTGTCGCGCCTGAGCGGCTTGCCGGTGGCCAACGCCTCGCTCTACGACGGCGCCACCGCGCTCGTCGAGGCGCTCAACCTCGCCGGCGGCGCCACGCACCGCTCCACGATGGTGGTGTCGGCCGGCGTGCACCCACACTGGCGGGCCGTGGTGCGAACCTTCGCGCGCGGAACCGGCCACCGCGTGGTCGAGGCGCCGCTCGTGGACGGGGTGACCGATTGGTCCGGAGCCGACGTGGATGAGGCGGCCGCGGTCGTGGTCGCCTATCCCAACTACCTCGGGGTGATTGAGGACATGGCCGCGGCGCGGGCGAACGCCACGCGCCTGGGCGGGCTCTTCGTCGTCGCGGGCGACCCGGTCGCCGCGGGCGTCCTTCGCACGGCGGGGGGCTGGGGCGCGGACGTCTTCGTGGGGGAGGGGCAACCCTTCGGCACGGCCCTCTCCTTCGGGGGTCCCTACCTCGGCCTGTTCGCGGTCGCGTCCGAGCACGTGCGCCGCCTGCCGGGGCGCATCGTGGGCGAGACCGTCGACACCAACGGTCGGCGGGCCTTCGTGACGACCCTGCGCGCGCGAGAACAGGACATCCGGCGCGAGAAGGCGACCTCGAACGTCTGCACGAACCAGACCCTGATGGCGGTCACGGCGGCGATCCAGCTCGGCTGGCTCGGCACCGCGGGACTGCGCCAGGTCGCGGTCGCGAGCGCCACGGGGGCACACGCGCTCTTTGACGCGCTCACCGCCGTGGAGGGCGTGACGCCCCTCGTCACGGCACCATTCTTTCGCGAGTTCGCCATCCGCCTGCCGCGCCCGGCCGACGAGGTCATCGCCACGATGGCGAGCGACGGCATCCTCGCCGGCCTGTCGGTCGCGGCCTTGACGGGCGGGCCGGACCTCTCGGTCGAGGGTGACCCGTCCAACGTCCTGCTCGTCGCGGTGACCGAGCGGCGGACCCAACTGGAACTCGACGCCTACGTCGACGCACTTCGAAAGGCGGTCAGGTGATGACGGCACAACCCGGCGGGCGGGCGGCCTCAATCCCGTTGATGGGCCACGAGGTCGAGCCGACGATGTTCGAGCTCTCCGTGCCCGGCCGCTCCGCGGCCCAGCTGCGCACGACCGCGATTCCGACGCGGTCGCTCGAGTCGATGGTGCCGGCGGAACATCTCAACCCCGAGCCCTTGGTGACCGCGGACCTCGCCGAGCGCGACCTCGTCGGTCACGTAACGCGCCTGTCACACCGCCAGTTCTCGGTTGACCTCGGCGCGTACCCCCTCGGCTCGTGCACGATGAAGTACAACCCGAAGTTCTGCGACTCCGTCGCGGCCGACCCGGGGCTCGTGTCGGTGCACCCGGGTGCGTCCGCGCCCATGGTCCAGGGCTGGCTCGAGCTGCTCGTGACCCTCGAGGAGCGACTCTGCGCGATCACCGGCATGGCGGCGGCGACCCTGCAGCCCGCCGCGGGGGCGGCGGGTGAGCTGACCGGGTTGCTCTTGATGCGCGCCTACCACGACGCCAACGGCGAGCAGCGCCGGCGCGTGATCATTCCCGACTCCGCGCACGGCACGAACCCGGCCTCGGTGACCCTCGGCGGCTACGAGGTGACCACGGTCCCCTCCAACGAGCGCGGCCTCGTGGACCTGGACGCGCTGCGCGCGGCCCTCGGGCCCGACGTCGCCGGGATCATGCTCACGAACCCGAACACCGTGGGGCTCTTCGAGGAGCAGATCGTCGAGATCGCCGAGGCGGTGCACGACGTTGGCGGCCTGCTCTACTACGACGGCGCGAACCTCAACGCCATCCTCGGCGTCGTGCGTCCTGGTGACATGGGCTTTGACATCGTGCACATGAACCTGCACAAGACCTTCGCCACGCCCCACGGCGGCGGTGGTCCGGGCGCCGGGCCGGTCGCGGTCTCCGCGCGCCTCGCTCGGTTCCTGCCCGGCCCGCGCGCGACGCGCGTGGACGGCCGGTTCGAGTGGGTGACCCCTGAGGCGTCGATCGGCCGGATGCACGGGTGGCACGGCAACGCCATGGTGCTCGCGCGCGCGCTCGCCTACATCGAGGTCCACGGTGCGCCGGGCCTCGAGCGAGTGGCCCAGCACGCCGTGCTGAATGCCAATTGGCTCCGCCGGCGTCTCGCCGACACCCTGCCCGCCGCCTACGACCGGCCCTGCATGCACGAGTGCGTGCTGACCGCCACCTCGGTCAAGTCGGCCCACGGCGTGCGCGGGCTCGATATCGCCAAGTCGCTCCTCGACGAGGGCTTCCACTCGCCGACGGTCTACTTCCCGCTGATCGTGGACGAGGCGCTGATGTTCGAGCCGACCGAGACCGAGAGCCCCCAGACGCTCGAGGTGCTGGCCGCGGCCGTCGAATCGATCGTCGCGCGCGCGGCGACCGATCCCGAGTCGCTGCACCTCGCCCCGACGCACACGCCCGTGTCGCGCGTGGACGAGGCGCGCGCGGCGCGCCACCTGATCGCCACGGAGGACGACGCGCAGCGCTGAGCACTGGTGGGCACCGGGCTCGTCCCGTTACCATGGCCCCATGGACGCACCCCTGATTGGCGTGACCGGCCGGCGCTGGTCGGCGGCCCGGCTCGGCGCGTCGGTGCCCTCGGCGATGTCGGGGCTCGTCGTTGACGTGCACTTCGCCGACTACGCCGGCTCGATCGCGGCCGCGGGCGGCATACCGGTCCAGCTGACCCGTGACGCCCCGGTCACCGACCTGCTCCACCGGCTCGACGGCCTCGTCCTGAGTGGGGGAGCCGACGTGGAGCCCGCACGTTACGGGGCCCAGCCCGATCCCGACCTCGGCGAGGTCGAGCCCGATCGCGACGCCTGGGAGCTCGCACTGCTCGAGGCGGCACGCTCGCTCGATCTTCCCGTCCTCGGGGTCTGTCGCGGCCTCCAACTGATCAACGTCGCCTACGGCGGGACGCTGCGCCAGCACGTGGAGCTCGACGAAGGCGCGGGCCACCCCCAGTGGCACGTCGATGGGCGAGTGGCCACCCACGGCGTCACCACGGTCGCGGGCACGACACTGCGCGGGCTCGTCGGGACGTCGCTGCAGGTCAACTCACTGCACCACCAGGTCATCGAGACCGTGGGCGAGGACCTCGTCGTGACCGCCCACGCGAGTGACGACGTGGTCGAGGGGTTCGAGACGAGCGACGGGCGGATCCTCGCGGTGCAGTGGCACCCCGAACTCCTCGCCAAGCCCGATCCGACCTTCAGCTGGATCGTCGAGAGCAGCCGTCGCTACCTCGTCCGGCGCCTCAGCGCACGGTGAGCGCCATGCCCAGGGCGAAGGCGACCCCCGAGAGCACGGGCGTCGCGAGCACGACGGCGGCGGCGTAGCCCCAGTGGTGCTCGCGCTGTAAGAGCGCGGGTATGGCGAAGGCCGACGAGAAGGTGGTGAGGCCCCCGCAGAAGCCGGTGAGCAGGATCGCGTGCACGTGCGCGTCGGCCGCGCCCGTGAGCCGGTAGACGATCCAGCCGGCGATGAAGGCGCCGAGCACGTTCGCACCGACCGTCGCCCAGGGCCGTCGCGTCGGGTGATGGCGACGCACCAGGTACTCCATGACAAAGCGCACCGCGGCGCCGAGGGCTCCCGCGATGGTGACGAGCAGCAGTGTCATGGGTGGTGGCGCAGCCCTAGCCAGGCGGCGACGGCGCCGCTCGCGAGCGAGCCGACCGCGACCGCAACACTGATGGCGACCGAAAGGTGCCAGATTGCCGCCCAGGCGACCACGAGGCTCGAGTAGGACGTGAAACCGCCAAGCAGCCCCGTGATCAGGAGCAGTCGCCATGGATCATTCGGGTCGTGCGCGCGCAGCGAGGTGCGCAGCAGCCAGGTCGCCACGTAGACGCCGAGGACGTTGATCACGAGCAGCACCCACGGCACCTGGGTCGTCCAGTCGGTTGATGTAGCCGAAATGTGTTGGAGCTTCAGCGCGAGGTCTCGGATCAGGGTGCCAACGCCGCCACCAGCGAGAACGGCGCCGAGGGCCAGAGCGAACTGTCTCGGTGGCAGGGTTATGTTCGCCGGCATCTGCCTCGATAGGCTAGCCGGTGCGACGCCGGTCGCTGGAGGGCAGGACCCGTCGGGATC
>JAKAPH010000035.1 GCA_021807265.1 Actinomycetes bacterium | reverse complement strand
CCGATCTGAGCTTGGCGGGGTGCAGGCGCGCGCAGTGGGGCGTGAAGAGCGCACCGCGGGCGTGGGTGACCGCGCCGCGCTCGCGCGCTTCGTCCTCGCCGAGCCACTGCACGTCCGTCGCACCGGCGGCGCGCAGCTCATCGAACTCGGCATGAAGGCGTGACGCCTGCACGTCGCTACGGGCGAACACCAGCGTGCCGCCGCGCACGAAGTCGGCGTCGATGCCGTCGGCCGCGGCCGCGTCGCCGAGGTCCTCGACGGCCCGCTCGAGGGTGAGCCGCAGGTGGGTCGCGGCGTCGTCGCCGTAGGCGTCGCGCACCGCCGCGGCGCTCTGGGGGTAGAGGGCCGACGCCCAGCCGCCGTTGCGCCCCGACGCCCCGAAGCCGCAGACTTCCTTCTCGATGACGAGCACGCGCAGGCTCGGGTCGCGGCGCAGTGCTTCACGGGCCGTCCATAGGCCCGTGAAGCCGCCACCGATGATGGCCACGTCCACGTCGGCGTGAGCGTTCAGGGCCGGTCGGGCCGTGACCTCCTCACCCATCGTGGACCACCAGAGCGAGTCTGGCGGTCGCATTAGTACTGCCGCTGGGACGCTCCAGTGAAGACCTCGCGGAGCACACCGACCATGAAGTCGATGTCGTCGCGCGTCGAGATGAGCGGCGGCGCGAGCTGCACGACCGGGTCGCCCCGGTCGTCCGAGCGGCAGATCAGGCCGCGCCGGAACATCTCGGGTGAGACGTAGCCGCGCAGTAGGCGCTCCGCTTCGTCGCCCGACCAGCCCTGCTTGGTCTCCTGGTCCTTGACGAGTTCGACACCCCAGAAGTAGCCGGTCCCGCGAATGTCGCCGACGATGGGAATGTCGCGCAGCGCGAGCAGGCTCTCGTGGAAGTACTCCTGGTTCGCCTGGACGTTCTCGATGACGTGCTCGGTCTCCATGATCTCGATGCTCTTGAGTGCCACGGCGCACGAGAGCGGGTGGCCCGCCCAGGTGAAGCCGTGCTGGAAGGCCGTGTCGTCGTGCTGGAACGGCTCGGCGATCCGGTCCGAGACGATCATCGCGCCCAGTGGCGCGTACCCCGCGGTGATGCCCTTGGCCGCGGTGATGATGTCGGGCACGTAGTCGTACTTCTGGCCGCCGAACCAGGTCCCGATCCGGCCGAAGGCGCAGATCACCTCGTCCGAGACGAGCAGCACGCCGTACTTGTCACAGATCTCGCGGACCCGCTGCCAGTAGCCCGGGGGCGGCGTGAAGCAGCCGCCGGCGTTCTGGACGGGCTCGAGGAATACTGCCGCGATCGTCTCGGGCCCCTCGCGAAGGATGGCCTCTTCGATCTGGTTGGCCGACCACAGTCCGAAGGCGACGATGTCGTCAGCGTGCTCGGTCGCCCGATAGAAGTTGGTCGGCGGCACCTTGACGGCGCCGGGGACCAGCGGCTCGAACTGCTTGCGGTAGCCCTCTAGCGAGGTGATGGTGAGCGCCCCCATCGTGGTGCCGTGGTAGGCGATGTCGCGGCTGATCACCTTGTAGCGGTCGGTCTCGCCGCGCAGGCGGTGGTACTGACGGGCCAGCTTCCAGGCGCTCTCGACCGCTTCGCCTCCACCAGTGGTGAAGAAGACTCGATTGAGGTCGCCGGGGGCCAGGCTCGCCAGCTTCTCGGCCAGCTCGATCGCCTTGGGGTGCGCGTAGGTCCACAGCGGGAAGAACGCCAGCTCCTTCATCTGCGCGGCGGCCGCCTCGGCAATGTCGGCGCGGCCGTGGCCGAGCGCGTTGGTGAACAGGCCCGACAGGCCGTCAAAGTACTCGACACCGTTGGCGTCGTAGACCCGTGTTCCTTCGCCGCGCACCATGATCGGCACTTCGTTTGACTCCGAGTACGCGCCCATCCGCGACATCTGCAACCACAGATTGCGGCGAGCACGCTCGGAGTACGCATGGCTCTCGTGTTTCGGATCGTTGACGGCGATGCCGTCTGAGATGATTTCGTGCAAGGTCACTTCGTCCCCCATGTGTAGGTCTGCTTTGAAAGTTTCAAATACAGAAAGGTTTCAACTTCGGTCACCCCAGGGATGCTCCGAATGGCGTCGTTGAGAAGGTGCACCAGGGCCGCGTCATCGACGGCGATGACCTCGGCGATGATGTCGAAACTGCCCGCGGTCATAACCACGTAGTTGGCCTCGTCGATCGCGGCGACCCGATCGGCGACCAGGCGCACGTCGCCGTGCACCCGGATGCCGATCAGTGCCTCGCGGCCGTAGCCGAGCTGCAACGGGTCCGTGATGGCCACGATCTGCATGACGCCCATGTCGCGCAGCCGCTGGACCCGTCGGCGCACGCCCGCTTCGGAGAGCCCGACCTCGCCGGCGATCGCGCCGTAGGCGCGCCGGCCGTCCACCTGGAGGTGGCTGATGATCTGGCGATCGATGTCGTCCAGGCCATTCGTCGTGGCGACCACTTCGAGCCGCGCGTGGTCGGAGACCGATGCCTTCCTCGCGTTCTTGGTCGTCTGTCGCTTTGAAGTTGCTGGCATTGGTCGCTCCCGGTCCTCGCACTGAACCAGTGCTCGAACTGCGGATACGTACAGTATATGCACACTTCACGACGGAATGCGTCGTGAAAGTGGTAAGTGATGACTTATTTCTTACATATGACCTTGCGCACGGTCGCACAATCTGGCAGAGTGTCACTGGTGTTACGTGGTCAGTACTGGATTCAGGAGGGGTGGGCATGCGTCGTTTGGCAAATTTCATAGGGGGCGAATACGTTGCGCCGAAGAGCGCGAAGTACGCCGAAGTCTTCAATCCGGCGACGGGCCAGCCCTTCGCCGAGATGCCCGTTTCTGACGCGGCGGACGTCGACTATGCGGTCAACGTCGCCGCGAAGGCCTTCCAGTCGTGGCGGCGCACCACGCCGTCCCAGCGCAGCCTGGCGCTGCTCAAGATCGCCGACGTGCTCGAACAGCACGCCGACGAGCTCGTGGCCATTGAGTCCGAGAACACGGGCAAGATCCTCTCGCTCACCCACAGCGAAGAGGTCCCCCCGATGCTGGACCAGATCCGCTTCTTCGCCGGCGCCGCGCGCCTGCTCGAGGGGCGCGGCGCCACCGAGTACATGGAGGGCATGACGAGCTACGTCCGCCGCGAGCCCATCGGGGTCTGCGGCGCGGTGACGCCGTGGAACTACCCGATGATGATGGCGGTGTGGAAGTGGGCGCCGGCCCTCGCGGCGGGCAACACCATGGTGCTCAAGCCCGGCGACTCGACGCCCGCGTCGACGCTCTACATGGCTGAGCTCATGGCCCAGGTCCTGCCCGAAGGCGTCTTCAACGTGGTCTGCGGTGACCGCGACACCGGCCGCGCGCTCGTCGAGCACCGCGTGCCGGCGATGGTGTCGGTGACCGGGTCGGTGCGCGCGGGCATGGAGGTTGCCTCCACCGCATCAAAGACGCTCAAGAAGGTGCACCTCGAGCTCGGCGGCAAGGCACCGGTCATCGTCTTTGACGACGTGGACCTGGCCGCGGCCGTCGAGGGCATCGCGATCGCGGGCTACTTCAACGCCGGCCAGGACTGCACGGCGGCGACCCGGGTGCTCGTCGCCTCCAAGGTCTACGGCGACTTCGTGGACGCCCTGGCCGAGCAGGCCAAGCACACGGTCATCGGCAAGCCCGACAACGCCGACGCGCTCTTCGGGCCCGTCAACAACGTCAACCAGCTGGCGCGGGTCACGGGCTTTCTCGAGCGCGTACCGAGCCACGCCTCGGTCGCCGCGGGCGGCTCGCAGGTCGGCGACGAGGGGTTCTTCGTCGCGCCGACGGTGGTCGCCGGGCTGCACCAGGACGACGAGATGATCCAGAACGAGATCTTCGGACCGGTCATCACGGTCCAGAAGTTCAATGACGACGCAGAAGCCCTGGCCTACGCGAACGGGGTCGACTACGGCCTGGCGTCATCGGTGTGGACCGCGAACCACGGCCGCGCGATGCGCTTCACGCGCGACCTCGACTTCGGCTGCGTCTGGGTCAACACCCACATTCCGCTGGTGGCCGAGATGCCCCACGGCGGCTTCAAGAGTTCGGGTTACGGCAAGGACCTGTCGGTCTACGGCTTCGAGGACTACACGCGCATCAAGCACGTGATGCACAACATCGAGATGTAACCGTCAGTTCACGGTGTTGAACTGACGGGGCGGTTTTGGGGTGATAGGCCTTGTCCATGACTCAGGGGTCGTGGCGAGGGGGGGAGTGGCTTCGGCCACGCAGAAGGCAGTCGGGGGGACGTACATGAGCATTGGGGCGACGAAGGCTACCGAGTCCAAGCCGCGAGGCGCGCGGGGACCGGGCCGAGCGGGCAGGATTGCCAATCTGGAGTCCGCCGACGTCGAGTTCATCAACGTCACCAAGACGTTCAATGACGCGAACGCGGTGGACGACCTGAACCTGCGCGTGGAAGCGGGGGAGTTCTTCAGCCTCCTCGGGCCGTCGGGTTGTGGCAAGACGACGTCGCTGCGCATGCTGGGCGGCTTCGAGGACCCCACCAAGGGACGGATCCTGCTCGGCGGCCAGGACGTGACCAACCTGCCGCCCTATCGCCGCGACGTCAACACGGTCTTCCAGTCCTACGCGCTCTTCCCGCACCTCAATGTCTACGAGAACGTCGCGTTCGGCCTGCGCCGCCAGCGCATCGAGAAGAACGAGATCAAGCGGCGCGTCGGCGAGATGCTCGAGATCGTCGACCTGCCCAACTACGAAAAGCGTCAGTCGTCCCAGCTCTCGGGTGGCCAGCAGCAGCGCGTGGCCCTGGCGCGTGCGCTCGTCAACCAGCCCAAGCTGCTGCTGCTCGACGAGCCGATGTCGGCCCTCGACGCGAAGCTTCGCCGCCAGATGCAGATCGAGCTCAAGCGCATCCAGACCCAGGTCGGCATCACCTTCCTCTACGTCACCCACGACCAGGAGGAGGCGATGACGATGTCGGACCGCCTGGCGGTCATGTGGCACGGTCGCATCGAGGGGATGGGCACGCCCAAGGACGTCTACGACAGCCCGACCACCGAGTTCGTGGCGTCATTCCTCGGGGCGTCGAACTTGCTCGCGGGCTCTATCGTCTCAACCTCGGGTTCGCGCACCACCATCGCGATCGACGGCGGCGGGACCATCGTCGTGCCCGCGGACCACGTCCCCGACCTCGGCGGGAGCACGGCGGTCAAGGTTGGCGTTCGCCCCGAGAAGATCGGCATCCTGCCGGCGGACGCCGTCGTCGCCTCCGACCACAACTCCATTGGCGGGCGCGTACGCGTGTCGACCTTCACCGGCGTGGGCAACCAGTACATCGTCGAGACGAACCTCGGGGTCGAAGTCACGGCCTACGCCCAGAACATCGGCCACCAGCTGGCCCCGCGCAGCGGCGATGAGGTCATCCTCAGCTGGCCCGTCGAGCACACTTTCACCGTCAAACCACTACCAACAACCGTAGAAATCAATGAAACAGAGGGGGACTAACCATGTCAGAGGAGTTCAAGGTTTTTGATCAGAGCGGCGGCATCGACCCGTCGTTCTGGCGTGGACTCACCGAGCAGCGCTTCTCGCGTCGCGGCTTGATGAAGGCTGCGGGCGCCGGCGCGGGGGCGTCGCTGCTGCTCTCGAGCGGTGCGGGTGCGACGGCACTGCCCAACAAGAACGTGGGTACCGCCAAGTGGTGGTCGAAGCAGAAGCTGCATCACACGGTCAACTTCGCGAACTGGCCCCTCTACATCGACGTCCTGAACGGCAAGCACTTGTCGCTGCAGCACTTCACCCAGACCACGAAGATCAAGGTCAACTACTACGAGGTCATCCAGGACAACGCGTCCTTCTACGCCAAGATCCGTCCGTCGCTCGCGGCGGGCCAGTCGACGGGTTACGACATCGTCGTCATGACCAACAACAACCCCGAGCTGGGCTACCTGATCCAGAACGGCTGGCTCGTGCCGCTGGACCACAAGTTGATGACGAACTTCAATAAGTACGCGGGACCACTCGTCAAGAGCCCGTCGTGGGACCCGGGCAACAAGTACACGATGGCTTGGCAGTCGGGCTGGACCTCGGTCGCCTACAACGCCAAGCACGTGAAGAACCCCGGCGACAGCATCCAGATCCTGTTCGATAAGAAGTACGCGGGCAAGATCGGCATGCTGTCGGACCCCTTCGAGCTGGGCAGCGCGGGCTTGCTCGCCATCGGCGTCGAGCCGTTCTCCTCGACCGAGAAGGACTGGGCGAAAGCGGCCAAGAAGCTCCAGACCCAGCGCAGTGACGGCCTGGTCGCCGCGTACTACGACCAGAGCTACATCCAGCACCTCAAGAACGGCGACACCGTCGTCTCGCAGTGCTACTCGGGCGACATCTTCCAGGCCAACTTGAACTCCAAGTACAAGGACCTCGTCCTCATGGTCCCCAAAGAGGGGCTCATGCTCTGGACCGACAACATGGCGATTCCGCTCTACGCCCAGAATCCACTCGACGCGATGAAGCTGATGGACTTCTACTACAGCCCGATGACCCAGGCGGTCGTGGAGTACTACAACGACTACATCTGCCCGGTTCCCTCGGCCAAGCAGCAGTTGATCCACCCGACCGGCTGGGACGCGGCCGCGCTCAAGGCGATGGCGCCGTCGATCGGCCTCGCGACGTCGGTGACCGCCGACTCGCCGTCGGTCTTCCCGACGCCCGATCGGGTCAAGTTGTCCAAGAACTACTACCCCTTTAAGAATCAGGAGGAGATCAACGCGTGGAACAACTTGTTCCTCCCGATCACGCAGGGGGCGTAGCACCACGGCGTACTCGGCGAGTAGGTAGGGCGCTCGCGCCCTACCTACTCAGCCTGCCGTCGGGCCTGTGGCTCCTCCTGCTGTTCCTCGTGCCGCTGGTCTTGATGCTTTCGTTGTCACTGAAGACGTGCAGCCCCTCGACCGGGGCGTGCGTGATGGCCTGGCACTGGGGCGAGTTCTCCAGTGAGATGAGCCTCTACCACCAGGAGTTCATCACGAGCCTGTACTTCGCGGCCGCCGCGACGGTGGTCGACCTGATCATCTCGTTTCCGATCGCCTACTGGATCGCCTTCTACGGCGGCCGTCGCAAGAACTTCTTCTTGCTCATGCTCCTCGTGCCGTTCTTCGTCTCGTTCGTCATCCGCACGATCGTGTGGGAGTTCGTGCTCTCCAACAACGGGGTGATCCTCGGGGCGCTCAAGCACATCCACCTGCTGCCGTCGGGCTTTCACATCTTGGGCACGAGCTACGCAGTGATGGCGGGCTTGGCCTACAACTACCTTCCCTTCACGGCGCTGCCGCTCTACGTGGCCCTCGAGCGGATCGACCGCCGGGTGCTCGAGGCGGCCTACGACCTCTACGCCACCAAGCGGGTCGGCTTCATGAAGGTCATCATGCCCCTCGCCGTGCCCGGCATCTTCGCCGCCTTCCTGTTGACGTTCATCCCCATGTTCGGTGACTACGTCAACCAGGAGATCCTCGGCGGGACCTCCAACACGATGATCGGCACCGTGATCCAGAATCAGTTCCTGGTCACGCTGGACTACGCCGGGGGCGCGTCGCTGTCGGCGATCCTGCTCGTCGTGGCCCTGCTCGGCATCTTCCTCTACGCCCGGCTCCTGGGCTCGCGAACGATCGAGCAGTACCTATGACCCTGCTCGACCAACCCGCCGCGGCACTGGCGCCCCAGGCGCACCCGACCAAGAAGCGCCGCTGGACCCGGTTCGTCCTGCCGGCCTACTCCTGGCTCGTCATCGCCTACCTGGTGTTCCCGATCGTCATCATGATCTTCTACAGCTTCAACAAGACGATCGGCAGCATGCAGCTGGTGAGCTTCTCGTGGAACGGCTTTACGTCCCAGTGGTATCACCAGTGGAGCAACGTGCCGGGGCTCACCGCCTCGTTCTGGCTCTCGATCCGCCTCGCGCTCGTCAGCACGCTCATCGCGACGGTGCTCGGCACGATGCTCGCCATCGCGCTCGTGCGCTACCGCCCGCCCCGGTTCCGGGGCAAGGGCGCCTTCGAGCAGGTGATCTTCTTGAACATCGCCGCGCCGGAGATCGTCATGGGAGCGTCGCTGCTCGGACTCTTCGTCACGTTCAACATCGGACGAGGCTTCCTGACCCTGGTGCTCGCGCACGTCATGTTCTCGATCGCCTACGTGACGGTGACGGTGCGCGCGCGGCTCGCCGGCTTTGACACCGCGCTCGAAGAGGCCGCTTACGACCTGGGGGCGACCCCCGCGGTGACCTTCACGCGGGTGACCTTGCCGCTCATCATGCCCGGCGTGCTCGCCGGCGCGCTGATGGCCTTCGCCATCTCGATCGACGACTTCGTGACGTCGAACTTCCTCAGTGGCACGAGCGTGCCGTTCCCCGTGTGGGTGTTCGGCGCGACCCGGGTGGGCATCCCGCCACAAGTGTTCGTCTTTGGCACCGCGATCTTTACCGTTGGGATCGCCTGCGCGATCTTGAGTATTGTGCTCGCGCGTAAGAAGGCGTAGTCGGAGCCAACGAGGGCACCGCAATCGGTAAATTAGGATGAATTTCATGAAAATAGGCGTTCCGAAGGAAATCAAGACTGACGAAAATCGCGTGGCACTCACCCCGGCGGGTGCCCGCGAGCTCACCGGTGCGGGCCACCAGGTGCTCATCGAGCGTGGTGCGGGAGTTGGTTCGTCGATCAGCGACGCCGACTACGTCGCCAATGGCGCCACCATCGTCGACGACGTCGACGATGTCTGGGCCGACAGCGACATGATCATGAAGGTGAAAGAGCCGATCGCGGCCGAATACCCGCGGCTCGCGGCGCACAAGAACCAGGTCCTCTTCACGTACTTGCACCTCGCCGCGTCGCGCGAGTGCACCGACGCCCTGGTGGCCTCGAACAACGTCGCCATCGCGTACGAGACGGTCCGACTGCGTGACAACTCCCTGCCGTTGCTCACGCCGATGAGCGAAGTCGCCGGTCGGATGGCACCCTTGATGGGCGCACACCACCTCATGCGCCCCGGCGGCGGCCACGGCTCGCTGATCAGCGGTGTCCCGGGCGTCGCGCCGGTCAACGTCGTCGTGATTGGCGCCGGTGTGGCGGGTCTCGCCGCGGCGACCCTCGCCGTGGGCCTGCACGCCAACGTGAAGATCCTTGACCGGAACCTCGACCGGCTGCGCCAGGTGGACCACCACTTCGACGGCCGCCTTGAGACGATCGCCTCGTCGACGCTGAGCCTCGAGGAGGCCTGCATCGGCGCCGACATCGTCATCGGTGCCGTCCTCGTCGTCGGCGCGAAGGCCCCCAAGCTGGTGAGCAACGACCTCGTCGCCAAGATGCGCGAGGGCTCGGTCCTCGTGGACATCTCGGTGGACCAGGGCGGGTGCTTCGAGGCGACCCGACCGACGACGCACTCGGACCCGGTCTTTGAGGTGAACGGTTCGATCTTCTACTGCGTGGCCAACATGCCCGGCGCGGTGCCCAACACCTCGACCGCGGCGCTCGCCAACGCGACCCTGCCCTACGCGATGGAGCTGGCCCACCACGGGTGGCGCGAGGCCGTCCTGGCCGACGACGCGCTGGCCGAGGGAGTCAACACGGTCAACGGTTCGATCACCTACGGCCCCGTGGCCGAGGCGCACGGGCTGGACTACACGCCCCTGCGCGACCTGCTGTAACAAGACCTCGCCCGCCGTCGTCACCGCGCCGTTCGCGTCGCGGTGACGACGGCGGCGCAGTCAGTGCGCTGGTGCGTCGAGGTAGGGGCAGTGTCGACAGCCCCGGTCACAGCACTGGCCCCGCCGGCGCAACGTCGAGACGGTAAGCACGACAAAACGCGTCACGGGGTCGACGTACGTCGGCTCGCCGGCGGTCACCGCGCGCTCGTGCGCGTCGATGATCGCCTGGTAATCCGGTCGACTCGGATCGCATCGCGACGGGTGCGGCCGGGGAATCGACTTGGCGGACCGCCACGCGATCACGGGGTGCGGACCAGGACCTTGCCGAACTTGCCGGGCTCGGCGAAGTAGTCGTAGGCCGCCGCGATGTCGGCCAGGTCGAACGTCCGCGCGACGGGTACCCGCAGGCGTTGCGCCGCCCAGTCGTCGAGCAGGTCGGCGCGCACGCGTCCGATCACGAGCGCCTTCTCCTCGCGCGAGCGCGCGCGCAGCGTCGAGCCGGTGATCGTGGCGCGCCGGCTCATGACGGTGCGCAGGTCGACCTCGACGCGCCCCCCACCACCGACGCCGATCACGACGACCCGGGCGTGCGGCGCGAGGACCGTGAGCGCGGACTGCAGGTGCGCGGCACCCACGAGTTCGATGACGACGTCGACCGGCTCGAGCGCCGCCACCTGCTCGAGCGTGACCGCCTCGGCGGCGCCGAGACCGCGGAGCTCGTCGTGGAACGCCGGTGTGCGGGTGACGGCGATCACGTGGGCGCCGAGGCGAGCGCCGATCTGCACCGCGGCGGACCCGACCCCGCCGGTGGCGCCCGAGATCAGGACCCGGTCCGTGGCGGTGGCGGCCGCCTGGGTGACCAGGGCGTCGTGGGCGGTCACGAAGGCCTCGGCGAAGCCACCGGCCACGGTCAGGTCGACCGAGTCCGGGACCTCCAGCAGGTGCTCGTGGGGCACGATGCAGTGCGTCGCCTGGGCGCCCCCGCCGACGATCGCGCAGACGCGACGGCCGACGAGGCCGGGCTCGACGCCCGGTCCGACGGCGCTGACCACGCCGGCGAGTTCGAGGCCGGGGACGTCGACCGGCCAGCCCGGGGGCGCGGGGTAGAAGCCCCGGCGCTGTATGAGGTCGGCGGCGTTGACGCCGGCACCGACCACCGCGACCAGGACGTCGCCTGGTCCCGGCTCGGGGGTCGGGCGCTCGTGGACCTCGAGTCGTCCATCGATGAGAACGGCGGCGTGCATACGGCGAGCCTAGAAGTGTCGCGGCGCTCGACGCGCGGGGTCGCACCGGTATGGTCGGGTCCATGACCGTCTACGACATTCCCGTTCGGACCCTGGCCGGCGACGATGCGTCGCTCGCCCCCTACCGGGGCCACAGTGTGCTCGTGGTGAACGTGGCCTCCAAGTGCGGCCTCACGCCGCAGTACGAGGGGCTCGAGGCCCTGCACGAGCGCTACGCCGACCGCGGGTTCAGCGTCGTCGGCTTTCCCTGCAACCAGTTCCTGGGCCAAGAGCCGGGCACGGCCGAGGAGATCCAGAGCTTCTGCTCGACCACCTACGGCGTGACCTTCCCGTTGTTCGAGAAGATCGAGGTGAACGGCGAGGGCCGCCACCCCATCTACGAGATGCTGACGGCGGTGGCTGACGGTGAGGGCCACGTGGGCGACATCCGGTGGAACTTCGAGAAGTTCCTCCTCGGGCCCGACGGTTCGGTGCAGCGATTCGCGCCGACGGTGACCCCCGAGGACCCGGTGCTGATCGCCGCCATCGAGGCGTCGCTCGCCTAGTTGTAATTCCCAGGACCGTTATTGACTGACGAGAGGTCTCTCCTGTCTGATTGGTGTTGCACACATCAACAGAAAGAGAGACCTCTCAATGAGTCACGCTAAAGCAAAACTGACCCCCGCCGGACGGCTGCTGCTGGTCCACCGGGTCCTGGAGGAAGGTTGGCCGCCGGCCCACGCCGCGGCCATGGCCGGCGTCTCGCGCCAGACGGTCCACAAGTGGCTGCGGCGCTTTCGCGAGGAGGGCCTGGCCGGACTGAACGACCGATCCTCACGAGCCCACCGCGGTCCCCATCGAACGAGCGACAACGTCGAGGCCGCCGTGCTCGAACTTCGCCGCGCCAGCCGGCGCGGACCGCACCGCATCGCCCAGAAGTTGGACCTGGCCCCCTCGACGGTCCACGCGGTCCTCGCTCGCCACGGACTCAGTCGCCTGAGTCGTCTGGACCGCACCACCGGCGTTGCCATCCGCTACGAACGCGATCGTCCCGGCGAGCTGATCCACGTCGACGTGAAGAAGCTCGGCCGGGTGCCCGAGGGCGGGGGCTGGCGCGTGCACGGGCGCGAACGCGACCGAGCCGGCAAGTTCAAGACACAGTCCCCGGGCTTTGACTACCTGCACGTGGCGGTCGACGACCACAGCCGCTTCGCCTACGTCGAAGTGCACGCCGACGAGAAGGGCGAGACCTGCGCGGGCTTCCTCGAGCGCACGAAGGACCGCTTCGCCGAGATGGGCGTCGACGTCGAGCGGGTCATGACCGATAACGCCCGCAACTACACCACCGCCCGGGTCTTTCAGCGAGCCCTCGGACGAATTCGCCACCTCACAACTCGCCCCTACCGGCCCCAGACCAATGGCAAAGCCGAGCGATTCAACCGGACCCTGGCCGACGAGTGGGCCTATGACCGGCCCTACACCTCCAACGCCGAACGCCTCGCCGCACTCGAGGCGTTCCCTGTCGACTACAACTACGTCAGGACACATTCATCCATCGGCAACAAACCACCGGCCAGCAGACTTCCGTGAACAACGGTCCTGGGAATTACACCTCGTCGGCGCGCACGCGACGCTGCAGGCGGACGTAGGTCGGGGTGACCCCGTAGGCGCGCCAGAACGAGGCCGCCGCCAGGTTGGCCGTTCGCCACGTGACGTCGGCGTACTGAAAGCCCCTCGAGCGTGCCTGTGCCGCCAGCTCGTCGAGCATCGCCGTGGCGACGCCGCGCCCCCGGTGCGACGGCTCGACCACGACCGCACTGAGGTGCATCGTCCGGTCGTGCGATCCCCGTACCGGTAGCAGGGGAAAGACGATGGCCTGGGCGACCGGCGTACCGTCGTGCTCGACGACGCCGTAGATCGTGTCGGGATCCTCGAGCGTCTCGACCAGCTCGGATGGATCGAGCGCCTCGGTGCGCGCAAAGCTCGGACCGCGCGCCTCCTCGGCGTCGAGCAGTCCGCTGAAGTGGGTGGCGAGCTCGAGGTCCTCGATCGATCCGTACCGCAACCGGTAGCCCGCCGGCCAGCGGGGGCTGGACCGTGCGGTGAGATCGAGCGAGCCGCGGCGGAACCGATGGGCGAATCCGAGCTCGAGCCACGGCTCGCGCGCGTCGGGGCGGTCGTAGGCCCAGACCTCGTGGTCCGACACCCCGTCGGCGAGCCAGTGCTCCCCGGCGAGCGCGTACAGCGAGCCCAGCGTCGCGACGCCATCGAAGGAGACCGCGTCGGGGCTGACCCACGCGCTCACGGCGCCCGACGGTCGGGCGAGCGTGGTCGCGGTCAGGTGGCCCACCAGCCGCGCCCCCTCGAGCGCGATCCAGGTGGGCGCGCGCCGGTCCCGATAGGACGCGGCGAGGTCGTCGCGATCGAGCCGGGCGTCGATGAAGGGATTTCGTTCGCTCGCGAGTCGCTGGTCGCGCGCGACCGCCTCGACGACGTCGTCCACGTCCGAGGGTGCACAGAGGCGAATGGTGGGCACGGGCCCACGTTACGGCTGTGTCAGAGTGTCGAGGTGACGCTGCGCGCAACCCTCTTTGACATGGACGGGCTCCTCATCGACTCCGAGGTCCTGTGGCACCGGGCCGAGGTCGAGATCTTCGGCTCGCTCGGCGTGCCGATCTCCCAGGAGGAAGACCGCAAGACCAAGGGCATGTTCGTCGCCGAGG
>JAKAPH010000147.1 GCA_021807265.1 Actinomycetes bacterium | reverse complement strand
GCCTCGGGCACGTGGGTCGACGTGATGCCCGGACCCGACCACCAGCAGGCCCACGATGCCGGCTCGGCCAGTGCGACGAAGAAGTCGCGCGTCCAGCCCGTGGCGTAGATCGTCGGGCTGTGCTCGGACATGGGCAGCTGCACGGGCATCGGACCGGGCTGGTGCAGGGGCGTGAACGGCGCGCCGAGGATCGGCCAGAAGGGATTGATGTCGAGCTCCATGCCCGTCACCGCGCCCGCCGCCACGAGGGCGCGCGCGAGCGGACCGGCGAGGGTGGGCTGCATCGTGGCGACGTAGAGCAGGTTGCCGTTCGCGTCGACGCCCAGTCCGCTGCGCGCGACCGTCGGCACCTCGTGCAGTGGGTCGCCCCACTGGCGCCAGTTCGGCGACAGCGCCGCGGCCGTGACGCGACCGTTCCACACGAGCGCGCCGAGGTTCTGGCGCGCGCTCACCACCGAAAAGCCCCGCGGGGGAAAGTTGGGCGAGCCCCACTGGCCCATGGCCCAGGTCCCCGCGGCGTCGATGGCGATGGTCATGCGTCCGCGCAGCATGGGCACGAGGGTCATGCCGTCGGCGATCGAGCCGCCAGCGCCCGCCGCTTGCTTGAAGGCGCCGTTGAAGACCGCGACCACACCGGCGCGACCCTCGGTGGGCCAGTCGATCGCCGACCCGGCGTCAGCGGGCACCAGCGTGCCGAGCGCCGGGTCCGTCGAGCCGACGTGCCAGCGCAGGAGGGTCGTGCGCGCGCGCAGGCGCAGCACGCGGAATGTCGTCGCCCCGATGGTGACGTTGCGGTAGTCGACCATCACCCCGCGCGCCGATCGGCTCGCCACGGTCCAGCCGGGCTGGGCCCGCTCGGCGCCCGCCGAGGAGGTCGCCGGCGTCGCGGGGGCGCCGCCCGCCGCGACGGTGCCGAGGCCGAGTACCAGCAGCGTCAGTGCGACGAGGCTTGGTCGGCGAGTGGGCCGCGCACGGGCCACGGCCTAGCGATCGATCGTGCGCACGCCGTCGTCAGGTTCCTCGTCGGTTTCGACCGCCTCAATGTACTGGGGTACCGGCGTCGGTGCGAGGTCGTGAGCCACGTCATCAGCGTAGGCCGGCGCCGCGGTCGCCACGTATTCACCCTCGTCGGTGCGGGTCACCACGTTGGCGGTCTTGCGCTTGCCCGAGCCGCGCGTCGCGTGCATCTCGGCGGTGATCTTGTAGGCGATCGGGTAGGCGACGAACGGCGAGATGAGCACGAGCACGCGCATCGCCCACAGCACGGTGTTGAGCGAGACGTGAAAGAAGTTCGCGATCACGTCGGTCGAGCTCGCGATGAAGAGCATCGAGATCGCCGCGAGCACCGCCACGCCGGCCGCGGTGCGCTTGGGCCGGCTGCTCGGACGGTCGAGCAGGTTGTGGGGCGCGACGTCCTTGGTGACGATGCGCTCGAGCGCCGGCCAGGCGTAGGCGAGGCCGAAGACGAGGCCCGGGAAGATCACCGCGGGGATCGTCACCTCGAGCGGGATCGTATGGCCGAAGCTGTGGAAGGACCACGCGGGGAAGATGCGCAGCGCCCCGTCGAGGAAGGCCATGTACCAGTCCGGCTGCACGGCGTAGGAGATGCGCGACGCGTCGTAGGGACCGAACTGCCAGATCGGGTTGATCTGGGCGAAGGCCCCGAGCAGCGCGGTGACCCCGGTGACGATCAGCATGAAACCCGTCGTCTTGGCCATGAAGACCGGGAACATCGGCGTGCCGACGACGTTGTCCTCGGTTCGCCCCTCGCCGGGGAACTGGGTGTGCTTCTGGCGAACGAGCAGGACCATGTGCGCGGTCACGAGCGCGAGCATGATCCCGGGCACGAGCAGCACGTGCAAGATGAAGAAGCGCGGCAACACCGCGGTGCCCGGGAAGTTCCCGCCGAAGACGAAGAAGGCGAGGTAGGTCCCCACGAGCGGCACCGAGAGGATGATCGAGTACGCGATGCGGATGCCGGTGCCCGAGACGAGGTCGTCGGGCAGCGAGTAACCCAAGAAGCCGTTCACGATCGCGAGGGTGAGCAGCGTCACCCCGATGGTCCAGTTCAGCTCGCGCGGCTTGCGGAAGGCGCCCGTGAAGAACACGCGCGCCATGTGCACCACCATCGCCCCGATGAAGATGTCGGCCGCCCAGTGGTGCATCTGGCGCATCAGGAGGCCCGCGCGCACGGCGAAGGAGAGGTTGACCGTCGAGGCGTAGGCCTCGGTCATCGACTGGCCGTCCAGGGGCAGGTAGCTGCCGTGGTAGGTGACGATCGCCGAACTCGGGATGTAGTAGAGCGAGAGGAAGACGCCCGTGGCGAGCAGCACCACGAACGAGTAGAGCGCGATCTCGCCGAGCATGAAGGACCAGTGGTCGGGGAAGATTTTGTCGAGGAAGCTCCGCCCGCCCTTGGCGACGCCCAGGCGGTCGTCGAGCTCGTCGAGGGCCTTGCCCACGCGACCGTAACGCCCGAGGGCCTGCTTCTTGGACCGCTTGGTCACGACGGCGTCACTCATGAGCGCTCCCAGAATCCTGGCCCGACGGGCTCGTGGTAGTCGCTCTGGGACCGGATGTAGCCGGCGGCGTCGACGTAGAGCGGCAGCTGGGGCAGCGGCCGGGGCGCCGGACCGAAGTTGGGGATGGCGCCGTTGTTGACGTTGAACATCGACTGGTGGCACGGGCACACGAGCAACTGCAGCTGCTGCTCGTAGAGCCCGACCGGGCACCCGAGGTGCGTGCAGAGTTTGGAGTAGGCGATGTAACCCATCGGACCCCAGGACTCGCGACCCTTCTGGGTGGTGAAGTTCTCGTTGGACAGCCGGATGAGCACCGTCTGGTCGACCGCCTGGCCGCGGTCGGTGTTCTGGGTG
>JAKAPH010000034.1 GCA_021807265.1 Actinomycetes bacterium | reverse complement strand
CGATTGCGACCTGGTCGAGGACCACCCGGGCCGCCTCGCCGTGACTCGGCGCGCGCCACTCGCGTACGAGGTGACCGTCGATGACTCGCCACGACGGGTGCGCGGCCAGCCAGTCGTCGACCTCGGTCGCCGCGAGCAGCGGCGGCCTCACGGGTGGGTCATCGCCTCGGGCACCACGGCAGCGTCGAACTCCTCGGCCGACAAGAAGCCGAGTGAGAGGGCGGCCTCGCGCAGCGTCGTGCGCTCGTGGTGCGCCTTCTTGGCGACCTTGGCGGCCTTGTCGTAGCCGATGATCGGGTTGAGGGCCGTCACCAGCATCAGGCTGTTGCGCAGGTGGTGGTCGATCTGCTCGTAGTCGGGCTCGAGCCCCTCAACGCAGAACTCGCGGAACCGGTCACAGGCGTCGGTGAGCAGGTCGATCGAGTTGCAGAAGTTGTGGATGATCACGGGCTTGGCGACGTTGAGCTCGAGATTGCCGCGCGAGTCGGCCATCGCGACCGCGGTGTCGTTCGCGTAGACCTGGATGCCGACCATGATCATGGCCTCGGACTGGGTCGGGTTGACCTTGCCCGGCATGATCGAGCTGCCCGGCTCGTTCTCGGGCAGGCGCAGCTCGCCGAGACCCGAGCGCGGGCCCGAGCCGAGCCAGCGCAGGTCGTCGGCCACCTTGATGAGGCTCGCGGCCAGGGTCTTGATCGCGCCGTGGGCGAAGACCAGCGCGTCGTGCGCGGCCAGGGCGGCGAACTTGTTCGGCGCGGTCACGAAGGGCTGGCCGGTCAGCGCCGCGATCGCGGCCGCGACCCGCTCGCCGAACTCGGGGTGGGTGTTCAGTCCCGTCCCGACCGCCGTGCCGCCCGCGGCGAGCTCGTAGAGCCCGGGCAGGACCGCGGTGAGCCGGTCCAGGTCGGCGTCGAGCTGGGCGACGTAGCCCGAGAACTCCTGGCCGAGGGTGAGCGGCACGGCGTCCATCAGGTGGGTCCGTCCGATCTTGGTCACGCCCTCGTAGGCGCGCGCCTTCTCGTCGAGCGCGTCACGCAGGCGCGACACCGAGGGCGCGAGCCGGCCCGTGATCTCGAGCACCGCGGCGATGTGCATGGCCGTGGGGAACGTGTCGTTGGAGGACTGGGACATGTTGACGTGGTCGTTGGGGTGCACGGGGTCCTTTGAGCCGCGCTCCCCGCCCGCCAGCTCGATGGCCCGGTTGGAGATGACCTCGTTCACGTTCATGTTGGTCTGGGTGCCCGACCCGGTCTGCCAGATCCGCAGCGGGAACTCCCCGGCCAGTGACCCGTCGATCACCTCGCCCGCGGCGCGCTCGATGAGCTCGGCGCGCTCGGCGTCGAGCTTGCCCAGGTCGTGGTTGACCCGCGCCGAGGCCAGCTTCAAGATGCCAAAGGCGCGGATGAGCGCGGGCGGCATCGTCTCGTGGCTGATGGCGAAGTGGTGGAGGCTCCGCTCGGTCTGCGCACCCCAGTACCGCTCCGCGGGCACCTCGATCGTGCCCATGGTGTCTGATTCGATACGCACGTTGGTCATGATTCCTCCTACTTGATTTCCTTCGTCTTCGCCCCGCCTCGACCGTAGAGCGCGACGCCGCGCGCCACGACGTCGCGGGCCGCGACCACGTCTTGGGCCCGCGGCCCGTCGCCGTCGCCGGGCACCTCGAGCAGCAGCGGCAGCGCGCGCACCTTGGGGTGCCCGACGAGCGCCGCGAGGCCCTCCGCGCCGATCTCGCCCTCGCCGATGTTGGCGTGGCGGTCGCGGTTCGAGCCAAAAGCGGTCTTGGAGTCGTTGAGGTGCAGGCAGCGCAGCCGCTCGAGTCCGAAGCGCTGCTCGACGTCCTTGAGCAGTTGGCGTGCGGTGCGCGGCGTGGCGTAGTCGACGCCGCTCGCGAAGAGGTGCTGGGTGTCGATGCACAGGCCCAGGCGCTCGTCACGGCCGCTCGCCTCGATGATCGCCTCGATCTCGTCGAAGCTGCGCCCCACCGTCCCACCGGCGCCGGCGGCGTTCTCGATCAGGATCGGACAGCGCGTGTCGATCGCCCCCGCGTCATCGAGGGCCCGGGCGAAGGCGCTCACGATCTGCTCCAGCGCCTCGTCAAAGCCCGCGCCCTTGTGACTGCCGACGTGCAGGATCACGCCCGACGCGCCCATCGCGCGCCCCACGCGCAGGTTGTGGGCGAGTGCGGCGACCGACTTCTCGTAGAGCTCGGGGTCGGCCGTCGCGAGGTTGATGAGGTAGGTCGCGTGACAGAAGGTGTCGGTGATGCTCGGGTGGTCGCGCTGGGCCTCGCGGTAGGCGTCGAGCACCTCGGGTGCGTACTGGCTGGGCTTCCACATCCGAGGACTCTGGACGAACACTTGGATCGAGGTCGCCCCGATCGCCACCCCAGCATCCAGTGACGGGATCAGTGTTCCGCCGCCGCGCACGTGCGCACCGATGTTCATAAAGTCAAAACTACTAGGGTCGACACCAGCGACCCAAAGGAGCATCGTGACCGAAACCTTCAGTGACGCCTCGCGCGCCATCTTCGCCAAGCGCGTCCTCGCCCACGTCGCCAGCCTCTCCCCGGACGGCTCGCCCAACGTGACCCCGGTGTGGGTCGAGCTCGACGGCGACGACGTGATCATCAACACCGCCCTCGGTCGGGCCAAGGCCCGCAACCTGGCCTCGGACCCGCGCGTCGCGGTCTCGCTGACCGACCCGGACAACCCCTACGTGGCGATCGCCCTGCGCGGCACGGTCGTGGGCTTCACGACCGAGGGCGCCGACGAGGTCATCGACCGGTTCGCCAAGAAGTACCTCGACCTGGACACCTACCCGCACCGCCGCGAGGGCGAGGTCCGCGTGACGGTGCGCATCCGCCCGGACCGGATCTCGGCCCAGCCGGCCTAGTCGCGATAGAACCGCGTCGTGTCGGGGGCGTCGACGGGCGCGCCGTAGAGCACGACCGACCCGTCGCCGAGATGGCCGTCCAGTGCGTACCAGACCGTGATCGGTCGCGGCGGCGCCGGGCGGTTGTAGGCGCCACGAAGGTTGAGCACGTCTGACGCCAGGTTGACCTCGTCGTCGGTGAGCATCGCGCGCACGACGGTCGCTTGCTCGCTCGCCCGCTCGCCCGCGATCACCACGTGGTCGAAGTCCGCGATCCAGCTCAGCGTGGCGACGTCGCGCGCGGCCATCGACGCGGGGTAGTCGGGTCCGACGCTCAGCCAGGGCCCGAGCGGACCCAGGGATCGGTCGCGCGCCCCGAGCGCGACGACGACGTCGCCGTCGACGAGCGACGCCACGACGGGCCCCCCACTTCGCGTGTCCAGCCGCACCAGATCGGCGAGCGAGAGCACGACGTGGGTCATCTCCATGTCAGGGCTGGAGGTCTTCCTTGGGGAGCCGCTCGATGTTCACGTCGCGGAACGTCAGCACCCGAACCGAGGGGACGAACCGGGCGGCGCGGTACATGTCCCACACCCAGGCGTCGGTCAGGGTCACCTCGAGCATCGCCGGGGTCGTCGCGCGCACGTCGACGGCGACGTCATTGGCGAGGTAGAAGCGCCGGTCGGTCTCCACGGCGTAGTGGAACATCCCCACCACGGCCTTGTACTCCTGGACCAGCGCCAGTTCGAGGGTCGACTCGTAGTCGTCGAGCTCTTCGTCGCCCATACGGGCCTTACGCGCGCTCGGTGACGCGACGCTCCTTGATCTTGGCGGCCTTCCCGCGCAGATCACGGAGGTAGTACAGCTTGGCCCGGCGCACGTCACCGTAGGTCTCGACCTCGATCTTGGCGATCGTGGGCGCGTGGACCGGGAAGGTGCGCTCGACACCGACGCCGAAGCTGATCTTGCGCACGGTGAAGGTCTCGTGCAGTCCCGAGCCCTGGCGGCGGATGACCACGCCCTGGAAGACCTGGACGCGCTCGCGGGTACCTTCGACGACTCGGACGTGGACCTTCAGGGTGTCGCCGGCGCGGAAGGCCGGGATGTCGTCACGCAACGAGTCGCGGTCAATCAGTTCTGTCGGATTCATCAGCGTCCCCTTCGGGTCTCGGGCTGTAGAAGTCTAGCGGAATCCGTCGTTCTCTTCCACCAGGCCGAACTCGCCCAGTACGGCCCGGTCCTCGTCGGAGAGCCCGCCGCGGACCGCAATCAGGTCGGGACGGCGCGCGAGGGTCCGCGCGAGCGCCTGGGCCCGGCGCCAGCGCGCGATGCGGGCGTGGTCGCCCGAGCGCAGCACCTCGGGCACGGCCAGCCCGCGGACCTCGGCCGGCTTGGTGTACTGGGGGTATTCGAGCAGGCCGTCGACGAAGGATTCGTCCAGGCTCGAGGCGTCGTTGCCCAGGGCGCCGGGCAGCAGGCGCACCACGGCCTCGATCACGCACAGCGCGGCGAGCTCCCCGCCGGCGAGCACAAAGTCCCCGACCGACAGCTCGTCATCGACCACCAGGTCGATCGCGCGCTGGTCGAAACCCTCGTAGCGCCCGCACAGCAGCGAGAACCCGTCGCCCGCCGCGAGCTCGCTCGCGACCGCGTGGGTGAGGGGCCGTCCCGACGGGGTCAGCGCGATCAGGGGTCGCGCGAGGTCGGGCGTCGCCTCGACGGTGCGCAGAATCGGCTCGGCGCGCATGACCATGCCCGCACCCCCGCCGTAGGGGGTGTCATCGACGGTGCGGTGCACGTCGTCGGTCTGGTCGCGCAGGTCGAAGACCCGCAGACGCCAGCGGTCGCGCTCGGCCGCCCGGCCGATGACCGACGTCGAGGCGTAGCCGGTGATGGCCTCGGGAAAGAGGGTGAGCACGTCCACGCGCAGGGTCATTCGAAGAGGCCCTCGGGCACGTCGACGTCGATGCGGACATTGGCCTGCAGCGAGGTGACGAAGGTGAGCGGCACCAGCGAGCCGCTGTCGAGCACGAGCAGGTCGCTCGCGGGGTTGGACTCGACGTCCACGACGACGCCGCGCGCGGTGCCCGCGGCGTCATAGACCGTCGCCCCGTAGAGGTCGTCGATCCAGATGGCGTCGTCGTCATCATCGTCGGCGATCCGCGAGGCGAGTAGCACCGTCGCGCGCCACGATTCGGCCTCCTCGCGGGTGTCGACGCCCTCGAAGCTGACGAGGAATCGATCCTGGTGCCGTGCGGCCGCGCGGACCGTCAGGGGACCGCGGCTAGTGGTCAGTACTGAGCCGGGGGCCCACCGTTCGCTGCGGTCGGTCCAGAAGTCGACGAGCAGCTGACCGCGAAGACCGTGGGCCTTGATGATTCGTCCGACCTCGAGCAGGCGCTCGTCGGACACGTCAGTCGACGATGTCTACCGACGTCGTCACGCCATCGCGCGAACCCGCGGCGCTGACGAGCGCTCGGATGGCCTGGGCGGTGCGCCCGCGCCGGCCGATGATCCGGCCCATGTCGTCGGGGCCGACGCTGAGCGAGAGCACGACCTTGCCGTGGCGCTCCGAGACGTCGATAGCGACGGCCTGGGGGTCGTCCGCGAGGGACGACGCGATGTAGTGCAGCACGGCCGACGCGGTGCTGGCGTCGGGTGCAACCTCGTCATCGATGGTGTTGACGTCACCCTCGACGTAGTCGTCGTGAAGATCGCTCACTGGGCGGCCTTTGACGCCTCGAATGCGTCCAGGGCGCCGCTTTGGCGCAGGAGCTTGGCGACACGGTCCGTGGGCTGGGCGCCGTGGCGCAGCCAGTGCACGGCGCGCTCGTTGTCGATCGAGACGATCGTCTCGTCATTGGCCACCGAGAGGCCGCGGGGCTGATAGGTGCCGACGATCTCGAGGAAGGCGCCCGAGCGCGCGCGACGGCTGTCCGAGGCCACGACGCGATAGGTCGGTTGCTTCTTCTTGCCCATGCGCACCAAACGAAGTTTCACTGCCACGACGAACGTCCTCCAAGACTGTGTCCCGACCGGGACTGGGTGATGTACCCGAGCGTCACAGTTTAGCGTTGTTTGGGGGGGGTGACCCGACCACCCTTTTTCTTCTTGCCCTTTGGCCCGCCCGAGGCCGGCGCCGTGCGCATGCCGGCCCCCAGCGCCTCGAAGCCCGGGGGCATCGCCTCGCCGCCCCGCCGGGCGGCCATCGCGGCCAGTTTGCCCATCTGGGGCGGCAGCGACGGGTTGGCCCCGCCCATCTGGCGCATCATCTTTCGCATCTCGCCGAACTGCTTGAGCAACTGGTTGACCGCGTTCACGGTCGTGCCCGAGCCGGCCGCGATCCGCGAGCGCCGCGATCCGTCGATGATCACCGGTTCGCGTCGCTCGCGCGGGGTCATCGAGCGGATGATGGCCTCGACCTTGTCGAGTTCGCGGTCATCGACGTTGGCCGCGGCGTTGCGCATCTCCTTGGAGACCCCCGGCATGAGCCGCATGAGCCCGCCGAGCGAGCCCATCTTGCGCACCTGGTTCAACTGGGCGAGGAAGTCGTCGAGCGTGAACGAGCCGTCCATCATCCGGCCGGCCGAGGCGGCCACGACGTCGGCGTCCATGGTGCGCTCGGCCTGCTCGATGAGCGTCAGGGTGTCGCCCATGCCGAGGATCCGCGAGGCCATGCGGTCGGGGTGGAACAGGTCGAAGTCGCCCAACTTCTCGCCCGTGGACGCGAAGACGATCGGCCGGCCGACCACGCCGCGGGCGCTCAGCACCGCACCGCCGCGCGCGTCGTAGTCGAGCTTGGTGACGATGATGCCCGAGAGCTCGAGGGTCTCGTGGAAGGACCGGGCGGTCAGCACGGCGTCCTGGCCGGTGACCGCGTCGATGACAAGGAAGGTGTAGTGCGGTGCGGTGGCGTCGCTGATCGCGCGGACCTCGTCCATGAGCGCTTGGTCGATGGCGAGCCGTCCCGCGGTGTCGATGATCACGACGTCGCGCCCGATGCGCGCGGCCTCGGCCACGCCGGCCCGGGCCACCGTGACCGGGTCCGACGCGTCGCTGAAGACGTCCACGCCGATCTGGGCGCCGAGCACCCGCAGTTGCTCGACGGCCGCGGGGCGCTGGAGGTCGGCCGCGACGAGGTAGGGCTGGCGGCCCTGTTGCTTGAACCAGGACGCGAGCTTGGCGGCGGTCGTGGTCTTGCCGGCGCCCTGGAGACCCGCGAGGACGATGACGGTCGGCGGACGCGAGGCGTAGGTCACCTTCAGCGCCGAGCCACCGAGGACTTCGATCAGCTGCTCGTGCACCGCCTTGATGACCTGCTGGCCCGGGCTGAGGCTCTGGCTGAGCGACTGGCCCGCCAGGCGCGCGCGCAGCGCGTCGAGGAATGCCCGCACGACCGACAGTTCGACGTCGGCCTCGAGCAGCGCCGAGCGCACGTCTGCCAGCGCGAGGTCGAGGTCGGCGTCGCTGAGCCGGCCCCTCGAGCGAAGCGACGCGCCGATCCGTTCGAGTCGGTCCGAGAGTGCGTCAAACATGGCTTGCAGGCTACCGTCAGGCCCGCACGAGCGAATCGACGAACTCGTCGGGATCGAACGGGATCAGGTCGGCGACGCCCTCGCCCACCCCGACGAACTTCACCGGGATCGCCAGCTCGCGCTCGATCGCGACCACGATGCCGCCGCGGGCGGTGCCGTCGAGCTTGGTGAGCACGATGCCGGTCACCGAGGCGGCGGCGAGGAACTCCCTCGCCTGGGCGAGCGCGTTCTGGCCCGTCGTGGCGTCGAGCACCATGAAGGTCTCCACGACCTGACCGGGCGCCCGATCGGCCACGCGGCGGACCTTGGCGAGTTCGTCGAGCAGGTTCGTGCTGTTCGCCCGTCGGCCCGCGGTGTCGGCAAGCACGAGATCGGCGCCGCGCGCGCTGGCGCGCCCGAGCGCGTCGTGGATCACCGAGCCGGGATCCGCGCCCTCGCCCGCGCGCACCACGTCCGCCCCGGTGCGCTCGGCCCAGGTGGCGAGCTGCTCGGCCGCGGCGGCGCGGAAGGTGTCCCCGGCCGCGAGGACCACCCGCCGGCCGGCGGCGATCTCGCGGTGGGCGAGTTTGCCGATCGTCGTGGTCTTGCCGACCCCGTTCACGCCCACGAACAGCCAGACCGCGACCCGGTCGGGCTCGGCCTCGGTCGTGACGTGTCGCTCGGCGACCATGGACTCGCGTAGCAGTCGGCGCACCGCCGACGCGATGCCGTCGGGCGCGCCGTCGCGGCGCAGCGCCTCGAGCACGGCCCCGGTCGTCGCAACGCCGACGTCGCTGCGCAGTAGCACCTCTTCGACCACGTCGAGCTGCTCGTCGCCGATGGCGCCGGTCGCGCTGAGGGAGCGGACACGATCAAAGACCCCGCGTGACGCCCCGAGCCGCGAGCCCAGCGTGGGCTCGTCGTCCAGTTCGGGCCGCTCGGCGATCTCGGTCACGAGAACCTCAGGCAGCGGCGGCGCGGGCGGGGGCGCAATCGTCCGACGGCCGCGGCGCGACCTCGAGACCCCGACGCCCACCAGCACCACGAGGATCACCGCGATGACGAGCACCGACGCGAGAACCACGACCGAGCCGATCACGACACCACCTCACGGGTCACGCGCTGGCTGACGACCTTGGACGACGCGCCAGGCACCATGGTCACACCGTAGAGGGCGTCGGCCGACTCCATCGTGCGCTTCTGGTGGGTCACGATCAGCAACTGCGCCTCGTCGCGGAACTCGTCGACCAGGCTCAAGAAGCGCTGGAGGTTCACGTCGTCGAGCGCCGCCTCGACCTCGTCCATCATGTAGAAGGGTGAGGGCCGCGAGCGGAACACCGCGAAGAGGAAGGCGAGCGCGGCCATCGACCGCTCCCCGCCCGAGAGCAACGAGATGCGTCGCACGTTGCGACCCATCGGGCGCACCTCGATCTCGACGCCCGTGTTGAGCGGGTCATCGGGCTCGGTGAGCAGCAGCCGGCCCTGCCCGCCCGGGAAGAGCATGCCGATGAGGTTGGCGAAGTGGTCGTTCACGTCGGCCACGGCCGTCGAGAACGTTTGCATGATCTCCTCGTCGAGCGCGCGCAGGACCTCTTGGAGCTCGCGACGCGCGCCGCGCACGTCAGCGACCTGGGCGTCGAGCTCCTGGTAGCGAACCTCGAGCTCGCTGAGCTCCTCGAGGGCGAGGGGGTTGATCGGCCCGAGCGAGGTCATGCGGGCCTCGAGCTCGCCCACGCGCTGCTCGAGCGACGTGCCTTCGGGCAACGCGAGCTCGTCGGTCGGTCCGATGTCGCTCGGCTCAACGCCGAGGTCGCGCCGGATGGCCTCATGCAGCGTCGAGCGTTTGACGGCGAGCTCGGCCTGTTCGACCTCGAGGCGGCGACGCTCGTCGAGCATCGTCGAGACCCGCGCGTCCAACTCCTGGCGCGCGAGGCGTATCGCCTCGAGGCGCTCGGCACTCGCCCGGGAGGCCTCGAGCTGCTCGCGGTACGTCGAGTCCATGGCTTCTTGGGCCGTCGCGACGTCGTGGCCGGCGTCGGCCACGAGTACCGCCAAACGGTCGAGCACGCCGAGGTCGAACTCCAGGCGTTCACGGCGCTCGGTCGCGGCCTGGCGCTCGGCGGCGTGGCCCGCCAGGCGGCGCTCGATCTCGGTGCGCCGCGCCGCGATGAGCCGGCGCCGCTCGCCGAACTCGGCCTCGCGGCGCGCGATCGCGGTCGCGGCGGCGTCGATGGCCCGCTGGTGCTCGTCGAGGGCGCCCTGGGCGGCCGCTCGGGCGCGCTGGCGCTCGGCGGCGTCGCGCACGGCGCGCTCGAGCTCGGGTATGGCCGCCTCGACGGCTTCGCGCTCGGCGACGAGCTTGGACCACTCGTCGTCCAGGGCGGCGGACTCGTGTTCGAGCGTGGCGAGCGTGGTCGCGTACTCACCGAGGCGTTCGTTGGCGCGTTCGATGTCGCGGCGCAGCGTCTCGACGGCGGCCTCGGCTGCGCTCGCGGCGCCGGTCGACTCGGTCAGCGCCCGGCGCGCGCGAACCGCCGCCTCACCGGCCGCCGAAGCGGCCGCTCGCAGCGTGGGTAGGGTCGCCGCCGCCTCGGCCGCGGCGGCCGCCGCGGCGTCGACCGCGGCGCGGGTCACGACGGCGCGACCCGAGGCGACGCGCCAGCCCGAGGCCGCGAACCGGTCCCCGTCGGCGGTGACGATCACGAGGTCGGGGTGGGCGATCGCGAGGTCGATCCCCGTCTCCCAGTCCGGCGCGACGAAGGCCCGCGCGAAGAGCGCGTCGAGCACCGTGGTCACGTGCTCCGGCGCCCCGCTGCGCGGGCGCACCAGGTCACGCACCCGGCGGGTCCGGCCCGGCGCCGTCGGCGCGTCGACGTGGGTCTGGCCCGCGGCGAGCACCAGTCCGGCCCCGCCCGCGCGGCGCAGCACCTCGAGGGCCGCGCGCGCCGACTGGCGGCCGTCGACCACCATGGCCCCGACCGAGGCGCCCGCGGCGGACTCGACCGCCCGTTCGGCGCCGGCCTCCACGTCCACGAGGTCGAGGAACGAACCGAGGACCCCTTCGAGGTCGCCCAGAATGTCACGACCGCCCGAGCCAGACATCTCCTCGAGGGCCCGCGCGAGCGCCTCGGCGCGCGCCTGGGTCCGAGCGGCGACGTCGGAGCCGTCACGGAGTGCTTCTTCGGCGTCGACCCGGCGCTGCTCGGCCACATCGGCCTCGAGGGTGGCGGCCTCGCGTGCGTCGCGTGACGCAGCGGCGGCGGCGAGTGCGTCGGCCAAGGCGGTGTCGGCCTGGGCGAGACGCTCGGTCGTAGCGCTACGAGCCCGATCGGAGTCGGCGGTCCGCTCGGAAGTTCGCCGCCGGCGCTCATCGAGTGACGCGATCGTGCGCGCGAGCATCGTGGCGCGGTCGCGCTGGGCGCGCAAGACCGCCTCGTCGACCTCGGCCGACTCGGCGCCGAAGGTCGTCTCGAAGGCCGTCCGCTCCTCGTCGTGGGTGCGGCGGCGCTCCTCGAGCGCGTCGCGCTCGGGGCTCAGTTCGACCACGTCGCGGTCGAGCACGACCAGGTCCGCGTCCAGTCGGGCGGCGTCGGCCTCGAGCGTGGCGATGACGTTCTCGTCGGCCGAGGCGTCCAGGGCCACGCGCAGCGCGCGCTCGCGCTCGCGAATCACCGAGTTCGTGCCGCGGGCGCGTTCGGCGAGCCCCTGCAGGGCACCCAGGGTCGACGCCAGCATCTCCTCGCGGCGACTCGCCATCTCGGCCGCGGTCGCGGTGGCCTGGGCGTCCAGGACGACCATCTCGCGGCGCACGACGTCCTCGTCACGCTTGGCCTCGGCGAGTCCCGCCTCGATCTCGAGTCCGCGCCGGCCGAAGGTGTCCATGCGCTCGGCGAACAGGGCGCCGCGCGCGGCGCGCAGCTCGCGTTCGACGTCGGCGTAACTGCGCGCGGAGGCCGCCTGGCGCTCCAGGGGGCGCATCTGGCGACGGACCTCGCGCACGAGGTCGCCGAGTCGCTCCAAGTTCTCTTGGGTCTGGGAGAGCCGGCGTTCGGCGCGCTCCTTGCGGCGCCGGTGCTTGAGCACCCCGGCCGCCTCCTCGATGACCGCGCGCCGGTTCTCCGAGCTCGAGTTCAGGATCGAGTCGAGCTGGCCCTGGCCGATGATCATGTGCTGCTGGCGCCCGACCCCGGAGTCGCCGAGCAGCTCTTGGACGTCGAGCAGCCGGCACACGGTGCCGTTGATCGCGTACTCGGAGTCGCCATTTCGGAACAGGGTCCGCGAGATGGTGACCTCCGCGCCGTCCACGGGCAGACGGCCCGAGGCGTTGTCGAGGGTCAGGGAAACCTCGGCGCGGCCGAGCGCGGCCCGGTTGGCCGTCCCGGCGAAGATGACGTCGTCCATCTTGGCGCTGCGCAGTGCGCGCGTACTCTGGGCGCCGAGCACCCAGGTTACGGCGTCGACGACGTTGGACTTACCCGATCCGTTCGGTCCGACGACCGCGGTCACACCGGGTTCGAATTCCAGCACGGTGTTGTCGGCGAAGGACTTGAAGCCCTTCATGGTCAGTCGCTTTAGAAACACGGGTAGACGCTACCAACCTTCGCCGGCCCGGCCCGGTCCTAGGCCTGGCAGTTCGGGCAGTAGAAGGTGGAGCGACCGCGCACCACGGTGCGTTCGATCAGACGGCGGCACTGGAAACACGCCTGGCCCTCGCGACCGTAGACCTGGTGGTAGTTCTGAAAGGTCCCCGGTTTGCCGTCGGGGTCCACGAACTGCTCGTCGGCGAGCGTCGAGCCCCCGTACTTGATCGCCTCGGTCAAGACCTCGGTCATCGATCGGTGGAGCCGGCGGATCTCGATCGTCGACAACGAGTCGGCCGGTCGGTCGAAGCGCAACCCGGCCGCGAACAGGATCTCGTCGGCGTAGATGTTGCCCAGGCCGGCGATGATCTCCTGGTCGGTGAGTACGACCTTCAGCGGCGTGGTGCGGCTGCGCAGGATCGCCGCGAACCGGTCCCAGCCGAGCTGGTCCTCGAGCGGGTCGATGCCGAGGTGGGCTAACTCGGGCACGCGCTTGCGCACGCCCAGTCCGTCGCCGCCCATGGCGAGGCGGGCGAACTTGGATATCTCGACTGCCGCCCCGTCCTCGGGCGGCTGGGAGACGAACAGTTCGCCGAAGGTTCGCGGGTCCACGTAACGCAGCTCGCCCGCCGGGCTGAGGGTGAAGTCGACGTGGGTGTGCTTGGGCTTGGGAACCTTGGGGCTCTTCGCGCGCAGCAACTGGCCCGACATGCCCAGGTGCACCACGAGGTGGTGGCCGTTGTCCAGTCCGAAGACGAGGTACTTGCCCAGCCGCTCGGCTGACTTCACCGTCCGTCCTTCGATGAGGGTGCGAAAGTCCTTCGCCGACTTGTGGCGGCGCACGACCCGCCCGTTGGTGACCGTGGCCGACTTGATCTTCTTGCCGATGAGGTCACGAGCGAGCGAGGCCCGCACGGTCTCCACTTCGGGTAGTTCAGGCATCGCCTCGACCCTCCCACGCCGCGCGCGCGGCCTCGGACTCAGCACTCTTCTTGGACCGGCCGTGGCCGACGCCGCGCGCGGCCCCGTCGACGTCCACGACCGCCTCGAAGGTGGTCGCGTGCGCGGGTCCGCTGGCGACCACCGAGTACGTCGGGGTGCCCAGTCCGTTGGCCTCGGCCCACTGGCGTAGGCGGGTCTTGGGGTCGACCTCGTCGGGCTCGCGCGCGGCGTTGGCCACGTCCGCGCCGAGGATCTCTTGGACGAAGTCGCGCGCGACGTCATAGCCGCGCTCGAGGTAGATCGCCGCGACGACGGCCTCGAAGGCGTCGGCGAGCATCGACGGGCGCTGCAGGCCGCGTGACTTGATCTCGCCGCGACCGACGCGCAGGTAGTGCGCGAGCTCCAGGCGCGTCGCGGCCTCGGCGAGCGCCTCCTCGTTGACCACGCGCGAGCGCACGAGCGACCCCGACCCCTCGTCCAGCGCCGGGTACGAGGTCACGATCAGGTCGGCGATCGCCAGGTCGACGACCGCGTCACCCAGGAATTCGAGGCGCTCGTTGGACGCGCACGCGTGCTCGGCGGCGTAGCTCGAGTGCGTGAGCGCCACGAGCAGGACTGCGCTATCGGCGCGCAGCCCCAGGCGCTGCGCCAGCGTGTCCCGCGATGAGGGCAACTGGCCAGACTCCGTTAGGACACTTGTAATTTCGCCGCCACGTACTCGACCGCGTCGCGGACTGACGCGAGGGCCTCGAGGTCCTCGTCGTCGATATGGAACCCCGCCACTTGGGCGCTCAGGTGCTCCTCGAGCGCCTCCACGAGCTCGATCAGCGCCAGGGAATCCGCGCCAAGG
>JAKAPH010000146.1 GCA_021807265.1 Actinomycetes bacterium | reverse complement strand
TCGCACCGCACGATGACGTCGTAGGGACCGGTCACTTCGAAAGACTCGATAACGCCCGGCACGGCCCGAGTCGCCGTGACGACGTTCTCACTGGAGCCGATTTCGGACTGAATCAAGATGTAGGCCTGAACCGCCATGGTGAACCTTTCCCTGTCGCGTCCATCCATATTGCCCGGTTTCCACCGACGACGCTAATCCCCGCGAAATCGGCGCCCGATATGCCACTGGAAGCAGTAGTCGCATCGATACGAGTTGAGGTCGACCCCGTTGAGGGTCCAGGCCAGTTGCGCAGCGCTCTGCGCCTCCGCCTGCGTGCGGTAGGGCTGTTTGGGCGTCCCGTCGCGCGTGAAATGGGACGCGACGCGCCCCAGGGGTCGGGTAGACGGTCGTCGTCGGCGTCGCGGCATGACGCTACGAGGTTAGCGACGACGGTCAGTAACATACGTATCCGTGAGCAGTACTGAAGCCGAACTCCGCGAATCGACCACCGTCGTCACCGACGACGGTGACCACGACCGGTTCGCCCACCTGGTCCTCGAGGGCTACACGCCCGAGGGCGGCGAATTCGTCCCGATCGGGAACTCGGTTGTCGAGGGCATCATCAACGCGACGCCCGTGCGGGCGCTCTGCGGCAAGGTCTGGGTGCCGGGCCGCGACCCGAAGAAGTACCCGATCTGTCCGACGTGCAAGGAGATCGCCGCCACGCTTGGATGGTCGCCAACGTCGTGATGGCGCCCGTACGCCCGGGTGGGCCACGGTGACGCAACGTCGCGCCCTCGTCCTGCGCCACCACCGCGAAGACGGCCCCGGTCTCGTCGCTGATGCGCTCGCGGCGCGCGGCTTCGACCTGGAAGTTGTTCTCTTCACGGCGACGAGCCCCACGCCATCGCTGGACGGCGTCAACGTGGTCGTGATCCTTGGATCGAGCTCGGCCGTCTATGACGCCGAGGTTGAGCAAGCCTGGTTCGCCCGCGAGTTGGCGCTCATCGAGCAGGCCGACCGAGCGGCCATCCCGGTCCTGGGCATCTGCTTTGGCGCGCAGGCGCTCTGTCGGTCCTTTGGCGGTGTGGTCGAGCCCGGCGACGACCCCGAGATTGGCTGGTACACCGTCACGCCGACCGCCGACTCGCCGATCGCGCCGGGTCCGTGGTTCGAGTACCACTTTGACGTGTGCAGGCTGCCTGACGCGGCGACGACGTGGGCCACCTCGAGTCGGTGCGTGCAGGCGTTCGCCATCGGTCGACACGTCGGCGTGCAGTTCCATCCCGAGCTGGATGCGGACCAACTGCGCGACTGGTTCGAGGCGGGTGGCGATGACGCGCGATCCCTGGGCTACGACCCGACGGAACTCATCGAGCAGACCCGTCACGAAGAACCCCAGGCGCGCGAGCGGGCCCGAGCACTCGTGGACGCCTTTCTCGAGCACGCGCGGTCCTTCGACCCGAATCCGTCCTCCGAATCGGCACGCTGACACCGCACCGACGACCACCGTGGGCGCAGCGCGTCGCGTCAGGGTGGCCGCGGCGGTGGCCTCGGTAGGATACGGCGGTGTCCGACCCCGCCGCCCATGAGCTAGTCCGTATCGAGCGACCCGCGACGGGCGGGGGCGTCGGTCGGCTCGGCGACGGCCTCGTCGTATTCGTGCGCGACACGCTGCCCGGCGAGCTCGTCGACGTGTCGATCGAGCAGCGCACGTCGTCATTCGCGCGCGCATCCCTGCGACGGGTCATCGAGCCGAGCACCGACCGCGTCGCGGCGCCGTGCCGGTTCTCGGGCGCCGGAGGGTGCGGCGGCTGCGATCTCCAGCACGCGTCCTCCGCGGGTCAGACGTCGTGGAAAGAGGCGATCGTGGCCGAACAGCTGCGGCGGATTGCCGGGTACGACGGCGCGCCCTCGCTCGTGCACGCGCCCTCGCCACCCCGAGGCAGTCGCACACGGCTGCGCTGCGCGGTGGATGACGCGGGCCAACTCGCCCTGCGGGCTAGCCGGTCGCACGATTTGGTGACGGTGAATCCCTGCTGGCTGGTGGATCCGCGAGTTGACGAAGCCTTTGCGACCTCGTGGACTCGGGCCAATGAGGTCGAGTTACGCGCCATCGGCGACGCGCCGCCGTTTGCGGTGGTGAAGCGCCTCGTCGGGCGCTCCGTGCGCTACGAGGTCTGCGATCTGCGAGGACGACGTATCGACCCGGCGCCGGTGTCGCGCGTCTTGGTGGGCGAGACGCACTACAACATCTCACCCCAATCGTTCTGGCAGTCCCACGTCGACGCGCCGTCCATGCTCTTGGATCGGGTGACCGCGCTGGCGGGCGTCGAACGAGGCGACCGAGTGGTCGACTTGTACTGCGGCGTCGGGCTCTTCGCGGTCGCGCTCGCATCGGTCGTGGGGCCCGCCGGACGGGTCGTTGGCGTCGAGACGTCGCCCCACGCCGTGCGTGATGCCCGCGAAAACGGTGCCGGCCACGGCGGGCTGCGCATTCGCGAGGCGATGGTCACCGCCGACTCCGTGCGCAACCTGATCGGAGCGGGCGACGTCGTCGTCGTCGACCCGCCCCGCGCCGGACTGGCCAAGGGGGTGGCCGCGGCCATCGTCGAGCGCCGGCCACGCAGGGTCGTCTACGTGTCGTGTGACGCGGCGACGTTCGCGCGTGATCTTAAGGTCTTCTTATCCGGTGGGTTTTCGGTGTCCCATATGGAGATCCTCGACCTTTTCCCGATGACGGAACACGTCGAGCTCGTCGCACTACTTGACATCCACCCCTAGGTGCGCGACCATGAATTTGAGGTCCGGCCATCGGACGTCGAAGGGGGTCAGTAATGCTGAGCAAGTTGGACCACCACCACCGTGTGACACTGCAGAAGTTGTTCACACACCCGTTGAATCACAACATTCAGTGGCATGACGTCTGTTC
>JAKAPH010000145.1 GCA_021807265.1 Actinomycetes bacterium | reverse complement strand
GAGCCGCTCGTCGCCTTCGCGCGCGAGGGCGGGACGCTGCAAATCCCGCCGCACTGGACAAGGGACCACTTGGTCGAGAACATGGTCGGCTTGCACGACGGTGGGCGCATCGTCGCGACCGACGTCGACTACGACTTTCTGCGCGCGCTCGCCATCCGGTCGGTGCGACGTCATCTCGTGGTCTACCTGGGCGACCCGGACGCGCTCGACGATGCGCTACGAGCGTGCACCGTCACCCTGGACCGAACGAACGACGTGCGCCCCGAGCGTCGCGAGCTTGGCGCGGTGTCCTTCGCCGGCTTCGCCGAGGACGAACCGGCTCGCGACGAACCGGGCGTCTTCGTGGAGTTACTCCGACCCGACCCCGTCGTGCACGGGCTCGTCGAGCCCTTCACGCCCTCACTGCGTCGGCGCAGCATCGAGATGGTGGCGTACGCCACGCTGCACCGCGGCGAGGCCGTCAGCGGCGACCGGCTCCGATCGCGCGTGCTCGTCCACGCCGACGTCGACGCCTCGCTGCGCACCCTCGCCAACACCGCGACGAGCGTTCGCCGGAGCCTCGGCACCGACGCCGATGGCCCGCGGCTGCACCCGGTGTCGGCGGATGGCCTCTACCGACTGCACGGCGTGACCAGTGACGTAGGGCGACTGCACGACCTCGTGCGAGACGCCCGCCGGCGCTCGAACGCCGACGCGGCGCCGCTGTTGATCCAGGCGCTCAACCTGGTGCGCGGTGAGCCGCTCGCCGGCGTGCGCCACGGCTTCGAGTGGTTCACGATCGAGGGACACCTGGCGCGGCTCCAGCGTGATGGCGAGTGGGCTGCCCTCGCACTGCACGAGGCGGCCCTCGACGCGGGTGACGTCGAGCGGGCCTACTGGGCCATCGAGCGGGGACGGTTGCTCGACCCGTTCAACGACGTGCTGGCCGACGCGCTCGCGCGCGTGCCGCGGCTACGCCAGTTTGGCGGCGATCGTACCGGCGCTGCGTAGGACGAGCCCGTCGGCGCCGGCTGAGCTGTAGCGGTGCGCCGGACGCTCCCGGGCCTCGGCCACGAGGTCGGCGAGCAACTTGCCGAACGGCAGAACCGGCTCGACGAAGAGGTGCTTGGCGAGTGACCCGGGGATGGTGTTGATCTCGTTGAGGTAGACCTCGTCGTCGTTGGCGAGAAAGTCGATCCGGGCGACGCCGCGCACCGACGCGACCGCGGCCACGGCGCGTGCGACTTCGACGATCCGCTCGGCCTGGCCCGGAGCGAGCACGGCCGGGATCTCCCGGGGTGCCGACACCATGCCTTCGCCGCCCACGTACTTGTCGCGGTAGTCGAGAATCTCCGCATTGAGCGCCCGCCGAAGGGGCCGCTCGATCGCGGAGAGTTCGAGCGTCGGATAGCTGCGCACGGCCACCTGCACGTCGACCAGGTCGGCGCGGAAGGGCTCGACCACGCAGCCGAGCGCGAAGTGGCTGTTGGCGCGCAACCGGGCCAGTGCGGTCGCGAGGTCACCGACGACGTCGATGCCGATGGAGGAGCCGCCGAACCGGGGCTTCAAGATGTAGGGGCCGTCGAACGGCAGCGACGACGTGGCCTCGCTGAGCAGGACACGCGGCAGGGTCGGCAGTCCGGCCGCCGCCGCGACGGCGCCAAAGGCCCACTTGTCCATCCCCAGCGCGGCGCCGGCCACGGTCGGACCCGTGTAGGCCAGGCCCGCGAGGTCGAGAATGGCCTGGAGCGAACCGTCCTCGCCCGGTCCCCCGTGCGTGGCCAGGACCACGACGTCGACGTCGAGGCGACGGTCCTTGCCCAGGCGGCCCCCCGAGGTGAAGAATCCACCGCCGTCACCGACGCGCAGCGTCAGCATCGACGAGCCGCGCGGCACGCCGTCCACGAACGCCTCGGCCTCCACCTCGCCGTTCACCAGGTAGAAGTCGCCGGTCTTGGTCCAGTAGATGCCCGCGGCGGCCGAGTCACTCCGGCGCAACTCGCGCAGGGCCTGGAGCCCCGTCAGGATCGATACGTCGTGCTCGGGCGACGGCCCGCCGTAAATCACACCACTGGACACCGCTCACCTCGTTCCTAGACCGACCATCAAGGGTAGTTGTCGGGCAGGTCGTTGAGATACAACACCGCGTCGCCGGCGCCCAGCGTTTCGCGAACCCACGCCACCGCCTGTTCACGCCGGTCAAAGCGACGCGGCCGCTGTTCGTAGCCCATCGCCAGCGCCAGCGCATTCGTGCGACCGACGACGACCAGCTCCACGCCGAGGGCGCGCGCGCGGCGCGCCAGCGCCAGATTCTGACCGTACTGGTCGCGGCCGAGTTCGACCATGCCGGGTGTCACGAGTACCCGACGTCCCGAGACGTCCAGACCCACCAACACGTCGACGGCGGCCACCGAACTGGCCGGGTTGGCGTTGAAGGTGTCGTCGATCACCAGGACGCCCGAGGGCGCCGTCACCACGTTCGCCCGGTTCGCGACCGGCGACACCCCGCTGATGCGTGCGAGGACCCGTTGTCGGTCTTCGCCGAGCTCGATGGCCGTCGCGATCGCGACCGCGAGGTTGCTCGGCTGAACGCCGACGATGCTCGGGTGCGAAGTCGTCTCGTGTCCGTCGATCGCCACGCGCCACTGGGTACCGTCGCGCACGACGCGCACCTGGGCGTCCGTGGAAGTCGATCCGGCGCGCACGACCCGCTTGCCCGACGCCTCCAGGCGCTCGACCCAGCGGCGCAGCCGCTCGTCGTCGACGTTGAGCACGACCACCGACGCCCGCTCGGTGATCTCGAACTTGGCGGCGTCGATCACCTCGAGCGAACCCATGCGTTCGAGGTGGACGGGTCCGATCGCGGTGACGACGGCGACCGTCGGTGGGCACCAGTCGCACATGGCCCGGATCTCGCCCGGGCCGAAGGTGCCCATCTCCGCGATGAACACGGTCGTA
>JAKAPH010000033.1 GCA_021807265.1 Actinomycetes bacterium | reverse complement strand
CGAGAAAGCCGCGGCCGACCACCACCACGACCAAGACCCCGGTCACCACCACGACCAAGGCCCCGGCCACCACCACGACCAAGACCCCGGTGACCACCACGACCAGGACGTCGACCACCGCCACCAGTCCGTCCTGATCGATCCGACCGTGCGGTCGCCGTGCGTAACATGGGGCCCGTGACCTCAGACCAGCACTGGCCCTCGGCCGCGTCGCTCCTCGGGGACCAGCCGGTCGCCGGTCGGCGGCTGGTGAGTCTGGTGGGCGTCTCGACGTACCTGTCCTCGGTGACGCCGCGCTCGTGGCACAGCACGCCCGAGGCCGTTCGCGACGCGCTCGAGCGCTACTCGACGTGGTCCTATTCGGACGGCGTGGACCTCGCCGACGTCGTCTGCGTGGTCGACCGCGGCGACGTCTTTGACCCCGACGGTGAGGACGCGAACGCGCGCGTGGCCGCCGCCATGGGCCAGGACCCGGACGCCGACCTCCGACTCGTGCTCGGCGGCGACAACGCCGCCACCTGGCGCGCCCTGGCCGGACTCGCGGGCGATGACCTCGCGGGGTGGGGACTGATCACGCTCGACGCGCACCTCGACCTGCGCGACGGCGTCTCCAACGGCTCGCCGGTGCGCCAGCTCCTCGCCGACGGACTCGACGGGCGACACGTCGTCCAGGTCGGGCTCGCCGACTTCTCCAACTCGCCCTACTACGCCGCGCGCGCCCGTGACGCGGGCATCACCGCGGTCAGCCGCGCGAGCGTCGCTGCGCGCGGGATCGACGTCGTGATCGACGAGGCCCTCGCGGTCGCGGGCGCCGACGGTCGGCCGGTCTACGTCGACATCGACCTGGACGTCGCGGATCGCGCGGTCGTGCCGGGCTGTCCGGCCGCCGCCCCCGGCGGGCTGAGCGCCCTCGAGCTTCGCAACGCGGTGGGCCGGCTCGCGGCGGATCCGCGGGTGCGCGCCCTCGACCTCACCGAGGTCGACGTGGGGCGAGACAGTGACGATCAACGGACGGTGCGCCTCATGGCGCTGCTGGTCCTAGAGGCCCTCGCGGGTGTCGGGAGACGACAAGCATGACGGTAACCATCAATCTCGAGCCGCTGACGCGCGGGGACGTGCTCGCGGTGGCGCGCGACGGCGCCCGCGTGGAGATCGCCGAGGTCGTCCTCGAGCGGCTTACGCGTCAGCGCGGTGCGATCGACGCGATGGTCGAGAGCGGCACGCCCGTCTACGGACTCTCGACGGGCTTCGGGGCCCTCGCCACCACCTTCATCTCACCTGACCAGCGTCGCGAGCTGCAGCGGTCGCTCATCCGCTCCCACGCCGCGGGCGTCGGGGCGGAAGTCGAGACCGAGGTCGTGCGCGCGATGATGATCTCGCGCCTCACCAACCTCTGCAGCGGCGTCTCGGGCGTGCGGCCCTCGACGGCGCTCGCCTACGCCGCGCTGCTCAACGCCCACATCACCCCGGTCGTGCTCGAGTTCGGGTCGCTGGGCTGCTCGGGCGACCTCGCGCCGCTCGCGCACGTGGCGCTCGCCCTGATGGGCGAGGGGGAGGTCCGTGACGCTCGCGGCGAGCGGCGCCCGACCGCCGAGGTGCTCGCCGAGGCCGGCCTCGAGCCCGTCACGCTCGCCGAGAAGGAGGGCCTTGCGCTCGTCAACGGCACCGACGGCATGCTCGGCCAGCTGATCCTCGCCATTGCGGACCTCGAGTCGCTGCTCGTGCACGCCGACCTCGCCGCGGCCCTCTCGATCCAGGCGCTGCGCGGGACCGACCGGGTCTTCCTCGAGGAGATCCACGCACTGCGCCCGCACCCGGGTCAGGGCACCAGCGCGGCCACCCTCACGGCGCTGCTCGCCGACTCGCCGATCGTCAAGTCCCACCTTGACGACCCGAGCCAGGTCCAAGACGCCTACTCGCTGCGCTGCGCACCCCAGGTGCACGGCGCGGCGCGCGACACCGTCGCGCACGCGACGCGCGTGGCTGAGATCGAGCTCGCCTCGTCGATCGACAACCCGTCGGTGCTCGCGGACGGCTCGCTCGTGTCCAACGGCAACTTCCACGGCGCGCCCGTCGCCTACGTGCTCGACTTCCTCGCCATCGTGGCCGCCGACGTCGCCTCCATCGCCGAGCGTCGCACCGACCGCCTGCTCGACGTCGACCGGAGCTGGGGCCTGCCCCCGTTCCTCGCCGACCAGGCCGGGGTCGACTCGGGGCTCATGATCGCCCAGTACTCCCAGGCCGCGCTCGTGAGCGAGATGAAGCGGCTCGCCTCGCCGGCGAGTGTCGATTCGATCCCCTCGTCGGGTATGCAAGAGGACCACGTGTCCATGGGCTGGCACGCCGCGCGAAAGTTACGCCGTTCCGTCGAGGCGCTCGCGGACGTACTCGCGATCGAACTGCTCGCCGCGTCGCGCGCCCTGGCGCTGCGCGCGCCACTGGAGCCATCGCCGGTCACCGCGGCGGTGCGCGACCGGGTGAACGAGGCCTCCGGCGGCCCGGGGCACGACCGGTGGTTGGCGCCCTCGATCGCGGCCGTGAGCGGCCTCGTTCGCGACCAGACGCTGCTCGACATTATCCGCCTTCACCTGGGCTAACGCCCGGGGTCGCCGGGCGGCGTCCCGATGGGCGACGACCCGACGAGTGCCGGCGGTAGTGTCGGGCGAATGAGTGGCGAGATGGCCGGACTCGACGGGGTGGGAGCGGACGAGAGTCCGAGCGGTGACGGCGCGCTCGCGCGCGGGCTGCGGGTCTTTCGCGCCATCGCCGAGCGCGGCTCGACCAACGTGGCCACCATCGCCAAGGACCTCGACTTGCCGGTCAGCACCGTCTATCGCCTGGCGCGCACGTTGCGCGACGCGGGACTGGTGAGCGTGCGCGACAACGAGTACCGCGTGAGCCGTACCTTCGCCAACATCGCTACGGTGCGGCTGCACAACGACGTGCTCAGCAACGCGGCGCGTCCGGCGCTCGAACGACTGAGCGAGGAGACCGGCGCGACGTCGAACCTGCTCGTGCGCTCCGGGCTCAGCGCCTACTGCGTCCACGAGGTCGAGGCCCAGCGCGGCGAGGGACCCCGGCTGCCGATCGGCGAGCCGATGCCGCTGCACGCCGGCGCCGAGCACCGGGTCCTGCTCGCCTTCGCCCCGACGCCGTTGATCGACGCGGTGATCGGCGGCGGGCTGACGAGCTACACGACGACGACGCCCAACGCACCGACGCTGCGCACCAGCCTCGACGCGATCCGCCAGCGCCGACTCGCCGTGTCCCACGGCGAGTACCTGCCCGGGGTCGTCGCCGTGGGCGTGCCGGTCTTCGTGCACCACCGCGTGGTCTGCTCGGTCGGCGTGGCGGGTCCTGACGAACGCTGCACCTCCGACTGGGTGCGCCGCTCGGCCGGCGCGCTCGCGACGGCGTCACTCGCCCTGAGTGACCTGCTGGCCTCGGCGTAGGGCCCGACGGTCTCGTCACACCCGTTTCTCACTGGCTGAGAATCGCGCCACCCGGGCCCGCGCCGCTCGATAACTTGACCCCCGTCGCGAGTGACGGCCCGCGGCGAAGGGGGGGGTGTGATGCCGTTCGAACTGACCGATACCCAGCGAGCCATCCGTGACGTCGTGCGCGACTTCGCGCGCCGCGAGGTCGCCCCGGGCGCGCGCGCCCGCGACGAGAGCGGCGACTTCCCCCACGATCTCGTGGCTCGACTGGGCGCCCTTGACGCGATGGGGATCACGGTGCCGAGCGAGGACGGCGGACTCGGCCTGGACACGCTGACCCAGTTGCTCGCCATCGAGGAGATCGCCGCGGCCGACGCCGCACTCGCCTCGATCTACACCGCGCACCTGCTCGCCCTCGAGGTCCTGACCCTCGGCGCAAGTCTCGAGCAGCGTCGTCGCTACCTGGCGGGCCTCGCCGGTGGCTCGATGCTCGCGGCCTTCGCGCTCACCGAGCCCGGGGCGGGCTCGGACATCGGCTCGATGTCGACCGTGGCGCGCCGCGACGGCGGCGGCTGGCGCCTGCGCGGTGAGAAGACCTACATCAGCAACGCCGCCGAGGCCGACCTGCTCGTGGTGTTCGCGAAGTCCGATCCGACCGCGGGCTTCCGGGGGATCAGCGCGTTCCTCGTGCACCGCGACAGCCCGGGCCTCTCGTTCTCCGCACCCCAGGACAAGTGCGGTATCCGCTCGGCCGGCACTTACAGCGTCTACCTCGACGACGTCGCGGTCGACCCCGCCGACGTCGTCGGCGAGCTCGGCCGGGGCGGCGCGCTCGCGATGCGGGCCCTCAACGGGGCGCGCATCGACGTCGCCGCGATGGCTAACGGTATCGCCGCACGGGCGCTGCAGCTCGCGACGCAGTACGCCGCCAGCCGGCACCAGTTCGGCGAGCCGCTGCGCGACTTTCAGGCCGTGCAGCTCATGCTCGGCGAGATGGACGCGCGCCTCGAGTCGGCGCGGGTGACTGCGAGCTGGGCCGCCGCGGCCAAGGACGCCGGCGCCGACCTGCGGCGGGCCGGCTCGATCGCCAAGTGGACCGCGACCGAGCACTGCGCACAAATCGTTGACATGGCCGTGCAGGTCCACGGGGGAGCGGGCTTCATGCGCGAGTCCGAGATCGAACGGCTCTACCGTGACTCGCGAATCCTGCGGATCTTCGAGGGGACCTCCCAGATCCAGCTGCTGACCATCGCCGGCGCGCTCGCCGGGCGCTTTGACGAGACCAGTGAGGCCGTGGCGTGATCGACGCGGCCGCTTCGACGGGACCCCTGGCCGGGGTGCGCGTGCTCGACTGCACGCGCGTGCTCGCCGGCCCCTACTGCACGGCGCTCCTCGCCGACCTCGGCGCCGAGGTCATCAAGGTGGAGTCGCCCGCACTGGGCGACGACGCGCGGTCCCTCGGGCCCTTTCGCGACGGCGAGAGCGTCTACTTCTCCATCCTCAACCGTTCCAAGCGCAGCGTGACCCTCGACTTGAAGCACGTCGAGGCCCAGGGCGTGCTGTTGGACCTCGCCGAGCAGGCTGATGTCTTCATCGAGAACTTTCGCCCGGGCGTCGCCGAGCGGCTCGGGATCGGCCACGAGGCGGTCATGGCGCGCAATCCCCGTCTCGTCTACGCGAGCATCTCGGGCTTCGGCCAGAGCGGACCGATGGCCCAGCTGCCCGCCTACGACCTCGTGATCCAGGCGGCGTCGGGGCTCATGAGTCTGACCGGCCAGCCCGACGGCGAGCCGACCAAGGTGGGCGAGTCCATCGGCGACCTCGTTGCCGGGCTGTACGCCGCCTTCGCGATTACGACGGCGCTGCGGGCCGTCGAGCGTACGGGTCGCGGCGACTACCTCGACGTCGCGATGCTCGACTGCCTGATGTCGCTCGAGGTGACCGCCCAGAGCCAGCTCGCCGCGACGGGTGTCGCGCCCGGGCGCGTCGGGAACCGCCATCCGCTGAGCACGCCCTTTGGGACCTACCGCGCGCTCGACGGCCACGTGGTGATCGCGGCGGCGAACGACGACGTCTTTGCCCGCGTGGCCACGATGGTCGAGGATGCTGCGCTGCTTGGCGACGAGCGCTTCGCCACCGACGAGTCGCGCACGCGCCACGAGGCGTTGCTGCGTGCGCGCATCGAAGCCTGGACGAGCACGCGCAGCGTCTACGAGGCCGTTACGCGCGCCCGCGAGCTCGGCGTGCCGTGCTCGGGCATCGCGGACCTGGCCGAGGCCATGGCCAGCGAGCAGCTCGCGGCGCGAGGGTCGGTGACGACGATGCACCACCCCGACCTCGGGGACGTGGCCTACGTCGGCCAGCCCGTGCGCTTCGCGTCCTTCGAGCCGGGTGGCCCCGCGCCGAGTCCGCGGCTCGGCGGTGACACCGCCGACGTGCTCGCCGAAGTGCTCGGCCGATCGGCCGACGAGATCGCGCACCTCCAGCGGGTGGGTGCGGTTCGGGTGCCGACAAGTTCTTCGCGAGTGGTCGCGAGAGAGGAAAGCAGGGGGAATGGACACTAATGCCAAGGACGCAACGGCGCGGCGCGGAGCGCTCGACGTTGAACAGCACGGGATCGACTTCATCCCGCCGGAGCATCGCTTCGGCAAGCCCTATCGATTGCTGACCCTGTGGTTCGCGGGCAACGTGCAGATCACGACGCTCGCCACCGGGGCACTCGCCGTCGTGCTCGGGCTCAACCTCACGTGGGCGATCCTGTCGATTCTCATCGGCAACCTCATCGGGGGGCTCTACATGGCGACCCACTCGGCCCAGGGCCCGCGCCTCGGCGTGCCCCAGATGATCCAGAGCCGGGCGCAGTTCGGCATGTGGGGCACGTCGCTGCCGTTGCTCGTCGTGATCATCATGTACCTCGGGTTCTTCATTCTGAGCAGCTACCTCGGCGGCCAGGCGTTGTCGAGCCTGCTGCACGTGACGACCAATGAGGGCATCGTGATCGCCAACGTGATCGTGCTCGTGGGGACGTGGTTCGGCCACAACTGGATCCACGCCTACAACCGGGTCATGGCGGTGCTGTCGCTCGGGATCTTCCTCGCGATGATTGTCCACCTGCTGGGCCACATGCCGACCCACCTGCCCAAGGGCTCGGTGAGCTACGGCACGGTGTTGCTGGTCATCTCGATCATCGTCTCCTGGCAGCTCACCTGGGCGCCCTACGTCTCGGACTACTCGCGCTACCTGCCCGAGGACACGTCGCCCGCGAAGACCTTCTGGTACACCTACATCGGCTCGGCGATCGGCGCGTCCTTCGTGATGATCGCCGGAGCCCTCGCCTCGCTGACGGCCTTCAACGCGATGTCCTCGGACGCGCCCGCCTACCTGGCCGGGCTCTTCCCGTCGGTGAAGTGGCTGTTCCTGCTCATCATCGCCGGCGGCGTCGTGTCGATCAACATGGAGAACCTCTACGGCGCGTCCCTCACCATCTTCACGAGCATCTCGCCCTCGGGCGAGAGCTCTCAGGGAGCCAAGGGCCGCATCGTCGCCACCACGATCATGGCCGTGCTGGCGACGATCGTGGCGGTGAACATGAGCGCCAACTTCTCGGTCAACCTGACGAACTTCATCGTCTTCTTGCTCTACCTGCTCATCCCGTGGACGGCGATCAACCTCACCGACTTCTACCTGATCCACCGCGGCCGCTACGACGTGCAGCAGTTCTTCCGCGTCGACGGCCGCTGGGGCCGAGTCAACTGGACCTCGGTGGTGATCTTCGTGGTGACCCTGCTCGTCGAGCTGCCCTTCGTCAACAGCCTGCTCTATGAGGGCTGGGTGGCCAAGCGCATGGGCGGCGCGGACATCGCCTGGATCGTGGGCTTCGTGTTCGCCGGGGTGACGTACTACCTCAGCGCACGCTTTGGCAAGAAGGGGCGCCTCGCCGCCGAGGAGATCGCGACGCTGCCCGCGTCAGCATGAATCCGTGGCCGGCGGGGTCGTCTCGACCCCGCCGGCTCGCGGCCAACAACGTCACCCGGTCCCGGGTGAGCGGTGCGAGCACCGTGGTAGAGATGAATCAAGAGGAGGCAACACAATGGATGGAGCACGACCGGTACGCGCGGCACGGGGTTCGGCGCTCACGACGCTGGGCTGGCAGCAGGAGGGCGCCCTGCGCATGCTGCAGAACAACCTCGACCCCGAGGTGGCCGAGCGGCCCGACGACCTGGTCGTCTACGGCGGAACGGGCCGCGCGGCGCGCGACTGGCGCAGCTTCGACGCGCTCGTGCGCACGCTGACGACCCTGAAGGGCGACGAGACGATGCTCGTGCAGTCGGGCCGGCCCGTCGGGGTCTTTCAGACCCACGAGTGGGCGCCGCGGGTCCTCATCGCCAACTCCAACCTCGTGGGGGACTGGGCGACCTGGCCCGAGTTCCGCCGCCTCGAGGCGATGGGGCTCACCATGTACGGCCAGATGACCGCGGGCTCGTGGATCTACATCGGCACCCAGGGGATCCTCCAGGGCACCTACGAGACCTTCGCCGCGGTCGCGGCCAAGCGCTTCGGCGGCACGCTCGCGGGCACGCTGACCCTGACGGCCGGGGTGGGCGGCATGGGCGGCGCCCAGCCGCTCGCGGTGACGATGAACGACGGGGTGTGCCTCTGCGTGGACGTGGACCCGACGCGCCTCGCGCGACGCACCGAGCTGCGCTACCTCGACGAGTGGACGAGCGACCTCGACGACGCCATCGCCCGGGTCCTCGCCGCCAAAGCCGCGCGCACGCCGCTCAGCGTCGGGGTCGTCGGAAACGCCGCGACGATCTTTCCCGAGCTGCTGCGCCGGGGCGTCGAGGTCGACATCGTGACCGACCAGACCTCGGCCCACGACCCGCTCAGCTACCTGCCCGAGGGGATCGACCTCGCGGACTGGCACGACTACGCCGACAAGAAGCCCGACGAGTTCACCGACCGCGCGCGCCAGTCGATGGCCAAGCACGTCGAGGCGATGGTCGGCTTCATGGACGAGGGGGCCGAGGTCTTTGACTACGGCAACTCGATCCGCGGCGAGGCGGCGCTCGGCGGCTACGGCCGGGCCTTCGCCTTCCCCGGCTTCGTGCCCGCCTACATCCGCCCACTCTTCTGTGAGGGCAAAGGCCCCTTCCGCTGGGCCGCGCTGTCGGGCAACCCCAAGGACATCGCGCGCACCGACCGGGCCGTGCTCGAGCTCTTCCCCGAGAACGAGGGCCTTCGCCGCTGGATCACCAAGGCCGAGGAGCGGGTCAGCTTCCAGGGCCTGCCGGCGCGGATCTGCTGGCTCGGCTACGGCGAGCGCGACCAGGCCGGCCTCGCCTTCAACCGTCTCGTCGCCAACGGCGAGGTCGACGCGCCGATCGTGATCGGGCGTGACCACCTCGACAGCGGCTCTGTCGCCTCGCCCTACCGCGAGACCGAGGCGATGCTCGACGGCTCGGACGCGATCGCGGACTGGCCGTTGCTCAACGCGCTCGTGAACACCGCCTCGGGCGCCTCGTGGGTCTCGATCCACCACGGCGGGGGCGTGGGGATCGGCCGGTCGATCCACGCGGGCCAGGTCTGCGTGGCCGACGGGACGCCGCTGGCGGCCCAGAAGCTCGAGCGGGTGCTGACCAACGACCCCGGCATGGGGGTCATCCGCCACGTCGACGCCGGCTACGAGATCGCCGAGCGCACCGCGCAGGAGCGCCACGTGCGCGTGCCGATGCGCGAGGAGTCGTGACCACCCGGCTGATCCGCGCGATCGGGGAGCTGACCACCAACGACCCGTCCCTCGGCGACGGCACGGCGATGGGCCGGCTCACCGACGCCGCGATGGTGGTCGACGAGTCCCGGGTGCTCTGGGTCGGCCCGAACAGCCACGCGCCCGAGGCCGACGAGGTCCTTGACGTCGCGGGCGGCGCCGTGACGCCCGGCTTCGTCGACAGTCACACCCACCTGGTCTTCGCGGGCGAGCGCAGCGACGAGTTCGAGGCGCGCATGGCCGGCGCGACCTACGACGGCGGGGGGATCGGGCGCACCGTCGCGGCCACGCGGCGCGCCTCGCGCGAGGAGCTCACGACCCAGAGCCACGCGCACGCCGCCGCCCTTCGCCGCTCGGGCGTGACGACCATGGAGGTGAAGTCGGGCTACGACCTCACGGTCGAGGGCGAGGCCCGGCTGCTCGAGGTGGCGAACACCATCACCACCGAGGTGACCTACCTCGGGGCCCACGTGGTCGCGCCCGAGTTCGCCCGGGACCGCGACGCCTACGTCGAGCTCGTCGCCGGGGCGATGCTCGAGCGCTGCGCGCCGCTCGCGCGCTGGGCCGACGTGTTCTGTGACCGCGGGGCCTTCAGCGTCGACGAGTCGCGCACGATCCTGCGCGCCGCGAGCGCCGCCGGGCTCGAGCTGCGCCTGCACGGCCAGCAGCTCGGCTTCACCGGGGGCGTCGCGCTCGCGGTCGAGCTCGGGGCGGCGAGCGTGGACCACTGCACCTACGTGACCGACGAGGACCTGGCGGCGCTCGCGGGCTCCTCGACGGTCGCGACCTTGCTGCCGGGCGCCGAGTTCTCGACGCGCGCCCCCTACCCGTCGGGTCGCCGCTTCCTCGACGCGGGCGTGCGCGTCGCCATCGCGACCGACTGTAACCCCGGGTCGTCGTACCTGACGAGCATGCCCCTCGCGATGGCCCTCGCGGTGCGCGAGATGGGCCTCAGCGTGGACGAGGCGCTGTATGCCGCCACGCGCGGGGGCGCGATGGCGCTGCGTCGCGAGGACCTCGGACACCTCGGGGTCGGCGCGCGCGCCGACTTCCTCGTGCTCGACGCCCCGCGCGCCGCGCACCTGGTCTACCGCCTGGGCGACGCCGTGGTGGCGTCGGTGGAGAGCGCCACGGCCTGAGGCGTGGCGGGCCCATGCTCGCCCATAAGGTGCGGTGATGAACGCGAATCCCGTCCCCGCCGACCTCCCGAGGACCCTCGGCGCCCTGCGCGCCGCGGGCTACCAGCGCCGTTCGGTGCGCGACGAGTTGCGCGCGAACCTCGAGCAGCGCCTCGCCGACGGCCTGCCGATCACCTCGGCCGTGCTCGGTTACGAGGACTCGGTGCTGCCCCAGCTCGAGACCGCGCTGCTCGCCGGTCACGACGTCATCCTGCTCGGCGAGCGGGGCCAGGCCAAGTCGCGCATGATCCGCGCGCTCTGTGAGCTGCTCGACGAGTGGCTGCCGATCGTGGCGGGCTCGGCGGTGCGCGACGACCCCCTCGCGCCGATCTCGGCCCACGCGATCGACCTCGTCGCCGAGCGCGGCGACGAGACGCCCATCGACTGGGTGCACCGCTCCGAGCGCTTCGCCGAGAAGCTGGCCTCGCCCGACACGTCCATGGCCGACCTCATCGGCGACGTCGACCCGATCAAGGTGGCCGGCGGGCTCTACCTGGACGACCCCCGGGCGCTCTCCTACGGGCTCGTGCCCAAGTCCAATCGGGGCATCTTCGCGATCAACGAGCTGCCCGACCTCGCCGAGCGCATCCAGGTCGGCCTGCTCAACGTGCTCGAGGAGCGCGACGTGCAGATCCGCAACCACCTCGTGCGACTCGACCTGGACCTGATGGTCGTCGCCACGGCCAACCCCGAGGACTACACCAACCGCGGCCGGCTCATCACGCCACTGAAGGACCGCTTCGGCTCCCAGATCCGCACGCACTACCCCTTCGAGCTCACCACCGAGATCGCCATCATCCACCAGGAGGCCGCCCTCGTCGGGGCGCCGCGCGAGGTCCGGGTGCCGTGGTTCATCGACGACATCGTCGCGCGCGTCAGCCACGTCGCGCGCAAGAGCCACGTGATCAGCCAGCGCTCGGGCGTCTCGGTGCGCCTGTCGATCGCCAACTACGAGACCGTCGTCGCCAACGCCCTGCGGCGCGTCATGCGCACCCGTGACGCGATGGTGGTGCCGCGGGTGAGCGACCTCGCCGCGATCGTCCAGTCCACCCAGGGCAAGATCGAGTTCGACACGATGGACGACAACGACTCGGACCAGGTCATCGCCGCGCTGGTCGCCCTCGCGGTGCGCCAGTGCTTCAGCGAGCACGTCCTGCTCGAGGAGGCGCCCGCGATCATCGAGGCCTTCCACGCCGAGGTGGTCGTGCACACCGGTGACGACCTGCCCGACCGCGACTACCTCGCGGTGCTCGCCGCGATGCCGGCCCTGGACGAACCGGTGCGCCGGGTCGCCGGACCGGCGGCGAGCGACGGCGAGTTCGCCTCGGCGATCGAGTTCATCCTCGAGGGGCTCTATCTCACCAAGCGCCTGGCCAAGGACGCGGCCGGCGCGCGGGCGCTGTACCGCGCGAGGAGCCGGTAGTGCCCATCCGCTACGGCTTTCGCCGGCCGGGCGACGGTGACGACTTCGAGGACCTCGACCCCGACGAGTTGCTCGCGCTGCTGACCGACGACCTGCTCGAGAACGGCGACCTGGAGTCGGCCATCGAGCGGTTGCTGCGCGACGGGTTCACCACGAGCGAGGGCGAGCGCGTTGAGGGGCTCGCCGAGCTGCTCGAGCGCGCGCGGTCCCGGCGCCGCGAGCTCGAGGGCCGCGTCGACCCGAGCGACGAGCTCGCGCGCTACCGCGACCGTCTCGACGAGATCGAGCGGCTCGAGGACGAGTCCCTCGACCAGCTCGAGGCCGACGCGCTCGCGAGCGGCGACGAGCGGCGCGCCGAGGTGACCGGCCAGTACGTCGACGCCCAGCGGCTCGCGCGCTCGCTCTCGGGCGACTCGGTGGGCGAGCGCATCGCGAGCCTGCAGGACTACGAGTTCACCTCGAGCGAAGCGCGCGAGTCCTTCGAGTCGATGCTCGAGGAACTGCGCGCCGACGTGCTCGCCACCTACTTCGAGCAGAGCAAGTCCTTCCTCGAGAACCCCGACCCGGCCGCGCTCGCCGAGATGCGCGCGATGATGGACGCGCTCTCGACGATGATCGAGCAGGACCGCCGCGGCGAGCCCCTCGACCCGAGCTTCGACGCCTTCATGGAGCGCTTCGGCCAGTACTTCCCCGGTGCGACGAGCCTCGAGGACGTGATCGCGGCGATGGCCGAGCGCGCGGCCGCGGCCGAGGCGATGTTCAACGCTCTCTCGTCGGCCGACCAGGCCGAGCTGCGCGGGCTCATGCAGTCGATGCTCGGGGACATGGACCTCGAGCTCTCGATGCACCGGTTGCTCTCCAACCTTCGCCAGGCGACCCCCGACATCGACTGGCAGCGCGCGGCGCGCTTTCGCGGCTCGGGCGGGTCCTTCTCGGACGCGACCGCCGTCGCCGAGGAGCTCGGCCAGCTGCGCGGCCTCGAGGACTTCCTCGGGCGCGCCAACGCCGTCCAGGCCCTGCCCGAGGTCGATCTGGAGGCGGTGCGGCGCAACCTCGGGCCCGACGCCGCGGCCCACGTGGCGCGCCTGCAGCGCGCCCTGCGCTCGCTGCGCGAGCAGGGCTTCATCGACCGCACAGCGGAGGGGCTCACCCTCAGCGCCAAGGGCGTGCGCCAGATCGGCCAGCACGCCCTGCGCGACCTCTTCGCCGAACTGCGCCGCGCGCCGGTCGTGGGCGCGCACCGCGACGCGGCGGTCGCGCGCGGCGGCGACCGGATCGAGACGGCCGCCGCCTGGGAGCCGGGCCAGCCGCTCAACCTGCACCTCTCGCGCACGCTGCGCAACGCGATCGCGCGCAACGGCCCGGGCACGCCGGTCCACCTGCACCCCGACGATTTCGAGGTCGAGGAGTACGAGGCCGCGCGCCGGTCGGCCACGGTCTTTGCCATCGACCTGTCGCTCTCGATGGCGATGCGCGGGAATTTGGTGCCGGCCAAGAAGATGGTCCTCGCGCTCACCCAGCTCATTCGCACGCGCTTCCCGCGCGACTTCGTCGCGGTGGTGGGCTTCGCCGAGACCGCCCAGGAGCTGCGCGTCGAGGACGTCCCGTCGCTCACGATCGACTACGCCTACGGCACGAACCTCCAGCACGCGCTCGCCCTGTCGAGACACCTCATGCGCGCCGAGCGAGGGGAGCGCCAGATCGTCGTGGTGACCGACGGCGAGCCGACCGCGCACCTCATGGACGACGGCGAGCCCTACTTCGCCTGGCCCCCGGTTCGCGAGACCCTCGAGCGCACGATGGCCGAAGTGCTCCGCTGCACCAAGGCGGGCATCGTGATCAACACCTTCGCCCTGGACATCGAGCGCAGTCAGTTCCCCTTTGTCGAGCAGATCGGCCGGGTGAACCGCGGTCGGACCTTCTACACCTCGGTCGACGAACTCGGCCGCTACGTGCTCGACGACTTCGTGCGCTCGCGCAGCGCCGGTTGAGACACTTGCCAGGCTGAGCCCAATTCCATTTGCTTTTTGCGCCAATTCCCGGCACAATGACACCGTTGTAATTACATCGGTGATGGTTGCCGACGGGAAGGACGCGACATGGAGATCATCGAACTGCTGAGTGGCATGGAGGACCGGGGCTGGCAGGCCCGCTCCAACTGC
>JAKAPH010000144.1:1212-2954 GCA_021807265.1 Actinomycetes bacterium | reverse complement strand
TCGCGTAGCATTGGCGAAACTCCAGGGAGGTCCTATGTCCACGATCGCCGTTCCGTCCCCGCGCCGCGTCCTCGCCGACGCCGTGGCCTCGTCGCGCGTCGCCGACGCCGTGCTCGTCCTCTCGGGCGCCGCGCTCGTCGGGCTGCTCGCCCAGGTCACCATCCACCTCGGCTTCACGCCGGTGCCGATCACCGGTCAGACGCTCGGCGTGCTGCTCGTCGGCACGGCGCTCGGCTGGCGCCGGGCCACCCTCGCCATGGGCCTCTACGTGGCCGCCGGGGTCATCGGCGTGCCGTGGTTCGCGGGCCACTCGAGCGGGGTCCCGATGGCGACCTTCGGCTACCTGCTCGGCTTCGTCGTCGCGAGCGCCGCGCTCGGCTGGCTCGCCTCGCGCGGCGCCGACCGCACCGTGGCGCGCGCCGTCACCTCGATGGTCGTGGGCGAGGTCATCATCTTCTCGATCGCGGTGCCGTGGCTGGCGTTCAGCCTGCACGTCGGCCTGCTGACCGCGATCTCGCTCGGACTCACGCCCTTCATCACCGGCGAGGTCATCAAGGCCGCCATCGCCGGCGTCGCACTGCCCGCGACCTGGCGCCTGGTCGACCGCACCAAGCGCTAGTCGAGCGGGAACCCGAGGGTCGCCGCAATCTCGCCGTAGGCGATGCGCTTGTGGCGAGCCAGCACACCACGATCCTTCTCGGCGATCGCTCGAGCGCGCTCGACAGCGCGCTCGAGCACCGCTTCTTCGGGGGCGACGGCCTCGACGATGCCCGCGGCCAGCGCTGACGGCGCGTCGAAGCGACGCGCGGTGAGCATGGCCTCGATCGCGGTCGCGCGCGGGAGCCGGTTGAAGAGGATCGCGGCGAGCTTGTGGTCGAGCGGCAGGCCGATGTCGGCCTCGTTCATGCACCAGAACCCCCGGTCTTCGCGCATCACCCGGTAGTCGAAGGCACAGCTCAGCAGCGCGCCGCCGGCGAAGGTGTGCCCGTTGAGCGCCGCCACGCTGTAGGCCGGGAACGTCAGCAGGCGCACCACCATGCGGTGCAGCTCGGTGAGCACGTGACCGAGTCCCGAGGGGTCCGCCCCGTAGCGCTCGAGGTCGAGGCCGTTGGAGAAGAACTTCCCCTCGCCCGTCAGCACGAGCGCGAGCGGACCGCTGCGCGACTCGATCTCGTCGAGGCGGGCGTGCAGGGCCCCCATCGAGTCGTCGTTGATACGGTTCTCCCCGTCGCGCCACGTCAACACCGCGACCGGGCCGTCGAAGTCGAGTGACAGCGCCATGGCACGACACTACGACGGCGCTGCGAGGACGTCGAACGGTAGATTGACCCCATGAGCGATTTCCCCGTCACCGAACCCGACGTCTCGGCCGAGCACCCCGTCAGCGATCACTGGATCTGGGCCGGGGGGCACCGACCCGCGGTGCCGCGCGCGCTCGTCGACTCCATGACGAGCAATTGGGCGCCGGGCGAACCGGCCCGCGACGTGCACCCCGGCGCCGGCTTCGCCGCCACGCGGCGCGCCCAACTCGCCGCCGCACTGCCCGGGCTCACCCTCGTGATCCCTACCGGCACCGCCAAGGTGCGCGCGAACGACACCGACTACCGGTTCCGCCCGGGCACCGACTTCTTCTATCTCACCGGCTGCCTCGAGCCCGACTGCGTGCTGGTGATCACCCCGGGGGCGGGCACGGGCCACGCCACGCTGTACGTCCCCGAGCGCCGCGACGCGCGCACCCACGC
>JAKAPH010000144.1:0-1202 GCA_021807265.1 Actinomycetes bacterium | reverse complement strand
TCACCGACTCGCGCTACGGCGAGCTCTGGGTGGGGGCTCGCCGCGGCGTCACCGAGGCCGCCCAGCACTACCAGATCGACACCGCCCCGCTCGAGGACCTCGCCAAGCACCTCGGCGAGTTGCACGACACGACGATGGCCGTCGTGCGGGGCTTTGACGCCGCGGTCGACGCGGCCCTCGAGCCGAGCGAGCACGACGAGCGCCTCGTGGTGACCCTGGGCGAGATGCGCCTCGTGAAGGACGAGTTCGAGCAGCGCCAGCTCGAGGTCGCGATCGCCCACACGGTCGAGGGCTTCGCCGACGTCGTGCGCGCCCTGCCCCAGGCGACGGGGCGAAGCGAGCGCGTGATCGAGGGCGTCTTCAACCTGCGCGCGCGCGTCGAGGGCAACGACGTCGGCTACGACACGATCGCCGCGAGCGGCGCCAACGCGACGGTGCTGCACTGGACGCGCAACACCGGCGCGGTGCGGCCCGGCGACCTCTTGCTGCTCGACGCGGGCGTCGAGTGCGACCAGCTCTACACGGCTGACGTCACGCGCACCCTGCCGATCAACGGGGTCTTCTCTGCCGCCCAGCGGCGCATCTATGAGCTCGTGCTCGCGGCCCAGGAGGCCGGCATCGCCGCCGTCGCGCCGGGCGCGCCCTTCAGCGCCGCCCACGACGCCGCGGTGCGCGTCCTCGCCTACGGCCTCGCCGAGCTCGGGATCCTCGAGGACCCCGAGGCCTCGCTGCGCCCCGACCGCCAGACCCATCGCCGCTACACCCTGCACGGCGTGTCACACATGCTGGGCCTGGACGTGCACGACTGCGCGAACGCGCGCAACGACGTCTACCGCGGCGAGCTGCGCGCGGGCTACGTGCTCACGGTCGAGCCCGGCCTGTACTTCCAGGCCAACGACCTCACCGTGCCCGAGGAGTACCGCGGGATCGGGGTGCGCATCGAGGACGACATCCTCGTCACCGAGACCGGCTCGCGCAACCTCTCGGCCGCGCTGCCGCGCGATCCCGACGCCATCGAGGCGTGGATGGCCGAGCAGTGGCGCCGGCCGACGCCGAACCTGGGGCTCAGCTAGCCAACTCTGATCGGCACGCTGCGCGGACCGCGCACCTGGCCCTGGGACCACGTCACGGCCCCGGGGTCGACGAGCGCAAAGCGCGGGTAGCGCGCGATGAACGACTCGATCGCCACGCGCAGTTCCATG
>JAKAPH010000143.1 GCA_021807265.1 Actinomycetes bacterium | reverse complement strand
CGCCATCGGCACCCAGCTGACGTGTGTCTTCGTCGACACCGGGCTCATGCGCCTGGGCGAGGGCGAGCAGATCGAGGCGACCTTCACCGAGCAGTTCGGCGTGGAGCTGATCCACGTCAAGGCCCAGGACCGCTTCTTTGACGCGCTCGCCGGGGTCACCGACCCCGAGGCGAAGCGCAAGATCATCGGCGAGCTCTTCATCCGCGAGTTCGAGGCCGTCGCGCGCGACCTCGGGGCCGGCGGCGACGGGCCGCAGTTCCTCGTCCAGGGGACGCTCTATCCCGACGTCATCGAGTCGGGCTCGGGCCACGCCGCCACCATCAAGAGCCATCACAACGTCGGCGGGCTGCCCGAGGACCTCTCCTTCACGCTCATCGAGCCGCTGCGCAAGCTCTTCAAGGACGAGGTCCGCCACGTCGGCGAGGAGCTCGGCCTGCCCGAGGGCATCGTCTGGCGCCAGCCCTTCCCGGGACCGGGACTCGGCGTGCGCATCGTCGGCGAGGTGACCCGCGAGCGCGCCGAGATCCTGCGCCGCGCCGACGCCGTCGTCGTCGACGAGATCCGCCGCGCCGGTCTCTACCGCGAGCTCTGGCAGAGCTTCGCGGTGCTGCCCGCGGTGCGTACCGTCGGGGTGATGGGCGACGGGCGCACCTACGCCTACCCGATCGTGATCCGGGCGGTCACCAGTGACGACGCCATGACCGCCGACTGGGCCCGCCTGCCCTACGACCTCGTCGAGCGGATCGCCAACCGGCTGATCCGCGAGGTCGAGGGCGTGAACCGCGTCGCCCTGGACGTGACGAGCAAGCCGCCGGGCACCATCGAGTGGGAGTGACGCGGTACTTCTCGGACGAGTCGCTCTTTGACGACCCGACGCCCGCGCCCGACCCCGCGGCCCTGCTCACCGGCCTGACCGAGCCCCAGCGCGCCGCCGTCGTGCAGCGCGGCGGGCCCCTGCTCGTGGTCGCCGGAGCGGGCTCGGGCAAGACGCGCGTGCTGACGCGACGTATCGCGCACCTGCTCGCGACGGGCGACGCCCGTCCCCACGAGGTGATGGCGATCACCTTCACCAACAAGGCGGCCGACGAGATGCGCCGGCGCGTCGTCGACCTCGTCGGTGAGGCCGCGTCGCGCATGTGGGTCTCGACTTTTCACTCGGCCTGCCTGCGCATCCTGCGCAGCCACGCCGACGTGCTCGGCTACGAGCGGGGCTTTTCGATCTACGACGCCGGCGACGCGCGCGCGGCCGTCGAGATCATCATGAAAGAGCTCAACCTCGACCCCAAGCGCCTGCCGCCGCGCAGCGTCTCGGCGGCGATCTCGGCCGCGAAGAACGAGTCAGTGAACGCGCTGCGCTACGCCGACCGCTACGGCGACGACCCCTTCCACCGGCGCGTGGCCGAGATCTTCGCGCAGTACCAGAAGCGGCTGCGTCTGGCCAACGCCATGGACTTCGACGACCTGCTCGTGAACGCCCTCGAGCTGCTGCGCCGCGACGAGGCCGTGCGCGCGAGCTACCAGGACCGGTTCCGCTACCTGCTCGTGGACGAGTTCCAGGACACCAACGGGGTCCAGAACGAGCTCGTGCTGCTGCTGAGCGAGCGGCACCGCAACCTGTGCGTGGTGGGCGACGCCGACCAGTCGATCTACCGCTTCCGCGCGGCGGACGTGCGCAACATCCTGCTCTTCGAGGAGCGCTTCCCCGACGCCGACGTGATCGTGCTCGAGCAGAACTTCCGCTCCACCCAGACGATCCTCGACGCGGCGAACGCCGTGATCGCCAAGAACCCCGGGCGCCGTGCGAAGCACCTGTTCACCGAGGGTGACCAGGGCAGCCCCATCCGCCTCTACCGGGCCGGGGACGAGTACGAGGAGGGCCGCTACCTCGCCACCGAGCTGCGCCGGCTGCGCGTCGAGCAGCACCTCGAGTGGTCCGACATGGCGGTCTTCTACCGCACCAACGCCCAGAGCCGCGTGCTCGAAGAGGAGTTCCTCCACGCCGGCGTGCCCTACCGCGTGATCGCCGGCCTGCCCTTCTACAACCGCAAGGAAGTCAAGAGCGCGCTCGCCTACGCGCGCCTCGTGGTGAACCCGCGCGACGAGGCCTCCGCGCGGCGCGTGATCAACGAGCCCAAGCGCGGCGTGGGCGAGGCCGCCCAGGCCAAGCTCGGCGCCTACGCCGCCGAGCACGCGCTCTCCTTTTCCGAGGCGCCGTGGTACGCGGCGGCGGCCGGTCTCACGGGCCGCGCGCTGGCGGGCGCGACGCGATTTGCCGAGGTGCTCGAGCACCTGCGCGCGCGACTCAATGAACTCACCCCGCGCGAACTGATCGACGCCATCGTCGAGGAGTCCGGCCTGGGCACGGCGCTTCGCGAGGGGCCGCCCGACGAGGCGGCGAGCCGGCTCGAGAACCTGGGCGAACTGGCATCGGCCGCGGCGCAGTACGAGACGGTCCAGGACTTCGTCGAGCGCGTCGCGCTCGTCGCGGACTCGGACCAGCTCGACCAGGGCGCCGGCGCGGTCTCGTTGATGACCCTGCACGTCGCCAAGGGCCTCGAGTTCCCCGTCGTGGCGATCACGGGCCTCGAGGAAACGATCTTTCCGCACCGCCGAGCCCTCGCCGACGAGGACGAGCTCGAAGAGGAGCGGCGCCTCTGCTACGTCGGGATCACCCGGGCGATGTCGCATCTCGTCCTCACCCACGCCTGGAGCCGGACCCAGTGGGGCCAGCGCACCGACGCCCTGCCGAGTCGCTTTCTCACTGAGATCCCAGCCGAACTCGTGCACGACGTGTCGCGAAGCGCGCCGATGCGCCGGCGCGAGGTCGAGTTCGAGGAGGGCTTCGTCGGCCGAGCGAGCGAGTTCGCCTCGGGCCGGGCCATCGGTGCGGGCGCGGCCCCGCCGGTCCGCTCGACCGGCGCCGAGACCCTGGGACTGGTGGCGGGAGATCGGAA
>JAKAPH010000032.1 GCA_021807265.1 Actinomycetes bacterium | reverse complement strand
CGATCTTAGAGCTGGTTGAGCGCTGATAGGCGCAGGCCCGACGGATAGGAGTCCGAGTACAGAGGGCCCGACCAGGAACTCGCGCTGTCCGACGGGGCCGAGTCCATCGGGCGATTGAATAGCGCCACGTCGGCGTCGTTATAGGCGAGGCTCATCGCCGCCGCGGCCTCGCTCGAGGCCGTCACGACGTAGGTGGAGACGCCGAGGGCCGCCCAGGAGTGCACGATGGCGGCCGCGGTCGCGGCGTCAAGGGCCGACGGTCCGCGCACCAGTCGGATCGACAGCGGCTGGCCCTTAGGTGTCAACCACCCGAGCGGGCCGTGTACGTAGCCGGCACTTCGCAGCGCTCGCACGGCGCACGCCTGACAGTCGTTGAGGTTCACACTCCCCGATGGCGTGGTCGGGGTGGTGGTCGAAGTCGTCGAGGACTCGCTCGGTGCCGAGCCCTGCGAGCCCGGGTAGAACGGCGAACCCTGGGAGAAGAGGATGGAGGCGCCCGGTGATGGCGAGAACGTCACCTGGCCCCACAGGCTGCTGATCATGGCGAGCCGGTTGAGCGACCAGCTGAGCGCTTCGCGCACCGCGAGCGCGCTCGTGAGGGGCCGATGGGCATTGAAGAGCAGTTCCTCGAGCGAGCTCGCCGATCCGATGTGACTCAAGACCGACGGGTGGGCGCTCAGCGCGTCGACCTGGGCGCGGTTGACCGTCAGGGTGTAGCGCGCAAAGGATGCATTCACGTTGGCCGGCATGGCCGCGTCGGCACGGATGATGATGCGCCCGAACCGGTCGATCGACGACGGCCACGCGCGGTTCATCACGAGCACCATCTGTGCGGCGTTGGCTGAGATCAGCCGGTACGGCCCGAGCGACGGGCGGCTCAGCAGGTCGGCGAACGTGCAGCCGCCCACCGCGAAGCGGCTCTCCACGTCGCGAAAGAGCAGGTTCCAGTCGGCGTAGGGGTGGGCGAAGGTGGCCGTGACCGTGAGGGCTCGGTTGGAGAGCGTCATCGACTTGATCGCGCGGTAGCCGTCGCTGCGCACGCTCGGGATCGAGCGGGCCCGGCGCCACCAGGCGACCAGATCGCGCCCGTCGAAGCGCTGGCCGTTGCTCCAGCGCTGCTTGGCGGCGATGGAGTAGACGACCGTCTCGGGGCTGAGCGAGGTCAGCTCGGCCGAGGCGATCGAGCCCTGCGCGCCCACGAGTGCGCCGCTGATCGTGCTCTCAAAGGCCGATGGGCGCACGAGGTCCAGGATCGCGTCACTGGTGGGGTTGGCGTCGGGACCGAGGAACGTGCAGCCGTTGAAGGGGCCCGGCAGGGAGAGCAGGAGCGTGCGGCCGTTGTCGCCCACGGGCGTCGTGGCACTGGTCAGGGTGCCCGAACCGGCCACGAGCACCGCCGCGACGGCGACGCCGACGGCGCGCCACCGCGAACCGCGCCAGGACATCGGGTTACTGCAGGCGCAGGTCGAGGGTCAGGGTCGCAAAGGTGAAGATCAGCGCGACCGCCACGGTGATGCGGTCCAAGTTCTTCTCGACCACGGTCGAGCCCGACGCCGCCGCCCCGAGGCTGCCACCCATCAGGTCCGAGATGCCGCCGCCGCGCCCCGAGTGCAAGAGCACGAGAAAGATCAGGCCAATGGCCGACAACGCCTCAATAACAATGAACGACCAGGTGAACACCGCGACCTCCGATTAGCGCCTTTCAGCGTAGCAGTCGTTGCACGCATGCACGATGGCCCCGAAGGACTCCGTCTTCAGGCTCGCCCCGCCCACGAGGAAGCCGTCGACGTCGCCCTCGGTGACGATCTCGGCCGCGTTGTCGGCGTTCACCGAGCCGCCGTAGAGCACGCGGCTCGCGCCCAGTCCCAGGAGGCCGAGGCGGGTGCGGATCGTCGTCATCATCGCCTGGATCTCGGCCGAGGTCGCGGTCTTGCCGGTGCCGATCGCCCAGATGGGCTCGTAGGCGACGGTCACGCGCGGAGCTGCCTCCTCGAGGCCCGCGAGGGCCTTGCCGAGCTGGTCGCTCACGAAGGCGTCGTGCTCGCCGGCTTCGCGCGTCGCGAGGTCCTCGCCCACGCACACCACCGCGGCGAGCCCACCGCGCAGGACCGCGCGCACCGTGCTCGCGACGATCGCGTCGTCCATGTGGAACAGCGTGCGCCGCTCGGAGTGCCCGATGATGACCGAGGCCACCGCGAGGCGCTTGAGCATGGCGACGCTCACCTCGCCGGTGAAGGCGCCGTTGTCGCGGTCGCTCACGTGCTGGGCCGCGACGCCGATGCTCGCGTGCTCGGCCTCGAGCACCGATGTGACGCTGCGCAGGTCCACGAAGGGCGGCGCCACCACGACGTCGACGCGCTCCGCGGGCCGGCTGGCGAGCAGGGTCGCGACCTGGCGCGTGAGGTGCACCGCCTCGACGTAGTCGAGGTTCATCTTCCAGTTGCCGATAACGAGCGCCTTGGTCACGATCGAACCCCCTCGCGCAGTGCGCGCAGTCCCGGTAGGTCGCCGAACTCCACGAGCTCGAGCGACGCTCCCCCGCCCGTCGAGACGAAGCTCACCTCGCTCTCGAGCCCGAACTGCTGCAGGGCGGCGACCGAGTCGCCCCCGCCGATCACCGACAGCGCGGGCGACGCAGCGACTGCGCGCGCGACCGCCTCGGTGCCCCGGCCGAATCGCGGGTCCTCGAAGACCCCCATCGGGCCGTTCCACAGGATGGTCTTCGCCGTCGCGATCACCGCGGTGAACGCGTCGATCGACGCCGAACCGATGTCAAAGCCCTCGAAGCCGTCGGGGATGTTCGCCCCGAAGTCGATCACCTCGTCGGGTCCGGCGCCGCTGCCGAACGCGGCGCCCGTGGCGAGCCCGCGGGTGTCAACCGGGATGCGGACCTTACCGGCGCGCAGCAGCGCGCCGCACTCCTCGGCGAAGGACTCGTTGAAGAGCGAGGAGCCGATGGTGCGGCCCTCGGCCGCCTCGAAGGTGTAAGCCATGCCGCCGCCCACGAGCACGACGTCGGCCCGCTCGGCGAGGACCTTCACGATGCCGAGCTTGTCGGCGACCTTGGCGCCGCCCACGATCGCGACGAAGGGCCGCGCTGGTTCATCCAGCAGGTCGAGCAGGTAGCTCACCTCGCGGCGCAGGTTCGGCCCGGCCGCGCTCGGCACGAGGGTCGGGGGCACCATGATCGAGGCGTGCGCGCGGTGCGAGGCCCCGAAGGCCTCGTTGATGTAGAAGTCGACGCCCTCGACGAGCGAGGCGCCGAAGGCGGCGTCATTCGCCTCCTCGCCGGGGTTGAAGCGCAGGTTCTCGAGCAGCTCCACCCCGGGGCAGAGCTCGTCGAGACGCCGACGGATCGGCCCGACGCGGAAGCGCTCGTCGACGCGACCCTTCGGGCGCCCGAAGTGTGTGCCGGCGACGACCGACGCGCCGCGCGCGAGCAGGTCCTCGAACAGCGGGACCGCGGCGCGGATCCGGAAGTCGTCGGTGATCACGAGTTCGCCGTCGACCTCGTCGAAGGGCGTGTTGAAGTCCACCCGGACCAGGACCCGCTTACCGGCTACGTCCCAGTCGTCCGAGGACGGCAGCGACCGGTCCACGATTAGCGCCCGACGTGGTTCGCGAGGTCGACCAGGCGGTTCGAGTAGCCCCACTCGTTGTCGTACCAGCCAAAGACCTTCACGAGGCTCGTCTCGTCGTCGATCCGCTGGACCATGGTCATCTTCGAGTCGAAGGTGCACGACGCCGGCGAGCCCACGATGTCCGAGGAGACGATCGGGTCCTCGGTGTAGACGAGCACGCCCTGTAGGGCACCCTGCGCGGCGGCCCGGTAGGCGGCGTTGATCTCCTCGACCGTGGTCGAGCGGACGACCGCGGTGAAGTCGGTGATGCTGCCGTCGGGGATCGGCACGCGCAGTGAGGTGCCGTCCAGGCGGCCCTTCATCGCCTCGAGCACGAGGCTCGTGGCGCGCGCGGCACCGGTCGAGGAGGGCACGATGTTGACCGCCGCGGCGCGGGCGCGGCGCATGTCCTTGTGCGCGAGGTCGAGCAGGTTCTGGTCGTTGGTGTAGGCGTGCACCGTCGTCATGAGGCCCGACTTGACCCCGACGGCGTCGTCGAGGACCTTCACCATCGGCACGAAGCAGTTCGTGGTGCACGAGGCGTTGGAGACCACGTGGTGGTTCGCCGCGTCGTAGGTGCCCTCGTTCACGCCCATGACGAAGGTCGCGTCGACGTCAGTCGCGGGCGCGGAGATGATGACCTTGCGCGCGCCCGCCGTCAGGTGCACCGCGGCCGACTCGCGGCTCGTGAAGCGGCCCGTCGACTCGATCACGACGTCGACGTTGAGCTCGCGCCAGGGCAGCAGGGACGGCTCGCGCTCGGCGAGGACCCGGATGAACCGGTCCCCCACCGTCATCCCGCCCTCGGTGACGCTGACGTCCAGGCCGAGCCGGCCCTGGGTCGAGTCGTACTTGAGCAGGTGGGCGTTGGTCTCGGGCGGCGTCAAGTCGTTGACCGCCACGACCTCGATGTTCGGATTCGCGAGGGATGCTCGCAGGAAGCTCCGCCCGATGCGGCCGAAGCCGTTGATCGCAACGCGAATAGTCATGTCGTTCTCCTCCTAGACGCCCGTGGTCACTCGGTGGCGGCGCGGATGGCGTCAGACAAGTGTTGCACATCGTGCACGAGCCCCCCGCCCCCCGACAGCGCCGACACGTGGGTCGCAATCGTGCACGGCGACGAGGCGAACTCCCCCAGCCCGTCGACCAGCACCACGTCGGGCACGACCCCGTGACGCGCCAGCGCGTCCACGTGGTCCTGCAGGCTGTAGCCCGTCGTCTCGGGGATCTCGGGGTGCAGGTTCGCGACGTACACGACCCGCGCGCGCGTGCCCGCGATCGCCTGGGTGATCCCCGGGATGGCCGCGGCCGCGATGACGCTCGTGTAGAGCGAGCCAGGCCCGACGACGACCACGTCGGCGCGCTCGATGGCCTCGACCGCGCGTATCGGGGCCGCCGCGTTCGGCGGCTCGAAGCTTATGCGCCGGATCGTCGCACAGCCGGCGATGGCGCTCTGGCCGCGGGTGTCGCCGTCCTCGGTGCTCGCACAGAGCACCACCCCGGTCGTACTCGCGGGCACGATCGAGCCGCTCACCCCCATCACCTCGGCGAGCGCGAGCACGGACTCCTCGAGGTCGCCGGTCGCGTCCACGAGGCCCACGAGCAGGAGGTTGCCCACGGCGTGGCCCGCCAGCTCGCCGACCCCGAAGCGGTGCTCGAAGGACCGCGTGAGCGGGTTCTCGGGGTCCGCGAGGGCGCCGAGGCACTTGCGCAGGTCTCCGACGGCGGCGACGTTCAGCATCGCGCGCAGGCGCCCCGTTGAGCCGCCGTCGTCGGCCACCGAGACGACGCCGGTCACCTCGGTCGTCAGGAGCTTCAGCGCGCGCAGCGAGACGGCCGTGCCGTGGCCGCCCCCGACCGCTACCGCCCTCATTGGTTGATGTCGCGGTGGTAGACGGCGTTGGTGATGTTGAGCCGACGCCGGATCTCCTCGGCGATCGCGACCGAGCGGTGCCGCCCCCCGGTGCAGCCGAAGGCCACCGACAGATACGACTTGCCCTCCTTGGCGAAGGCCGGGATCTGCCACTCGAGCATTGAGACCACGTCGTCGACCAGGTGCTGGGCCGGCTCCTGGCCGAGCACGTAGCTCGCCACGGGCTCGTCGAGCCCGCTCATCGGGCGCAGCGCCTCGACCCAGTGGGGGTTGGGCAGGAACCGGCAGTCAAAGACGAGGTCCACGTCGCGCGGGATCCCGTTCGCGTAACCGAAGGTCACGAGCGAGATGCGAAGCGACTCGTCGCCCACGGGCGCGAAGTTCTCCACGATGCGCGTGCGCAACTGGTTGGTGTTGATCGAGCCGGTGTCGATCACCAGGTCAGCCGCGTCGCGCAGCGGCTGCAGGAGGGTCCGCTCGGCCGCGATGGAGTCAGCGAGCGTGGGCGCCGGGTAGGGGTGGCGGCGCCGGTTGCCCTCGTAGCGGTGGATCAGCACGTCATCGGGGGCGTCGAGGAACAGGATCTTCGCCCCGCCGTGCTTGAGCCGGAGCTCCTGTTCCACCTCGATCAGGGCCATGGGCTCGACCCGGCCGCTGCGCCCGACCACGAAGGCGACGCCCGCGTAGTCGAGGTTCCCCGCCGTCGCCAGCTCACCCACGCGCAGCACCAGCTCGAGGGGCAGGTTGTCGATCACGAACCAGCCGATGTCCTCGAGGGCCGCCGACACCGTCGACCGCCCCGCCCCGGACATCCCGGTCACCAGCAGAATCTCACCCATCCTCAGTCGTCTCCTTGGACGGCCGCCGCACCGTCGGCGCTCGTAGGTGATCGTAGAGGTTCCGCGCCACCTCGTCGGGCAGCCAGGGAAACGCGAGCAGCTCCTCGAGGGTCAGGGCGCGCAGGTTGTCGAGCGAGCCGCACTCGAGCAGGAGGCGGCTGCGGCGCCGGGGCCCGAGACCGGCCACCCCCTCGAGCGAGCTCGCCACCATCGCCCGGCCCCGCTTGGAGCGATGAAAGGTGATGGCGAAGCGGTGCGCCTCGTCGCGCAGGCGCTGGACGAGATAGAGCGCCTCCGAGCCGCGCTCGAGCATGATCGGGGTCGCCGTGTCGGGTCGGTAGAGGAGTTCCTCGCGCTTGGCGAGCGCCGTGAACTCCACGCGCCCCTCGAGGCCCGCGACCTGCGCGGCGTGCATCGCGGCGTGCAGCTGGGGCAGGCCCCCGTCGATCACGATGAGATCGGGCTTGCGGAAGGTCCCGCCGTCCTCGTCGTCCCAGTGGCTGAGCCGCCGGCGAACGACCTCGAACATCGCGCCCACGTCGTCGTTGCCGACGGTCTCGCGCACGTGGAAACGCCGGTAGTCGGACTTCTTCGCGACGCCGTCCTCGAAGACGACCATCGAGCCGACGTAGTTCGTCCCCTGCAGGTGGCTCATGTCGAAGCACTCGATGCGAAACGGGGGCCGTGCGAGCCCGAGCGCCGTGCCGATCTCCTGGAGTGCCCGGGAGCGCACGTTGTAGTCGTACTCGCGACGATGCGAGTCGCGTTGCATCACGGCGTCCGCGTCGGCTTCGGCCATGGCGAGGATGCGCCGGCGCCGGCCCCGCTGCGGTCGCGCGACCGTGACCGAGGAACCGCGCCGTTCGGCGAGGAATCCGGCCACCAGGGTCGCGTCGCCCTCGACGTTGGTGATCACCTCGCGCGGCACGTCCAGCGGGTCGACGAACAGCGACGCGAGCACCGACTCGAGCACCTCGACCGGCTCCTCGTCGAGGGCCCGGTCCACGAAGTGCACCTGTCGCCCGATGATGCGCCCGTGGCGGACGCGGAAGCGCACGACGCCCGCGCGGTTGCCCGCCGTGCGCACCGCGACGGCGTCGAGGTTCGTGTGGTCGTCGAGCACGATGATCTGGTCGTTCGAGGCGCGCGCGAGCGCGGCCAGGCCGTCGCGGAACCGCGCGGCCGCCTCGTAGTGCTGGTTGGACGCGGCCTCGGCCATGCGCGCCTCGAGCGACCGGCGCAGGGGCTTCACGTCGCCCTCGAAGAACGACGCCCAGGACTCCACGAGCGCGGCGTACCCGGCGGTGTCGATCGCGCCCACGCACGGGCCCGAACACTTGCCGATGTCATAGAGCAGGCACGGGCGCTGGATCCGGCGCTGGTAGTCGTACTTGTGGCGCGTGCAGGTGCGCAGCGGGAAGACCTGCAAGAGCTCGTCCATCGTCGCGCGAAGCGCCCGCACGTCGACGAAGGGTCCGAAGTAGCGCACGGAGCCGACGTGCTGGGCCCGCGTCACGTAGGGCACGGGGAAGGGCGCGCGACTGTCGATCGCCACGTAGGGGTAGGTCTTGTCGTCCTTCAGGCGCACGTTGTAGTGCGGCTGGTTCGCCTTGATGAGCTCGTTCTCCAGGATCAGCGCGTCGACCTCGCTCGGGGTGACGATCCACTCGACCGAGGTCGCCTCCTCCATCAGTGCGCGGGTCTTGGGCGCCAGGGTGTCGAGACGCTGGAAGTAGCTACCGAGCCGCTGGGCGAGCGAGCGGGCCTTGCCGACGTAGATGACGGTACCGCGCTCGTTCTTGAAGAGATAACAGCCGCTCGAGCGCGGGATGGCGCCGGGCTTGGGGAACACTAGGACCCCACGCGCGCGCCCAGCGCGTCGGCGAGCACGTGGCCCGTCGCGGTGTCGAGGGCGGCGATGGTCTCGGGGGTCCCTTCGCCCACGACCAGGCCGCCGCGCCGGCCGCCGTCGGGCCCGAGGTCGACGATCCAGTCCGCGGTCTTGATGACGTCGAGGTTGTGCTCGATCACGAGCACCGTGTTGCCCTGGTCGACCAGGCGGTGCAGCACCTCGAGCAGTCGGTGCACGTCGTCAAAGTGCAGCCCGGTCGTCGGTTCGTCGAGGATGTAGACCGTGTGGCCGGTCGGGCGCCGGGCGAGCTCGGCGGCGAGCTTCACCCGCTGGGCCTCGCCGCCCGAGAGCGTCGGGGCGGGCTGGCCGAGTCGCACGTAGCCGAGCCCCACGTCGTAGAGGCTCTGGATGTGGCGCAGGATCGAGGGCTGGCGCTCGAAGAAGGTCAGCGCCTCGGCGACGGGCATGTTGAGCACGTCGCTGATCGAGCGGCCGCGGTAGAGGATCTCGAGGGTCTCGCGGTTGTAACGGGCCCCGTTGCAGACCTCGCAGTTCACGTAGACGTCGGGCAGGAAGTGCATCTCGATCTTGATGGTGCCATCCCCCGCGCAGGTCTCGCACCGGCCGCCCTTCACGTTGAAGGAGAACCGGCCCGGCAGGTAGCCGCGGACCTTGGACTCGGAGGTCTCGGCGAAGAGCTTACGGATCTTGTCAAAGACCCCTGTGTAGGTCGCGGGGTTCGAGCGCGGGGTGCGCCCGATGGGCTGCTGGTTGACCGCGACGACCTTGTCGACGAACTCGATCCCCTTGATCGATCGGTGCGCGGCGGCGGTGACCTTGGCCCCGTTGATCGACCGCTCGAGCGCACTCAGCAGGATCGCGTTCACGAGGGTGGACTTGCCCGAGCCGGAGACCCCGGTGACCGCGACGAACGTGCCGAGGGGAAAGCCGACGGTGACGTCGCGCAGGTTGTTCGCGCGCGCGCCGACGACGACGAGTCGGTTGCCGTCGCCGACCCGGCGCGAGTCGGGCACGTCGATCGAGCGGCGACCCGCGAGGTACTGGCCGGTGATGGAGGCCTCGTTGGCGAGCAGGTCCTCGTAGGAGCCCGCGTGGACCACCTCGCCCCCGTACTCGCCCGCCCCGGGGCCGATGTCGACGATGTAGTCGGCGCTGCGGATCGTCTCCTCGTCGTGCTCGACCACGATTACCGAGTTGCCGAGGTCGCGCAGGCGCTCGAGGGTCGAGATCAGGCGCCGGTTGTCGCGCTGGTGCAGCCCGATCGAGGGCTCGTCGAGCACGTAGAGCACCCCGACGAGGTAGCTGCCGATCTGTGAGGCGAGCCGGATTCGCTGGGCCTCGCCGCCCGAGAGGGTCGCCGAGCCGCGGCTCAGGGTCAGGTAGTCGAGTCCCACGTCCATGAGGAACGTCAGGCGCTCGTTAATCTCCTTGATCACCTGGTGGGCGATGGTCTCGTCGCGGTTCGAGAGGTGCAGGCTCGAGAAAAAGGCGAGGGACTCGTCGATGGTCATCGCACTGACGTCGGCGATGCTGTGCGATGCGACCCGCACCGCGAGGACCTCGGGCTTGAGCCGCTGGCCCCGGCAGGCCGTGCACTCGACCTCGCGCATGTACTGCTCGGCCTGCTCGCGCGACCAGTCGCCGTCGGCCTCGCTGCGCTTGCGCTCGAGCCACTCGACGATGCCGTTGTAGGTCGTGTCGTAGGTGCGCACCTTGCCGTAGCGGGTGCGGTAGCGCACCGGCACCGACTTCTTGTCGACTCCGAAGAGGACGAGCTTGCGATCCTTCGCGCGCAGCTTGTTCCAGGGCGTGTCCACCGAGAACCCGCCCGCCTCGGCGATGCCGGCGATCAGCCGCTCGAAGTACTTGAAGCGCTGGCCAGACCACGGCGCGAGCGCGCCGTCGGCGAGCGAGCGGCTCGGGTCGGGCACCACCAGGTCCGGGTCCACCTCGTAGCGCGTGCCCAGCCCGGTGCAGACGCTGCACGCGCCGTAGGGCGAGTTGAAGGAGAAGTCTCGGGGCGCGAGCTCGCTGAAACTGATGCCGCACTCGGCGCAGGCGAGCTTCTCCGAATAGCGCACGACCTCGTTGTCCCCGAGGAAGAGCACCGAGACGGTGCCCTTGGTCAGCGCGAGCGCCGTCTCCACGGACTCGGTCAGGCGCTGGCGGTTCGAGGACTTCACGGTGAGCCGGTCGAGCACGACGTCGATCCAGTGCTGCTCGTAGCGCGCGAGGCTGAGCGACTCGCGGTCGGCCAGGTCCATCACCGTCCCGTCGACGCGCACGCGCGAGAAGCCCTGGCTCGCGAGATCATCGAGCAGCGAGCTGTACTCGCCCTTGCGGCCGTCCACGACCGTCGCGAGGACCATGAACCGCTCGTCGGCCGGTCGCTCGAGGACGAGGTCCACGATCTGCTGGGGCGTCTGGCGGCTGACGGGCTTGCCGCAGTTCGGACAGTGCGGCACGCCGATGCGCGCGAAGAGTAGGCGCAGGTAGTCGTGGATCTCGGTGATGGTGCCCACGGTCGAGCGGGGGTTGCGCGACGCGGTCTTTTGGTCGATCGAGATCGCCGGCGAGAGGCCCTCGATGAAGTCGACGTCGGGCTTGTCCATCTGGCCGAGGAACTGGCGGGCGTAGGCCGAGAGGCTCTCGACGTAGCGCCGCTGGCCCTCGGCGTAGATCGTGTCGAAGGCGAGTGATGATTTCCCTGATCCCGAGAGGCCCGTGAAAACGACAAGCCGGTCGCGGGGGATCTCCACCGCGAGGTTCTTGAGGTTGTGCACGCGCGCACCCTGAACGCGAATCGACTGGGGCATGAGGTGAATCTACCGGTTAGGCCTCGGCCGACCCGCCGAAGACGCCCTGGTCGACCCCCTGGCGCTGCAGGGTGTGCAGGAGGTCGCGCAGCGTCGCCGCCTCCTCGAATCGCAGGTCACGCGCCGCTTCGAGCATGGCGTCCTCCACCCGGGCAATCTCGCGCGACAGGTCGTCGGGCAGCGCGCCCTCGAGGCCCGTGACCGCCCCGGGGCCCGGGCGCGACGGCCCGGCGTCGCTGCGCAGCCGGTTGAGGATGTCGGCCACGTTCTTGGTGACGGTGCGCGGCTCGATCCCGTGCTCGAGGTTGTACTCGATCTGGCGCTGGCGGCGCCGCTCGGTGAGCCCGATCGCGTCGCGCATCGAATCGGTGTAGCGGTCGGCGTAGAGCACCGCGGCGCCGTTGGCGTTGCGCGCCGCCCGACCGATCGTCTGGATCAGCGCACTACGCGAGCGCAAGAAGCCCTCCTTGTCGGCGTCAAGTATCGCCACGAGGGAGACCTCGGGCAGGTCGAGGCCCTCGCGCAAGAGGTTGATCCCGACGAGGATGTCGAACTCGCCGAGGCGCAGTGATCGCAGGATCTCGATGCGCTGGATGGTGTCGATGTCGCTGTGCAGGTACTGGACGCGGTAGCCGGCCCGGGTGAGGAAGTCCGTGAGGTCCTCGGCCATGCGCTTGGTGAGGGTCGTCACCAGCGCCCGCTCGCCGCGCTCGATGACCTCATCGAGGCGCGTGCGCAGGTCGTCGATCTGGTTCTTCGTGGGCATCACGTACACGACCGGGTCGACGAGGCCGGTCGGGCGGATCACCTGCTCGGCGACCTGGTCGCTCACCTCGAGCTCGTAGGGTCCGGGCGTCGCCGAGACGAACACGATCTGGGGCACCAGGTCGATGAACTCGTCGAAGTTGAGCGGCCGGTTGTCGAGCGCGCTCGGCAGGCGGAAGCCGTGCTCGACCAGGGTCTCCTTGCGCGACCGGTCCCCCGCGTACTGGCCGCGCACCTGGGGCACCGCCACGTGGGACTCGTCGATCACCACCAGGTAGTCGTCGGGGAAGTAGTCGAGCAGGGTGTAGGGGCGCTCGCCGGGGCTTCGCCCGTCGAGGTGGGCCGAGTAGTTCTCGATGCCCGCACAGACCCCGGTCTGCTCGAGCATCTCCAGGTCGTGCTCGGTGCGCGAGCGCAGCCGCTGGGCTTCGAGGAGCTTGCCCTCGGCCTCGAACGTCGCGAGTCGGACCTGGAGCTCCTCTTCGATCGATCGACAGGCACGGTGCAGGGTCGCCGAGCTCGTGGCGTAGTGGGTCGCCGCGAACAGCGTGATCTCGTCGACTGTGCCGTTGGTCTCCTGGGTGAGCGGGTTGAAGAAGGTGATCGCCTCGATCTCGTCGAAGAAGAAGGACACCCGAATCGCCTCGTTGGCGTAGGCGGGCTGGATCTCGAGGGTGTCGCCCTTCATGCGGAACGTGCCGCGCTCGAGGACGGTCTCGTTGCGGTGGTACTGCATCTCCACGAGCCGGCGCAGCAGCTGGCGCTGCTCGACGGCCTCACCGCGCGCGAGGGGCAGCATCCGCTCGCGGTACTCGAGCGGGCTGCCCAGGCCGTAGATGCACGACACCGAGGCGACGACGATGGTGTCGCGGTGCGTGAGCAGCGAGGACGTCGCCGCGTGGCGCAGCCGGTCGATCTCCTCGTTGATCGAGCTGTCTTTTTCGATGAAGGTGTCGGTGCGCGGGATGTAGGCCTCGGGCTGGTAGTAGTCGTAGTACGAGACGAAGAACTCGACCCGGTTCTGGGGCATCATCTCGCGCAGCTCGGCGGCGAGCTGGGCGGCGAGGGACTTATTGGGCTCGAGGATGAGCGTGGGGCGCTGCACCCGCTCGACGAGCCAGGCGATGGTCGCGGTCTTGCCGCTGCCGGTGATCCCCTCGAGGGTCTGGTAGCGCAGCCCATCGGTGACCCCGCGCGCGAGGGTCTCGATGGCCCGCGGCTGATCCCCCGACGGGCTGAACGGGGACTCGACGACGAACTCGTTCACGCGAGCCCCCGAGCGGCGAGCAACTCGTCGACGCGTGCGTAGAGCTCGGCCTTGGTGCCCTCGTTCCAGATGGCGTCATCCACGTCGGCGAGGCGTTCGTCGTTGGACGGCTGGGCCTCGAGCCGGGCCCGCGCGTCGCGCTCGTCGAGGCCCCGTGAGCCGACCAGTCGGGCCAGCGCGACCTCGAAGGACGCGAACACCCCCCACACCCGCGTCATGGCAAAGATCGCCCGGTGCTCGGGCCGAAAGAGTGGCAGCGCCACGAAGACCGCCGGGCCCGACACGTGGTCGAGCCGGTCTCGGATCTCGGCGCCGATCTGGCCGTGAGTGATCCGATTGAGCCGTTCCAGGGCGCTGCGGTCGTGAAAGACCACCTCGGCGAGGAACGCTCGGTCGATGCGCCCGTCGGGAGCGAGCACGGCGTCGCCCAAGGCGTCGCGCAGCGCGCGCCACGCCGGGCGGTTGGGTTCGACGACGTGGCGGGCCACGTCGTCGGCGTCGATCACCGGAAATCCACGGCGTTCCAGGTACTCCGTGACCGTACTCTTGCCCGCGCCGATGCCGCCGGCGACGCCGATAATCTCCACCGCTCCACGGTAGTCACCGGGTGTGACACCGGCGCGTGCCGCCAGGCCCGTCACGGCGTTCGCTATTGTCCTACCAAGCAGAAGGGGGGACCGGCGTGCTGAAGTACGTGTTGCGGCGACTCGTCACGCTCGTCGGCATCGTCTTCATCATCTCGGTCGGCAGCTTTTACCTGATCCACTTGCTCCCCGGGGACCCCGCGACGGTCATCCTGGGCACCGGTGCGAGCCCGGCCAACCGCGCCGCCCTCTACAAGCAGCTGGGGCTCAACAAGCCCATCATCGAGCAGTATTTCGTCTGGATCGGCCACGTGCTGCACGGCAACCTCGGCACGTCGTTCA
>JAKAPH010000142.1 GCA_021807265.1 Actinomycetes bacterium | reverse complement strand
GTCGACGACCGCCATGATCGCCTCGGTCTCGGGGTCGCCGAAACGCACGTTGTACTCGAGCAGCTTCGGGCCGGCCGCGGTGAGCATCACCCCGGCGTAGAGCACGCCGCGAAAGTCGATGTTCCGACGCGCGAGTTCCGCGAGGGTCGGCTCGACGATCGTCGTGCGCACGGCCGCCTCGACGGGTCCGCGCGCCGCGTCCATCGGGGCGTAGGCGCCCATGCCGCCGGTGTTGGCGCCGGCGTCGCCGTCGCCGACGCGCTTGAAGTCCTGGGCCGGCGCGAGGGCGGTGGCGTTCGTGCCGTCACACAGGTAGAGCAGCGAGCACTCCACGCCGAGCAGGCCCTCCTCGATCACGACGGTCGTGCCGGCGTCGCCGAAGGCGGCGCCGCTCAGCTTGTCGCGCACGTCCGCGGCGGCGGCCTCGAGGTCGTCGGTCACGAGCACGCCCTTGCCCGCGGCGAGCCCGTCGGTCTTCACGACGTAGGGCGGGGTCATCGTGGCGAGGAACGCGAGTGCCGGCTCGACCTCGGTGAAGGCGCCGAAGGCCGCGGTCGGCACGCCGGCCGCGGTGAGGAACTCCTTCATGAAGGCCTTGGAGCCCTCGAGGCGCGCGCCGTCGGCACCCGGGCCGACGACGACCTTGCCCTGGGCGCGCAGGCGGTCGGCGAGCCCCTCGACGAGGGGCGCCTCGGGTCCGATCACGAAGAGGTCCGCGTCGAGCTCGGTCGCCGGCGTCGCAACACAGGTGATGCCGTGCGCGGCGATGCCGGCGTTGCCCGGCGTGACGACGACCTGCGCGCTCGTGGCCAGTCGCCACGCGAGGGCGTGTTCGCGGGCGCCCGAACCGACGACGACCGCGCGCTTCACGCGGGTCGGACGAACTGCTCGCGACCGGGACCGACCCCGACGACCGAGATGCGCACCCCGATCGTCTGCTCGAGGAAGGCCACGTAGTCCTTGGCCGCGCTCGGCAGCTGGTCGTAGGTGGTGAAGGCCGACAGGTCCGTGCGCCAGCCCGGCAGCGTCTCGTAGACGGGGGTCACCTCGTGGAGCACCGACTGGTGGTACGGCGGGTGGGCGTAGCGCACGCCGTCGGCCTCGTAGGCGACGCAGACCTTCACCTCGTCGAAGGTGTCGAGCACGTCGAGCTTGGTGATGGCGATCTCGGTGAGCGAGTTCAGCCGCGCCGCCTGGCGGGCCATGACCGCGTCGAACCAGCCGACGCGCCGGCGCCGCCCGGTGTTGGTGCCGTACTCGTGGCCCCGGTCCACGAGCAGGTCGCCGATCTCGCCGTGCAGTTCGGTCGGGAACGGCCCCGCGCCGACGCGGGTGATGTAGGCCTTCGCGATGCCGACGATGCCGGTGAGGTCGCGCGGGCCGAGGCCCGACCCGGTGCAGGCCCCGCCGGCCACGGGGTTCGAGGACGTGACGAAGGGGTAGGTCCCGTGGTCGAGGTCGAGGAACGTGGCCTGGGCGCCCTCGAGCAGGAGCCGCCCGCCGTTGGCGAGGGTCTCGTGCACGGTGCCGACCGAGTCGCCGATCATCGAGGCGAGGCGCGGCGCGTACTCGTCGAGGTAGCGCGCGGCGATGTCGGCCGCCTTCAGCGCCGGGCGGTTGTAGACCTTGGAGAGCAGGAGGTTCTTCTCGGCGAGGGCCACGTCGAGCTTCTGGCGGAAGATCTTGGGGTCGAGCAGGTCCTGGACGCGAAGGCCCACGCGCCACGCCTTGTCGGCGTAGGCCGGGCCGATCCCGCGCTTGGTGGTGCCGAGCGCGTTCTTGCCCAAGAAGCGCTCGTTCAGCCGGTCGAGCTCCTGGTGGTAGGGCATGATCAGGTGGGCGTTGCCCGACACGAGCAGGCGCGACACGTCCACGCCCTTGGCGCTCAGCGCGTCGAGCTCGGCGAGCAGCACGGCCGGGTCGACGACGACCCCGTTGCCGATCACCGGGGTGATGTGCGGATAGAGCACGCCCGAGGGCACGAGCTGCAGGGCGAAGGCCTCGCCGTCCACGACGATCCGGTGCCCGGCATTGTGTCCGCCCTGGTAGCGCACGACCATGTCCATGTCGCGCGCGAGCAGGTCGGTCAATTTACCCTTGCCCTCATCCCCCCACTGGGTACCGACTACGACGGTTGCGGGCACGGGACTCCTCGGGCTCGGGACCCCTCTAGCCTACTTCGCCTCGATTGGGTCACCCGAAGGCGAGATCACCGTCCACCACGTCGACGGTGATGACGTCGCCGTCGTGGTAGCGCCCGCGCAGGATCGACAGCGCGATCGGGTCCTCGAGGCGGCGCTGGATCACGCGCTTGAGCGGCCGGGCGCCAAAGGCCGGGTCGAAGCCCTCGTGGGCGAGCAGCGCCGACGCGGCCGGGGTGACCTCGAGCACGAGGTGGCGCTCGCCGAGGCGTTGGCGCAGGCGGCCGAGCTGGATGCCGACGATGACCGCGAGGTCGTCCTCGCTGAGCGAGCGGAACCGGATGATGTCGTCGATCCGGTTGACGAACTCGGGGCGGAACACGCTGAGCGGGTCGCCCACCAGGTTGCTCGTCATGATTAGCACCACGTTGGTGAAGTCGACCGTGCGGCCCTGGCCGTCGGTCAGCCGGCCGTCGTCGAGCACCTGGAGCAGCACGTTGAAGACGTCGGGGTGGGCCTTCTCGACCTCGTCGAGCAGCACGACCGCGTAGGGCCGGCGCCGCACGACCTCGGTGAGCTGGCCGCCCTCCTCGTAGCCGACGTAGCCCGGCGGGGCGCCGATGAGCCGGCTCACCGAGAACTTCTCCATGTACTCGCTCATGTCGATGCGCACCATGGCGTGCTCGTCGTCAAAGAGGAACTCCGCGAGCGCCCGGGCGAGCTCGGTCTTGCCGACCCCCGTGGGCCCGAGGAAGAGGAAGGAGCCGATGGGCCGGTTGGCGTCGGCGAGGCCGGCGCGCGAGCGCCGGATGGCGTTGGCCACGGCCTCGACGGCCTCGTCCTGGCCGACGACGCGCGAGTGCAGCAGCTCTTCCATGCGCACGAGCTTGTCGACATGAGCG
>JAKAPH010000141.1 GCA_021807265.1 Actinomycetes bacterium | reverse complement strand
CGCCGCCGATCTCCACGACGACGCCACCGCGCTCGGCGACCTCGTCGGCGACGAGGTCGGCGGCGAGGGCCTTGGCACTCGCGCCGAGGTCGATCTGACAACCCGGGGCGAGGCGCACGGTGCCCGCACGCACGTCGAGCTCGATGGCGCCAACGCCCGGTGCGGCCTCGACGGTGGGCTCGGCGAGGCCGGCGCGCTTGCGAACGATCGCGTAGTCGCGGTCGTAGCCCCAGGCGAGCAGGGCCGTCAGGACCGTGGGGTCACAGAGGCCGTCGGTCGCCGCCGACGCCTCGATCGCCGCCTCGAGCGCGCCGCGCAGTGTTCCCGACACCGCGACGGGCGTTCCGGCGCTGGCGTTGAGCCGCGAGATCTCGCTGTCGGCGCGGAACCGGTTGCAGGCGGCGTCGATCTCACCCAGGACCCGCCAGAGGCACGACGACGCGAAGGGCTCGTCAGTGGGGCGTTCGGTTACGAGGGTCCCGCTCAGACCCCAAATCTTGAAGTCCATCGATCAGTAGCAGACCGTCGTGCCCGATGGCGTGGTGTAACAGGCGGTGGTCGTGGTCACCGGGGCGGTCGTGGGCGGGGTGTAGACGGTGCTCGGCGCCTGGGACCCGGCGGTCGAGGGCAGCGTGGTCGTCGGCGTGGTCGCGCCGGTCGAGGTGGCAGGCGCGCCCGATGGCGGTCGCACGGTGCTGACGGGCTTGGCGGTGCTCGCCGCGTACCCCACGAAGACGCCCGACGCCACGCCCGAGCCGATGAGGACCGTTTGGGTCATCCTCCGGACTCGGGCGAAGCGTCGGTCTCGCTGTTGGGGGGTGCGATGGTAGGTGCGCATAGGGAAATCCTTTAGCGAAAGTCTCGCACCCGCCACTAAACGTCGTGGGAGCCAAAGGTAAGAAACTCGTGAAAATCAGTCGTCGGCGTCGGACTCGAGGGTGGGCAGCACGATCGTAAAGCGCGCGCCGCCGAGCTCGGGGTCCCGGTCGACGCGGACCGTGCCGCGGAACTCGTGGACCACCTGGGCGACGATGGACAGTCCGAGACCCGAGCCGGGCAGCGACCGGGCCGACGCCGAGCGCCAGAATCGGTCAAAGACGTGGTGGCGTTCGTGGTCGGCGATCCCGGGGCCGGTGTCCGAGACCGTGACGACGCCCCCGACGCAGCGCACGACGATCCGACCGTCCTGGGGCGTGAACTTGACGGCGTTGGTGAGCAGGTTGCTGATCGCGCGCACGAGCCGGTCGCGCCGGCCCACGACCACCGACGCGCTGACCTCGGCGTCGATGGTGATGTTCTTGATCCGCGCGTAGGTGCGAGCCGTGTCCACGCACTCGTCCACGCACTCGTCGAGGCGCAGCTCCTCGACGCGGCCCTCGCTGCGGTCGCCGCGCGAGAGCTCGCCGAGGTCGGTCACGAGGGCGGCGAGCTCGTCCACCTGGGTCACCATGTCGCCGGTGAGCTGGCGCAGGTCGTCCGCACCGAGCTCGCTCGCGCGCGAGAGCACCTGGGCGTTGGTGCGCAGGCTCGTCAGGGGCGTGCGCAGTTCGTGGCTGGCGTCGGCGACGAGCTGGCGCTGCAGGTTCTCGCTCGACTGCACCGAGGCCATCAACCGGTTGAAGACCCGCCGCAGCCGCCCGAGCTCGTCGGCGCCGCCCTCGTCGATGCGTCGCGAGGTGTCACTCGTCTCGGCGACCTCCTCGATCTCGTTGGTGACCGTCTCGAGGGGGTGCAGCGCGGCGCGCGCGATGAGCAGCCCGAGCACGAGCGCGAGCAGCAGGCCGCCCGCGGCGACCGCGAGCAGGGTGCTCGCCAGGTTGCGCAACTCACCGATCTGGCCGCTGATGTTGACCACGAACAGTTCGGCCGACGTGGTGCTCACGGTGCACAGCCCGGTCTGACAGGACACCAGGGACTTGGCGGGCAGAGGGACGATGAGCTCGCGGTAGGACTCGCCGCCGAAGTTCACCGTGCGCAGGGTCTGGCCGGCGTGGCCGCGCGCGATCGCGAGGATCGTCTGGTCGATGGGGACGTTGGAGGTCGGGATCGTCGTGCCCGCGGCGAGCACGAGCTCGAAGTAGGCGCCCGTGACCCGGCTCTCGTCGCCGACGGTGTGTGACGTCGGCGACTGGGACGCCTGGATCAGCGACTCGTCAACCGAGCGCAGCAGGGCGTTGCGGGTCGTGAGGAATGACGCCAGGCTCGCCAGGACCACGGCGATCGCCGCCACACCGACGGTGGCGCTGATGACGCGGAAACGAAAGGTCACGAGGTTCGCAAAGCGTACCCAACCCCACGAATCGTCTGGATCAGTCGGGGCTCGGCGCCCTCCTCGAGCTTGCGACGCAGGTAGCCGATGTACACGGCGAGCGAATTCGTCCCCGAGTCGAAGTTGTAGCCCCAGACGAGGTCGAGGATCTGGTCGCGCGTGAGCACCTGGCGCGGGTGCTGCAAGAACAGCTCGAGCAGGTCGAACTCGATCTTGGTCAGCTCGATGCGCCGCTCGCCGCGGTAGACCTCGCGGGTGTTGGGGTTGAGGGTGAGGTCCTCGAAGCGCAGTACGCTCACCTCGCCGTCGGTGAGGTTGTGGCGTCGCAGCAGGGCCCGCAGGCGCGCCAGCAACTCGGCGAGGTCGAAGGGCTTGACGAGGTAGTCGTCGGCGCCCACGTCGAGGCCCGCCACCCGGTCATTGACCGCGTCGCGGGCGGTCAGCATGAGAATCGGCGTGGCGTCCCCGGCGCGCCGGATGCGCCGGCAGACCTCGAGGCCGTCGACGTCGGGCAGCTGCAGGTCGAGCACGATGGCGTCGGGCGCGCGCAGCTGGATCGACTTGAGCGCCGAGCCGCCGTCCTCGAACAGGCCGACCTCGTAGGTCTCCATGCGCAGCGCCCGGCCCAGGGCGGTTCGAATGGCGCTGTCGTCGTCGACGATCGCGATGTACGAACTGGGGCTCGGGGCCGTCGTCACGTCGCCTTCTTTCACCGGTAGGGCCAGGCTCTAGTGTGGCTGTTTGGTATTAACCGACTTCGTTGATTGGCTAAGAATTCACGAAGACTCGTTCGTACTGTAGTGGC
>JAKAPH010000140.1 GCA_021807265.1 Actinomycetes bacterium | reverse complement strand
CCCCGCGCCCTCGAGGCTGTCCACGACGAGCGTCTCGGCGACGGCGCGGGGCAGCCCCTGGTAGACACCGGCCTCGATGAGGGCTTCGACGATGAGATACAGGTAGGCGGGCATCGGGCCCGAGAGGCCGGTCACGGCGTCGATGTTGCGCTCGGTCACGCGCACCACGGTGCCCACCGCGCCGAGGATCGACTCGGCCCAGGTCAGGTCGTCGGCGGTGACGTGGGCGCCCCCGGCGATCGCCGAAACCCCCTTGCCGACGAGCACGGGCGTGTTGGGCATGGATCGCACGACCGCGACCGGCTGGACCATGACCGACTCGATGCGCGCCGTGGTCAGTCCGGCCACCACCGAGAGCAGACGGCGGACCCCGAGCGCACCGATGGAGCGCGCGACCGATTCGGCGTGGTCGGGCTTGACGCAGAGCAACGCGCCCGTGCGCTCGTCGACGTCGCCCAGTTCCAGGTCGGCGAGGATCGCCACGCCCGGCAGCCTCGCCGCGAGTGACTCGCGCGTCGCGGCCGTGTGGTCGACCACCGCGAGGCGCTCGGGCGCGCACCACGCGGCGCGAAGTAGGCCTTCGGCCAGGGCCGAACCCATCTTGCCGCCACCGACGATCACCAGTTCATAGGACATGGACTCAGGTTACCGATGGACCGGGGCCTCAGCGCCGGCGGCGCCGGTACCAGGGGAAGCCGAGGGTCATCATCGTGGGGTAGAGCTCGTCGACGTAGACAACGACCGCGGCCATGAGTTCGTCCAGCCGCTCGAGCGTCACTTCGGCGAGCGCCAGCACGGTCACGAGATAGATCGCGGACTCGGGTCCGATCGCCAGGTGCACGCTGCGCAGGTCGGCGTTGCGTACCAGCGCGAAGCGATAGAGCGCCTCCTCGCCCGCCTCGGGCGCGGGCACGACCTCGGTCTCGACGTGCACCGAGCGCTGGCGCAGCGAGATCCAGACCGTGATGACGTCCTTCTCCTCGCCGCGCAGGCGTACGAGCCAGTGGTAGTGGCCGGCGGGATCGGCGCCGTCGTGGTGGTCGATGGTGACGGCGTGTCCCTCGGCGACCGCGGTCCGGGCCCATTCGCCCAGCCCCTCGTCGAGGCGGGCGGCGGCATCGGCGTCGGCGATCGGGAACCGGTCCACTAGCAGTGGACGAGACCCGACGCGGCGAGCGCGTCGGTGAGCGACGCGAGCGATTCGGCGGCCGAACGCCAGGTGTAGCGCTTGGCGAGCAGCACCGCGGCCGTGGACATCGTCGTCGCGTGGTCCTCGTCGAGGACCTGGTCCACCGCATCGGCCCACGCGCCCGCCGCACGACTTGCCACGAGCAGTCCGTTCACGCCGGGCTCGACGAGGTTCGCGAGTCCGCCCACGTCGCTCGCCACGACCGGCGTGCCGCAGGCCGAGGACTCGAGGGCGACCAGCCCGAAGCTCTCGGACCTCGAGGGCACGAGCGTGGCGTCGGCGGCGCGCATCCACGACGAGAGCAGCTGGTGGCTCTGCGGTGCGACGAAGGTGACGTGGTCGATGACCTCGGCGTCGGCGACGCGCTGGTGCAGGTAGGCGAGCGTCGCGCGGCCGTTGGGCCCCGACGGGCCGCCAACGATCGCGAGCGTCGCGTCGCGCCCGCGCAAGCGCGTCTCGATCAGCGTTTCGAGCGCGAGGTCCACGCCCTTCAAGGCCTGGAGCCGGCCGACGTAGAGCAGCAGAGTCCGGTCGGGTTCCAGGCCCAAGGCGCGACGGGCCTGGGGACGGTGACCCGGTGCGAAGAAGGCGTGCTGCACGCCGAGGGGCACGATGTGCACCCGCGACGGCGAGGCGTCGTAGTAGTGCACGAACTGATCGGCCTCGACCTCGCAGCTCGCGAGCACGGCGTCGGCGCAGGCGACGATCGCCGCCTCCTGGGTCGAGCGAACCTCGGACTCGGCTTCGAAGGCGTCGGCCTTCACGCGCTCGAGGGTGTGGAAGGTCACGACGAGCGGCACGTTCAGCTCGTGCTTCAGCCGGTGGCCCGCCAGGGCGCTCAGCCAGTAGTTGGCGTGGATCGCGTCGGGCGCACCGGTACAGCGAAACGATGCCGACACCCCGTCGGCGAACTCGTCGACGTAGTGCGCGAACTCGTCGCGCCCGAGCGGGGTCGGCGGGCCGGCCGTGACGTGGTGGACGCGGAACCCGGGCTCGACGAGCAGCGAGTCGCGCAGGTGGGGGTTATCGCGGCGCGTGTAGACGTCGACCTCGTGACCCAGGCGCGCGAGCGCGCTCGAGAGCTCGCGCACGTAGACGTTCATACCGCCGCCGTCGCCGGTACCCGGCTGGGCGAGCGGCGACGTGTGGTACGAGAGAACCGCGAGACGGGCCATGAGCGCAGCCTAACGGCGCCCCTGGTCGTGGCCGCCCGATGACGGCACCACGAGCCAGCGCACCCGACGCTCCTCGACCGGGCCGAAGTCGCGCGAGTCGGTGGAGGCTAGCGGGTTGTCCCCGCGCAGGTCGAGGCGCCGGCCGTCGCGCGCCGCACAGCGCTTGAGCAGCGGCCGGGTTGGATCGCGCGGGTCGGGCACCACGACCACGTCGCCGACGCGCACGCGGCGCCACCGGCGCACGATGGTGAGACGGTCGCCGTCGAGGAAGGTCGGCTCCATCGAACTGCCCACGACGGTGATCCGGCGCACCACGGTCGTCAACAGCCTGATCACGTGCGAACGATATCCGAGGGAACTGACTAACCTGCCAGGCAGTACCCGTGAAACGCACCCCCGGGGTGCCAGCACTCGAAAGGCTCACCATGTCGATCGTCTCTCGCCTCACCGCACTGCTCGACGCGCGCACCACTGCGCAGTCGGTCTACGCCCACTGCGACCTGCCGTGCGGCGTCTACGATCCCGCCCAGGCGCGCATCGAGGCCCAGTCCGTGAAGGCCACGATGGAGAAGTACAACGCCTCGAGCGACCCCGACTTCAAGGTCCGCGCCACGATCATCAAGGAAGAGCGCTGCGAGCTCGTCAAGCACCACCTGTGGGTGCTGTGGACCGACTACTTCAAGGTCGAGCACCTCAAGCAGTTCCCGAACCTGCACGACCTCTTCTGGA
>JAKAPH010000031.1 GCA_021807265.1 Actinomycetes bacterium | reverse complement strand
TCTCGGGTGGCCCCGACTCAATGTCGTCGACCGACGCGGCGGCGACCCCCACGACGGCGTGCTCGCGCGCCCGACGCTCGACGCCGTGCACCGGGCACTCGCACAGGACGAACCGGTCGCGGTGGTCGTTGTGCATCAGCGATTGGGCCGGGGCCGGTTGCTCGCGTGCGCGCAGTGCCACGAGCTCTACCGCTGTTCGGTGTGCACGCAGGCCGAGCAGGAGATCGGTGACGGGGTGGCGTGCGCGAGCGGGCACGAGCCGCGCGAGCGGTACTGCCGGTCGTGCGGGTCGACCCGGGTGAAGCGGCTCCGCCAGGGCGTGAGCACGACCCAGCGCGACCTCGAGGCCCAAATCGGCCAACCGGTGAGCGTGGTGACCGCCGCGAACGCGCTCGAGGGCGAACTCGGGCGGGTGGTGGTGGGCACCGAAGCGGTCTTTCAACGCGTCCGGCGGGCGTCGCTGGTCGTGATCGACGACTTCGACCAGTACCTGCTCGCGCCGCGCGAGTCGGCCCGTCGCCAGGCGGTGGGCGTGCTGGGTCGCGCCGGACGACTCGTCGGGTCGCGTCACGAGGGCCGGGGACTGGTCATCGTCCAGACTCGCCGCGGCGAGGATCCGGTGCTTCGAGCCGTCGCGGAGGGATCCTTCGACCGGCTGCTCGAGGATGAACGCGAAACGGCGCGGCTACTTGAACTCGCGCCCTTCGGTGCGGCGGCGTCGCTGCGCGGCGAGGGTGCCGCCGCGTTCGCGGCGTCCCTTGACACCGCGCGGGTGCGCGTCAGCGTGGGCGAGACCGATGTGTCGGTGCACGCTAGGGACATCGAGACCCTGCTCAGTGCGCTCGGTACTCCGGCGCGCCCGCCGTCCCTGCGCATCGCCGTCGAGTAAGCCGTAGGCTGGTGCGGTGAATACGCTGCCCATTCGCGTGTACGGCGACCCGGTGTTGACCCAGGCCACCACGCCGGTGGAGGACATCAACGGGCGCATCGCCGCGCTCGCCGAGGCCATGATCGAGACGATGTACGAGGCGCCGGGCGCCGGGCTCGCTGCCAACCAGATCGGCGTCCAGAAGCGACTCTTCGTCTACGACCAGGGTGACGGCCCCGTCGTGGTGGTGAACCCGGTCATCGTCGAGACAGACGGTGAATGGACCTTCGAGGAGGGGTGCCTCTCGGTGCCCGGTCTCAGTTGGGAGATCACTCGACCCAACGCGGTGCACCTCAAGGGCTACGACCTCGACGGCAACGAGATCGACATCGAGACCGACGAGTACGAAGGGCGGATCTTCCAGCACGAGATGGACCACCTCGAGGGCGTGCTGCTGGTCGAGCGCCTGGACGAGGACCAGCGGCGCGACGCGAAGAAGCTGCTGCGCAAGCGCCGGCTCACCCTCGGATCAGACGTCGACGGACTCGGTCAGCTGCTCGGCGAGTAGATGCGCCTCGCCTTCCTCGGGACTCCGGCACCCGCGGCCGTCTCGCTCGGGGCACTGTGTGACGCGGGCTACGAGGTCGCGGTCGTTCTGACGCGACCCGACCGCCGACGTAGCCGGGGTTCGGGCGAGTCGCCGAGCCCGGTGAAGGCGGAGGCGCTGGCGAGGGGCATCCCGGTCGTGCACCGGATCGCCGAGCTCGCGCCGTTTGAAGTTGACCGCGGCGTCGTGGTCGCCTACGGCGCGATGATCCCGGCCTCGGTGCTCGAGCGAATCCCGATGCTCAACGTGCACTTCTCGCTGCTGCCGCGCTGGCGCGGCGCGGCACCGGTGGAGCGAGCCATACTGGCCGGCGACCACGAGACCGGGGTGTCGATCATGTCCCTGGACGAGGGTCTCGACACCGGTCCGGTGCATCTGGAGCGGCGAATCGAGATCGCCGGCGCGTCGCTGGGCGAACTGCTCGATCGTCTGGCCCGGCTCGGTGCGCAGGCGTTGCTCGACGTGCTCGGTGACCCTGCGCTGTTGGACCAGCCCGTCGCGCAGTCGGGCGAGGCGACCTACGCCGCGAAGCTGGACTCCGAGACCTTCCACCTCGACCCGGCGCGCTCGCCCGAGGAGAACCTTCGTGTCGTGCGCCTGGAACGGTCGTGGGTGCTCGTTGAGGACCGCCGGGTCCGCCTAATCGGGGCCCACGTGCTGTCGAGTGCGTCGCCGGTCGCGCCGGGGACCCTGGACCGCTGCGACGGCGATGTCGTGCTCGGGGTACGCGATGGCGCGTTGGTGCTCGAGACGGTGCGCCCCGAGGGCGCACGAACCATGCCGGCGACGGACTGGTGGCGGGGTCGCCACGCCGAGGGCACCGTGCGGTGGCGGTGACGAGGTTCTCTAGGCTGGGGGCTATGACCACCATTGACGCCGGTCCGACGGGCCGCCTCCGTGTCGCCCCGTCCATTCTGGCGGCGGACTTCGGCTCGCTCGCCGACCAGGTTCGCGCCATTGACGACGAGACGGACTGGCTCCACGTGGACGTGATGGACGGGCACTTCGTGCCCAACGTGTCCATCGGCCCCCCGGTCGTTGCGTCGCTGCGCCACTACAGCGACCGATTCTTCGACTGCCACCTGATGATGACCGAGCCCGGTCGCTACTTCGAGGCGTTCAAGACGGCGGGCGCCGATGGGTGCACGATCCACGTCGAGATCGGCGACACCGGTGCGTTGATCGGCGAAGCGCGCGCGCTCGGGCTGCGAGTGGGACTAGCGGCGAACCCCGACTCGTCCTTCGCCTCGGTTGCCCCGTTCCTCGGGGACATCGACCTGCTGCTCTTGATGACCGTCTTCCCGGGCTTTGGCGGACAGTCCTTCATCGGCGAGGTGATGGACAAGGTGGCCGAGGCGCGCCGCGAGATCGACGCCCAGGGCGTGGCCGTCGACCTCGAGGTCGACGGGGGCATCGACGAGCGCACCGCACCACTGGCCGTCGCCGCCGGCGCCAACGTGCTCGTCTCCGGCTCGGCCATCTTCGCCCGGCCCGATCCCTTGGCGGCCGCCCGGTCGCTTCGACTCGCCGCGGGGCCCTCGTGATCGATCTCGACGAGTTGATGGGTCGCGCCATCGCCGAAGGCGAGAAGGCTCGCTACCACGCGCCGCCCAACCCCTGGGTCGGTGCCCTGGTCGTCGACGGACACGGCGCCGTCCTCGGCGTCGGGCACACCCAGGTTCCCGGTGACGCCCACGCCGAAGTGGTCGCACTGCGCCACGCCGGGGCGGCGGCCGCCGGCGCCACGCTGGTGGTGACCCTCGAGCCGTGCAGCCACACGGGCCGAACGGGTCCGTGCACGGAGGCGATCATCGCGGCCGGCATCAGGTCAGTGGTGGTCGGCACCCTGGATCCGGACCCGCGCGTTTCGGGCTCGGGCGTCGCCGCCCTGCGCGAGGCGGGCATCGCCGTGACCGTGGGTGTCAGTGAACCAGCCGTGCGCGAACAGCTCGCGGCCTACCTGTGGCAGCGCGCGACCGGACGTCCCTACGTGGTCGTGAAGGTCGCCGCGACCCTCGACGGCGTGGTCGCCATGCCCGACGGCTCGAGCCAGTGGATCACCGGGGAGGCGGCCCGCAAGGACGCCCACGTGCTGCGCGCGCGCAGCCAGGCGATCATCGTCGGCGCGGGCACCGTTCGACGCGACGACCCCAGGCTGACGGCGCGTCTCGACGGCGTGGTGCTCGAACCGCTGCGCGTGGTGCTCGGCGAAGCCCCCGAGGACGCCAAGGTTCGCCCCTGCTGGGAGCGCTCCGGCGACCTCGGCGCGGTGCTCGACGAGCTCGGCGCGAGTGGCGTGCTTCAAGTGCTCGTGGAGGGCGGGCCCACGACGGCGAGCGCCTTCGTGGCGGCGGGTCTGGCGAACCGGGTCGTCTGGTACGCGGCGCCGGCCTTCGCGGGAGCGGCCGGGACGGTCGGTGCGCTCGTCGACCTGACCACGTCCACGATCGGCGACCTGCGCCGTGGCCGATTGGTGGATGTGCGCACCGTCGGCGAAGATGTTCGTATCGAATTGGAGGTCTAGTGGCGTTATCGACGATTGAAGAAGCGGTTCGCGCAATTCGCGACGGTGGGATGGTCGTGGTCGTCGACGACGAGGACCGCGAGAACGAGGGCGACCTGATCATGGCCGCCGAGGACGTGACGGCCGAGTCCATGGCCTTCTACCTCGAATACACGTCGGGCGTCTTTTGCGTACCGCTCGAGTCGGCCCGGGCCGACGAGCTCGACCTGCCCCTGATGGTGGTGGCGAACACCGAAGCCCAGCGCACGGCCTTCACCGTAACCGTTGACTACCGCCACGGCACGACGACGGGCATCTCGGCGCACGACCGTGCGGCGACGGTGCGCGCGCTCATCGACCCCGAGACGCGCGCCACCGACCTCAACCGGCCCGGACACATCTTCCCGCTGCGCTACCGACCCGGCGGGGTCCTGAAGCGGGCCGGGCACACCGAGGCGACCGTGGACCTCTGCCGCTTGGCCGGCAAGGCGCCGTCGGGCGTGCTGTGTGAGATCGTCAGCGCCGACAAGTCCGACATGGCCCGCCTGCCGGAGCTGGAAGCGTTCGCCGCGCGCCACAACTTGCCGATCGTGTCCATCGCGGACCTCATCCGCTACCGGCGCCACCACGAGAAGTTGGTCAAGCGCGTCGCCGAGGCGGCCCTGCCGACGGAGTTCGGCAACTTCCAGGCGGTGGTCTTCGAGTCGATACTCGACGCCGAGCAGCACCTGGCCCTGGTCTACGGCGACATCGAGTCGACGCCGAACGTGCTCGTGCGGGTGCACTCGGAGTGCCTGACCGGCGACGTGCTGGGCTCGTTGCGCTGTGACTGCGGGCCCCAGCTCCAGACGGCGATGATGAAGATCGCCGCCGAGGGCGCCGGGGTGGTCGTGTACCTGCGCGGTCACGAGGGGCGCGGCATTGGGCTCGGCCACAAGATTCGCGCCTACGCGCTCCAGGAGAACGGCCACGACACGGTCGACGCCAACCTCGAGTTGGGCCTGCCGGTCGACTCGCGCGAGTACGGCATCGGCGCCCAGATCTTGGTGGACCTCGGCGTGACCTCGATGCGGTTGATGACGAACAACCCGAGCAAGTACGGCGGTCTCGAGGGCTTCGGCCTGAACATCGTCGAGCGGGTGCCGATCGAGAGCACGCCCACGCCGTACAACATCGACTACCTGCGCACCAAGCGCGAGCGCATGGGCCACATCCTGGGGGGACTCGATGACGTCGAATGACCAGACTGCGTTCGACCCCGCCCGGGGCGAGGTGATTCGCAACGCCGTGGGAACCTACCTCGAAGGCAGTCACGACGGTCGCGGGCTGCGCATCGCCATCGTGGCCGGACGGTTCAACGGCGGCATCACGACGAGGCTCATCGACGGGGCTCTGGCCGCCCTCGACGAGGCCGGCGTCTCGCGCTCGGACATCACCCTGGCCTGGGTGCCCGGCGCGTACGAGGTTCCCATGATGGCGCTCGCCTTCGCCGACGGACCACTGCCGGTCGACGCCGTGATCACGCTTGGTGCGGTGATCCGCGGTGACACCGGCCACTACGAGGTCGTGGCCGGCGAGAGCGCCCGCGGCGTGCAGGACGTGCAGCTGACCACCGGCGTGCCGGTGGTCTTTGGGGTCCTGACCACCAATTCCGTGGACCAAGCACTGGAGCGGTCACTGCCCGACGAGACCAATAAGGGTCGCGAGGCGGCGCTCACGGCCCTCGAGATGGTGTCCCTGCTGCGCCAGCGATCGGGTCGATGACCATCGACGGCGTCGTCGTCGGATTTGACGACGACCGAGGCGACGGCTGGATCGAGTGCGACGGGGCGCGGTGGTACTTCCACTGCGTCGCCATCGCCGACGGCAGTCGGCACCTCGACAACGGACTCGAGGTCACCGGGACGCGCGTCGCGGGACACCGTGGCGCCGATGAGGTCAGCGATGTGCGCCCGCGGCGCTACGAGCCGGTGGAACCGCTGGCCGCGCGCACGTAGACCTGCTGGACCTCGGCCAGGGCGCTGCGATAGAGCCCGACGTGCTCGCCGAGCCGGTCGCCGCCGGCCTCGACCATGGCGTGCACGAGATCGATGGTGAGCTGCGCGGCGGGTAGGTTCGGCGGCGTGTCCGCCAGGTGCACGGCCGCCATCTGGATCATGCGGAAGAGGTGGTTGCCGAGGATGACCTCAACGGGGGTGGAGCGAATCCACTGGATCTCCTCGTCGGCGCCCTTGTCGTCGCTCATGGTTCTACGGTAGCGGGCCGCGAGACCCGGTTGCGAGCCGCCGGGCTAGGAGAGGGACCCTGGGTGGCGGCGATGGTGGGCTCGATGGGCGAGACGGCGAGCACGTTGCCTACCCGGGCCGAGGCGCCCACGCAATAGGCGATCGGCTGTCGTAGGTTCAGTCGCACGAGGCGGCGATCACCCGGCAGCCGCACGGCGATGCGTCGGCTCACCGACGAGTAGCCGGTGTAGCAGGCGAATTGGGCGAGAAAGACGTAGGCGGAGGCCCGAGGTTTGAGCGTGAACCTCGCGGGGACCACGGTCGCCATCGGCCAGCCCCCCGTTGGGCGGTGTGCGAATCGGAACGCCAGGGGCCGCCCGTGCGTGTCGTAGACGACGATGCCGACGTAGCCGTGCAGGGAACAGGGGAACGACGCCGTGTTGGTGATCGCCAGTGAATGCGCCTCCTCCTGGGTGGCGCCGCCGACGTAGGGTCCATTGGCGAGCGAGACCGACGGCGCCTGACAGGCCCGTGGCCCAGGGTAGGTGCCACCGTTCGCCCGGCCACTCCCGCCCAACGCCACGACGCCGGTGACGATCATCGCGCCCAGGAGCACGTGCGCCAGCGGGGTCGCGACGTGCCGACCGGGGGCGTGTCGCCGCTCAGCCACGGGCGCCGACGCGTGCTCTGTCGCCAAGCTGCCCGCACGGGGCCATGGCGCTTCATCCACGATCGTGAGCCTATCGACGCACGCGCGGTCGCCCTTGACGTGGCGATGACAGCGAGTGGCAGCGTAAGCGCTGATCAAAGGGGGTAGACAGACCCAGACGGTGGCGGTGCATTCCGTAGTCGTCGGGGCCAGTGCTCGTGGTGCTGGTCGTGACGCTCGCGGGGTCATGGTCGCGCCTGCGGCTCTGCTAGCCTTGTCAGGCAGTTCACAGCAAGAGAGGTTGGCGACGCCAACATCCACCTGGGTATGCGCAGTACGCCGGGTCCAGAGTCTTCGCCTCGCTTGCCGTGGCGACGCTACGGCGTCGCATAGAGCAAGGAGATGCATATCGCAACAGGACCTGGAGACCACCGCGTCAATGAGCGTATTCGGGTTGAAACCGTGCGGCTCATCGACAACGAGGGCAATCAGCGTGGCGTGATGTCGAGCCGAGAGGCGTTGGCGTTAGCGCGGAGCTTGGAACTGGACCTCGTCGAAATCGCGCCTACCGCGAGCCCGCCGGTTTGTCGAATCATGGACTACGGCAAATTCAAATTCGACGAAGCCCAAAAGGCCAAGGAGTCGCGCCGCAAGACGATGAACGTCGGCGTCAAGGAGATGAAGTACCGGCCGAAGATCGGCCCCGGTGACTTCGACACCAAGACCCGCCTCGTTGAGAAGTTCCTCGCCGAGGGTCACAAGGTGAAGATAACGATCATGTTCCGCGGTCGTGAGTCCGCGCACCCCGAGTTGGGCCGCAAGATCCTCGATCGAATCGTCGAGAAGTTGGGCGACGCGGCGCGCGTGGAGTCAGCGGCGAAGATCGACGGTCGCAACATGATCATGGTCCTGGGTCCCGAGAAGCGGGCCAAAGCCAAGAGCACCGATGCCTCGAAGGTCGAGGGCTCGGTGGACGGATCCCCGGATCCGTCGAACAGTTCGAGTGAGGAGGGCTGAGATGCCAAAGATGAAGACCGACAGTGGTGCCAAGAAGCGCATCAAGATCACCGGCACCGGCCGCCTGCGTCGTCGCAAGGCGTTCCGCGGCCACATCATGGAGAAGAAGACCTCGGTCCGTGCGCGTCGGTTGGGCCGCGAGTCCGACATCTCGCCAGGTATCGAGAAGAACGTCAAGAAGATGTTGGGTCTGTAAGGAACGAGTGAGGAGACACTGACATGGCACGAGTCAAGCGCGCAGTAAACGCGAAAAAGCACCACAAGGCAGTACTCGAACAGGCCAAGGGCTACTACGGCGATCGCAGCCGCACGTTCCGCGCGGCGAACCAGGCAGTCCAGCACTCCGGGGTCTACGCGTTTCGCGACCGCCGGGCACGCAAGGGCGAGTTTCGCAAGCTCTGGATCCAGCGCATCAACGCGGGCACTCGACTCCACGGTGTGAGCTACAGCCGCTTCATCGCGGGCCTGAATGCGGCGGGCATCGAGGTCGACCGGCGCGTGCTGGCCGACCTCGCCGTGAACGACTCAGCGGCATTCGGCGCGCTGGTCGCCCAGGCGTCGGCGGCGCTGGCGAAGTAGGCGATCCTGCTCGAATCGATCGGATCGTCACACCAGCGAGTACGGCGGCTGCGCCGACTCATACAGAAGCGCTCGCTTCGCTGGAGTGAACGCGTCTGTGTCCTCGAGGGTCCCGACCTGGTGGTCGCGGCCCTCGAGGCCGGCGCCGAGTTCGAGGCGCTCTTCGTGGACGCGTCGGTGGCGGACCGCAGCGACGTCCACGAGATCATCGTGCGCGCCGATGCGCGCGGTGTTCGGGCCTTTGGCCTGGATCCTGGTGTCTTTGCGAAGGTTTCGGACGCCTCGACGCCCCAGCCGATCTCGGCGACGGTTCGCTTCGCGGCACCCGCGCTGTCCGAGTTGGCCACGGGCGGTCTGACGCTGGTGCTGCACGACTTGCGCGACCCCGGCAACGTGGGCACGATCATCCGCTCGGCCGACGCGGCCGGGGTGGACGCCGTGGTGCTCACTGGCCAGAGCGTCGACCCCTACAATCCCAAGACGCTGCGCGCGACGGCGGGCTCGATCTTCCACCTTCCCGTCGTGGTCGCTGAGTTGGAGGGCACCTTGGCTCATTTCGTCTCGGCGGGTGCGCACACGTGGGCCACGGTCGTTCGCGGCGGCACCGAACTGCTCGACTGTGACCTATCCGGGCCGTCGGTGGTAGTCATCGGCAACGAGGCCGACGGGTTGGACGAGGCGGCGATTGGTCACTGCCAGTCGACGATGAGCATTGCGATGGCGGGCGGCAACGAGTCGCTCAACGCCGGTGTCGCCGCGTCGCTGGTGGCCTTCGCGGGCTACTGGCAGCGTGACGGTCGAGTGACCCCGCCGATACCCCGTAGCCTGGGAGCGCCATGAACGAACCCGATGACCAGATAACGACCATCACCACCGAGGCGCTCGCGGTCCTCGCCGCGGTGTCGAGCCTCGAGGAGCTCGACGAGCGCGTCGCGACGATCGTCGGCAAGCGCTCGGCCTTCGCGGCGGTGCAAAAGTCATTCGGTTCGCTCGATCCCGAGGAACGCCGCACCATGGGCGCGCGACTGCAAGAGGCGCGCCGCAGCGTCGAGGACGCCGTAGAGAGCCGTCGCGAGCAGTTGCGCTCGATCGAGCGCGCGGCGATGCTCGAGACGGACCGCCTCGACCTCGGCGACGTGGTGGTCGCGACGCGCAACTGGTCGGTGACCCCCGGGCACGCCGGTCTCGTCGGGTCGACGCAGGCCCAGCTCGAGGACGTCTTCGTCGCGATGGGCTTCACCGTGGCCGAGGGACCCGAGGTCGAGAGCGACTGGTACAACTTCGAAGCGCTCAACATCCCGCCGGCGCACCCCGCGCGCGGCATGTGGGACACCTTCTACGTCGACCTGGGTGACCCCGAGACCGTGGTGTTGCGCACCCACACCTCGCCGACCCAGGTGCACCTGATGGAAGCGGCCGTCGCTGCGGACTCGCTACCGATCCACTCGGTCGCCCCGGGACGCTGCTATCGCCGCGACACGCCCGACGCCCGGCACCTCGCGGCGTTCCACCAGATCGAAGGTCTCGTCGTGGACCGCGGCATCACGTTCGCCGATCTCGCCGGGACCATCGAGACCTTCACCCGCGCGTACTTCGGTCCCGACATCGAGTCGCGCCTGCGCCCGGCGTTCTTCCCCTTCACCGAGCCGTCGGCGGAGTTTGAGATCACGTGCACGATCTGCCGTGGCCAGGGCTGTCGGACGTGCTCGAACACCGGGTGGATCGAACTGGGAGGCTGCGGGATGATCGATCCGGCCGTCTTCGAGGCGGTGGGCATCGACCCCGACGTGTGGAGCGGCTTCGCGTTCGGTTTCGGCATCGATCGGTGCGCGCAGATGCGCCACGAGTTGTCCGACATGCGCGCGCTGGTCGAAAATGACGTTCGCTTCCTGGGGCAGTTCGCGTGAGGGCGCCCCTGTCGTGGCTGCGCGAGTTCGTCGACTTGCCGGAGTCGGTCGACGAGATCCGCGCGGCGCTCGACGACCTCGGCCTCGTCGTCGAAGGCATCGAGCACGTTGGCGAAGGGCTCGAGGACGTTGTCGTCGCCCGTGTCGACGAAATTCACCCCATCGACGGCGCGGACCGGATTCGGCGCATCGTCGTCGACGCCGGTGACGGGCCGCTCGAGATCGTCTGTGGGGCGTGGAACTTCCAGGTGGGCGAGCACGTGCCGCTCGCCCCGGTGGGCGCGGTGCTGCCGGGCGACTTCGCGATCGCCCGGCGTTCGATGCGCGGCGTCGTGAGCAACGGCATGCTGTGCTCGGCGCGCGAATTGCGCCTGAGCGACGAGCACGAAGGACTGCTGGTCCTCGACGGGATGATCGAGCCACACGCGGGCGAGCGGCTCATGGATGCCCTCGGCATTGAAGCCGACGTCGTCTTTGACTTGTCGATCGAGGGCAACCGTCCCGACGCCTGGTCGATCGCTGGTGTGGCGAGGGACCTGGCCGCCCGGTTCGGTCGCTCGCTACGCGAGCCCGAGCTGGCCACACCGAATCCCGAATCGTCGAGCGCCGCGGTAGCGGGCGGCGCCATCGAAGCACCCGATCTCTGCGGGCGCCTTACGGTGTCCGTGCTGCGCCACGTGCGCGTTGGCGCGTCGCCCACGTGGGTGGCGAACCGCCTCGAGCGCGCCGGCATGCGACCGATTTCGAACGTGGTCGACGCGTCGAACCTCGTGATGCTCGAACTTGGCCAGCCGACGCACCCCTACGACGCCGACAAGGTGGCGGGACGGACCCTGCGGGTTCGCCGGGCCCGTCCGGGCGAGTCGCTCGTGACCCTGGACGGCGTGACACGACCCTTGGCGATGCCGGGGCGGGGCCTCGGTGACACGGGCGAGGACTGCGTCATCACCGACGGCGACGACCAGGTTCTCGGACTCGCGGGGATCATGGGCGGTGCGACGAGTGAGATCAGCGACTCGACGACCGAGGTGCTCGTAGAGGCGGCCTACTTCGACCCGATGACGATCGCGCGCTCGTCGAAGCGACACGGCCTGCGCAGCGAAGCGTCCAACCGATTCGAACGCGGCGTAGACCCCGAGTTGGCGCTGCGCGCGGTTGCGCGGTTCGTCGCCGTTCTGCGAGCGAGCGTTCCCGACCTGGAGTGGGTGGGCGCGCCGCTTGACCTGCGAGGTGACGTCCCGACGCCGTCGACGGTGACGGTACGTCGCGACGACGTCGAGCGCTCGCTCGGCACGGCGCTACCCCAGAGCGCCGTGATTACGAATCTCGTCGCGCTGGGCTTTGACGTCGTCGAAACTGCCACCAACGATCTCGTGGTCACGGCGCCCTCGTCGCGCCCCGATATCCGCAGCGGCGCCGCCGGCCGCGCCGACGTGATCGAGGAGATCGCGCGGGTCTGGGGCTACTCCCGTCTGACCCGGCACACGCCGACCTGGCCGCAGCCCGGTGGCATGACCGACCGCCAGCAGCTGCGGCGACGGGTTCGATCGATTGTCGTGGACGCGGGGACCTACGAGGCGTGGACGCCGACGCTCGGCGGTGAGTCCTCGTTCGAGCTCACCCACGAGGGCTCGACGCCGGTGCGCATCACGAACCCACTCGCCCAGGAGGAGTCGATCCTTCGTCCGACCATGATCACGGGACTCGTCGCCGCGTGGGGGCGCAACGTCGAGCGAGGATTCCTTGACCTACGCCTGAGCGAGATCGGCGTCGTCTTCACGCACCCCGACGACACCGACCGGGCCCGGTGGACGCGCGGCGGCGCCGGCGGAACGGTGGATCTGCGGCTTCCGTTAGAGAACGAGCGGCTGACCGTCGTCCTCGGCCATCGCGACGACGACGCGACGAGTGCGGTGGTGCTCTGGTCGATGGTGGCCAACCGGCTGGGACTCGCCGACGTCGTCGTGCGACCGGCCAATGAGCTCGGTGAGGGTCTGCACCCCACGCGCGGTGCGACCCTCGTCGACCGCGCGAGCGGCGCGATCGTCGGTGTGGTCGGGGAGGTTGATCCGCACGTGATCGAGTCCCTGACCGGGCACCAGGGGAGACGACTCGGTCTGCTCGACCTGGATCTTGACGTCCTTGCGGACACTGACCTGGTCAAGCGCCGCTCGGCCCTGGCCGTTGTGCCAAGCCGCTATCCGAGCGCGGTCATCGACCTCGCCTTCGTCACGCCCCAGGCGGTGCACGCCGCCGACCTCGGCCACGACCTCGCCTCGGCGTCGCCGCTGGTGGAGTCGGTGGACCTCTTTGACGTGTACCACGGCGCAACGCTCGCGCCGGGAACCCGCAGCCTGGCGTACACAATCCGATTGGGCGCCACGGACCGGACGCTGAGTGACACCGAGGTGGCGAGCGTGCGCGAGACGTTGATTGCCGTCGGCGCTGGCCACGGCGCAGTTTTGCGCTAGGGGCGTGACCTAAGGTTGGCTGGTAATGGCTGACGAGTACGCACCACTCGGCGAGGGGCGGCGCTTCAGCGCCCGGCGTCCGGTGCGGCTAAGCGACTGCGGACCCAACGGATTCTTGCGACCCGACGGTTTGGCCCGCTACCTGCAGGACATCGCCACTGACGACTGGGACGACACGGGCATCGAGTCGAGCGACACCTGGCTGGTGCGCCGTACGTCGTTCCAACTCGCGCCTGGCGCTTCGTGGCCCCGACTCGGGGACGTCGTGACACTGACGACCTGGTGCTCGGGTTCGGGCGCGGCGTGGGCGCAACGGCGCACTGACGTGGCCTGCGACGACCGCGTCGTGATCGAGACGGTCGCGCTCTGGGTCCCCGTCGGTCCCGCAGGCCATCCGGTGCGCGTGGGCCCCGCGTTCCATGACGCCTACGGCGAGGGCTCCCGTCGTCGAATCTCGGGCCGCGTCGAACGTACTGAGCCCGGTCCCGATGCGGCGCGCCACCCGTGGCCGCTGCGCCAGACGGATCTGGACGTCGTGGGCCACGTCAACAACGCGGCCCTGTGGTCGCCGCTCGTCGAAGTGGCGCCCGAGCCGCTGCAGTTCGGATCGGTGACCTACCACGGCTCGGTGGAAGACGGCGACGAGGTGACCCTCGTGACCGAGGGAAACCGGTGGTGGCTAACCGTGGATGAGCTCGTCCGCGTCGCTGGTGAATTTCGACGCTGAGGCGCCGCGACTGGTGGCGATGACGCTGCCGACGAGGACCAGGGGGAAGCCGATGAGAATGCCGGTGGTGAGCGGTTCGCTGAGGAACACCACGCCGAGCACGACGGCTAACGCGGTGTTCACGTAGGTGACCACGACGCTTCGCGTGGATCCGACCTCCTGCACCAGTTCAAAGAACGTGACGAAGGCCCCGGCCGTGCAGGCAATCGCGAGGATCGCCATCGACGCCCACGTCTCGTGGTCGACGTGGTGCGGCCAGTGGACGATGCTCCACGGCAGCCACGCGAGCGCGACGACACCCGTCGCGCCGGCGACCACGGCGATCCCGGGGACCGCCGCGAGCTTCGTCGCGAGCAGGATCGGTCCGAGGGTGTAGCCGATTGCAACAATGAGCATGAGGGCGATCCAGCCGAAGGAACCGCCGTGGATGCCTAGACCGACGAGCAGGGCGACACCCAGGGCGCCGACGCCGAGACCGAGGAGTCGACGCCGGCTGATGTGCTCCTCGGTGCGCCGCACGCGCTGGGCGACCACGGAGAAGAGCGGGACGGCACAGATCAGCAAGCTCGTCAGCGAACTCGTGATGTGCTGCTCGGCGTTGGCCATGAAGTACCACGGCACGCCGAATTCGACGAAGGCGAAGACGACGATCCACCAGAAGTTGCGCACGATGTCGCGGAACTGGCCCCGCGCGATCACGAGCGGCAGGAGCAGCAGTGAGGCGGGTCCGGTGCGCCCAAGAACCAGCACGCCGGGGTCGAGTTGGCGCACAGCCACCCTGATCAGCAGATATGGAATGCCCCACAACACTGCCATCACCGCGAAGAGCAGCCAGCCGCGCCGTGACATGATGCCAGCCTACCGTAGAAATTCGGTGTTGCGCAAATGTTCTCTCACATGCATAAAATGTCACTATGCGAGTCGGGATCATCGGGGCCACGGGATACGCCGGCGCGGAGGTGCTCCGGCTCTGCCTGACCCATCCGGCCATGGAGGTGGTCGTAGCGACGGGCGAGTCCAACGCCGGCAAGTCCGTGGCGAGTCGCGTGCCCGCGCTCGCGGCGCTCGCCCCGACGCTCGTCTACGAGCCGACCGAGTCGGCGCTCGACGCGCAACTCGACACCGTCTTCGTGGCCTTGCCCCACGGCCACAGCCAGCGCTTCGTGCCTGACCTGTTGGCGGCCGGGGCGGCGGTGGTGGATCTGGGGGCGGATTTCCGCTTGCACGACCCCGCGGAGTA
>JAKAPH010000139.1 GCA_021807265.1 Actinomycetes bacterium | reverse complement strand
GATGCACGACGACCACCGCGACCGGTTCGTCCTGTGCGAGTGCCCGGTGCACGGCGTCGAGCGTCGGGCGCGCGAGCACGCCGTCGTGGGGGTCGCCGCCGCGTCGGTCGACGACATTGAGTCGGGGCCACCCGCCAGCGAGGTCCGCCTCACGCTGCGGGTGCGCCCCTACGAAGCGCGGGTTTGGAAACATCGTCGTCGCCCACAGGGGTGCGCCGTCGCGGCGGCACCGCTCCATCAGGACGTCATAGGCGTGCCACGTGGGCACCGAGTCCGAGCGCAGGGCCTCGTCGTCGACGTCGAGGATCACCGCGCCGGCCACGTGCGCGACGGGTGCCATGGCCGCGCCGCGCGCGCCAACGACGACGGGCCACCCCGCGCGCATCCGGTCCCACTGATCCGTGCCGGCGACGTCACAGCCCCGTTGTTCGAGCCGACCGCGCAGCCGTCGGGCCCAGGCGTCCGTCGGGGCGACCACGATGAGGCTGCCGCGGGCGGATCGGGTGGCCCGGTAGGCCGCCAGCACGAGTCCGAGTGGATCGGTCGTCGGTGCCAGCTGAATCACGCCCGCCTCGAAGTCGACCAGTTGGTCGTTGATCGCCGCGTCGAGTGCTCGGGCCGGCGGCGCCGGCGGCAACGACGTCACCAGGCGGGTCGGCGAGGCCGACACGAGCAGTCGCGCCACCGGCGCAAGCCAGCGGCGGCTCGCCCACGAGAGGAACTCGAGCATCTCGGCCGGTGGGCCGTAGCCCAGCCACTTGCCGATCGGCTTGAGCTCGGGGGTCGCGGTCGCCTCGGCCAGTACCCACGCGCGCACGCTGCGGTGGTTGAAGTCGACGCGCACCCGGTCGCCGATTCCGATCGGGTGGAGGCGTTCGGGAACCAGGTAGTCGAAGGGACGGTCCACGGCGGCGACCTCGGTCACCACACGAACCGCTCGCGGCTCGGCCACTAGTTCAGTGACAGCTCCCGGCGCAGGTCGTCGACCCGCGGCGTCTGCTCCCACGTGAATCCCTGATCGCTGCGGCCGAAGTGTCCGTAGGCGGCCGTGCGCTGGTAGATCGGCCGGCGCAGGTCGAGGTCGCGGATGATCGCCGCGGGCCGCAGGTCAAAGATGGCGTCGACGGCCTTGGCGATTTTCGCGCGGTCAACGGTCTCGGTGCCGAAGGTCTCCACGAGCACCGAGACGGGCCGCGCCACGCCGATGGCGTAAGCGACCTGGACCTCGCAGCGCTGCGCCGCACCGGCGGCGACCACGTGCTTGGCGACCCAGCGCGCGGCGTAGGCCGCCGAGCGGTCAACCTTGGACGGGTCCTTGCCCGAGAAGGCGCCGCCACCGTGGCGCGCCATGCCGCCGTAGGTGTCGACGATGATCTTGCGCCCCGTGAGCCCGGCGTCGGCGTGGGGGCCGCCGAGAACGAACTTGCCCGACGGGTTGACGATCACCCGCATGGTGCTGGTGTCGAGGTTGGACGGCAGCACCGGCTTGATCACGTGCTCGAGCACGTCGTGGCGGATGGTCGTCTGGGAGTCGTAGCCGTCCTCGTGCTGGGTCGAGACGAGCACCGTGTCCACCGCCACGGGTCGGCCATCCTCGAAGGCAATCGTGACCTGGGTCTTGCCATCAGGTCCGAGGTAGGGAATCAGGCCCGACCGACGCACCTGCGCCAGGCGCATCGAGAGGCGATGCGCGAGCCAGATCGGCACGGGCATGAAGTCGTCGTTATCGTCGCACGCGTAGCCGAACATCATGCCCTGGTCGCCCGCTCCGAGCGCGTTGAGCTGGTCTTCGCCACCCGAGCCGCTTCGCAGTTCGAGCGCCGCGTCGACACCGCCGGCGATGTCGGGACTCTGCTTGTCCAGCGAGACCAGCACGGCGCAGGTGCGTCCGTCAAAGCCTTTGGCGCCGCTGTCGTAGCCGATGTCGAGGATCGTCTTTCGCGCGATCGCGTTGATGTCAACGACCGCGGTGGTGGTGATCTCGCCCGCGACCACGCACAGGCCCGTGGTGAGCAAGGTCTCGCACGCCACGCGCGCATTCGCGTCCTGGCTGAGGATGGCGTCAAGCACGCTGTCGGAGACCTGATCCGCGATCTTGTCGGGATGTCCTTCCGTCACCGACTCCGACGTGAAGAGGGTGCGATCGCTCATTGGTCTCCTTGCGGTAACAATGCAACCACCCTAGTCAACACCTCTAGCGCGACATCCTCTTTTGTGCGCATCGAGACGGCCACCGGCTCCTGGCCACGCAGTAGCAGCACGACTTCGTTGGTCCTCGATTCGAAGCCCGCGCCCGGCGTCGTCACATCGTTGACCACCAGCACGTCGGCACCCTTGCGCTCGAATTTGGACTGCGCATTCGCGAGCACGTCGGTGGACTCGGCCGCAAAGCCGACGATGACCTGGCCATCACGACGGCCACCAACCAACTCCATCAGGATGTCCGGAGTCGCGACCAGCGCCAGTCGAGGCGGGCCCGCCGCCTTCTTCAGCTTGTTGGGCGCCGGGTCGACCGTGAAGTCGGCCACGGCCGCGGCCATGACGATGACGTCCATGTCGGAAGCGAGCCCGAGCACGCGCTCGCGCAACTGCGCCGCGGTCACCACGGGCACCACCTCGATGCGACGCGCCACGTCAATGGCGAGTGGGCGATCGGCCGTCGTGATCAGGGTGACCGTCGCACCCAGGCGTGCGGCCACCTCGGCGATGGCGTAGCCCTGACGGCCCGAGGAGCGATTCGTGATCACCCGCACGGGGTCGATGGGCTCGCGCGTCCCCCCGGCGGTCACGACCACCCGCTTGCCCGTCAGTGGACCGCGGTACCCATCGACGATCCGCTGGACCATCGAGACGATGGTGGCCGGCTCGGCCAGTCGCCCCGCCCCCTCGTCCCCACCGGCCAGGTGGCCACGCTCGGGATCGAGCACCATCACCCCGCGTCGGCGCAGGGTCGCCAGGTTCTCCTGGACGACGGGCTGCTCCCACATCTCGGTGTGCATCGCCGGACACAACAAGACCGGCGCGGCGCTCGCCATCAGCGTGGCGGTGAGCAGGTCGTCGGCGAGTCCCGCGGCGAAACGTGCGATCAGGTGGGCGGTCGCGGGCACGACCACGATCAGGTCGGCCGACTGGCCGAGGTTGGTGTGCGGTATCGGCAGATGCGGGTCG
>JAKAPH010000138.1 GCA_021807265.1 Actinomycetes bacterium | reverse complement strand
TGGGCGGCGACCGACACCGTGATCGCCGTGGCGATCTCCTTCGCGCCGCTCGCCGCCGACTACACGCGTCATTCGCGCTCGCCCCGCACGGCCTTCTGGGGCGCCTTCGTGGGCTACGGCGTCACCCAGGTGCTCTGCTACGTGATCGGCCTCGTAGCCCTGGTGACCGTGGCCCGGTCGCCATCGGACATCTACGGCGCCTTCATCGCGGTGCCGCTCGGCACGCTCGCCTTCGCCCTGCTCGCCGCGCGCGAGCTCGACCAGTCCTTCGCCGACGTCTACTCCACGGTCGTCTCCATCCAAAATCTCCGGCCCCTCTGGGACCGGCGAGTCCTCGCCCTCGTCGTGGCCACGCTCACGACCGCCCTGGCGCTCGGGATCAACATCGCCGACTACGAGAACTTCCTCGTCTTGCTCGGCTCGGTCTTTGTCCCCCTGACCGCGGTCTTCATCGTCGACTTCTTCGTGCTCGCCAAGGGCCACCTCAATCTCTCCGCTCGGGCCCAGAGCCGCTCGACGATGCTCGTGCCCTGGGGAATCGGCTTTGTCGTCTACCAGCTGATCAACCCTGGTTACATCGGCTGGTGGGTCGCGATGTGGGCCCACATCGGCGCAGCGCTGCACTTCCACGCACCGAGCTGGATGTCCGCGTCGCTCACGTCCTTCGTCGCGTCGCTACTGGCGACCTTGCTCACCGGCGCGATCGTGAAGTGGCGAGCGGCTCGACGTCTCACGCCAGCGCTCGTCGAGGCCGAGGCCGAGGCCGAGGCCTGATCACGTCGGCCGGCGACCCCGTCCAGCCCGATGGTCTCGTCCACGGGATGGCGAACGACCTCGTTGAGCCCGATTGGCCGGCGATCACCGAAGCCGAGACCGTCGACATTCTCGCGCACTACCCCGGGGCCGGCGCGCGGGCAGACCCCGTCACGGTGACCTGGCGGAGCCCGCGTCCGATGTCGGCCGCGGCGCTCGTCGCGGTCGGCGACGCGACGTACTTCCTCAAGCGCCACCACGTTCGCGTGCGCTCAACCGAGCGCCTGGCACTTGAGCACGACTTCGCGCGCCATCTGCGCACGCGCGGGCTCAGCACGCCGGCGATCCTTGCCACGCGCGACGGCTCGACCGTCGTCGAGCGCGATCAGTTCGTCTACGAGCTTCACGAGTGCGCGCTGGGCGAGGACCGCTACCGCGACGTTCCGTCCTGGTATCCCTTCATTTCTCGCGCTGACGCCCAGGCCGCCGGCGCCGCCCTGGCCCACTTGCACCGCGCGGCCGCCGACTTCCTGGCTGCGGCGTGGGACTTCGGTCCGCTGGTCGACGCCGCGTCGGTCATCCTCGCCCCCGACCCCGCCGACGCCTACCGGCGCCTCGTCACGACACGACCGGGCCTCGCGACAGCAACACGTGCCTACGACGTCGCGGGCGACTTCGACTCGTTCCTTCGCCGACCCATCGAGTCCGCGGCCGCCCGGCTCGGCAACGTTTCGACTCAGTGGACCCACGGCGACTGGCACGGCTCGAACCTGACGTGGCGAGGTCCGGCCAAACACGCCAGCGTCGCGAGCGTGCTCGATCTCGGCCTGGCGAACCGCACGTTCACGCTGCACGACCTCGCCGTCGCGATCGAGCGCAGCGTCGTCGACTGGCTCGACCTCGCGGGCGTCGGGTCCGTCTCGGTCGACTACGGGTCACTCGACGCGCTGCTCGCCGGCTACGCCAGCGTCGCGCCCTTCAGCGACGACGACCTCGCAACGCTGGCGGCGGTCCTGCCGGTCGCCCACGTCGAGTTCGCGCTCTCTGAGGTCGAGTACTTCGGCTCGATCGTCGACTCGCCGGCCAACGTCGAGCTCGCCTACCGGTCCTACCTCCTCGGTCACGCCCGATGGTTCGACTCCCCCGAGGGTGCCTCGCTGCTCGCGCACGTGCGCGCGGGCACCGCGCCCGCGCGCTGAGCTCGTCCCATCGGCGACGGCGACGGAAGATTCAAGGGTGCTCGCCGGTAGGGTGGGCTGGTGAGGCTTTCCTGCGTAAGCGGTCGAGTGGTCGCGGCGGCCGTGGTGGCCTACATCGGTGCCACCCCGATCCCCGAGACCGCGCTGCGCGACGCCATCGTGGTCGTCGCCGTGGTTGCCGCCCTCGTGTGGCCCCGCTTCGTTGGTCGTCCGATGACCTCGTGCCCGGTTGCGATACCGGAGTCGTCGGCGTCGCCGAAGACCCAAGCAGTACAGCCGTCTGACCTGACGGCTATCGATCGAGAACAGGAGCAGCATGTCCACTGAGCAGACCCCCGCCAAGGTTGCCTTCATGATCATCAGTGACGACCCCGCACGCGCGGTGCCCGGCATGGTCATGGCCACGCGCATGAAAGTCAACCGAGGCGCGGACGTGCGCGTCCTCTTCTTCGGGCCCGGCGTGAGGCTCGCCGCCAGCGGACTCATTGACCTCCAACTCGCCGAGATGCGAGACGCGGGCATCGGCGCCACGGCCTGTCGGGCCAACGTGGAGGCCTACGACATCGCCGAGGAGATCAGCGTGCGCCCGCTCGAGTTGCTCGCCGCCGGTGCCGAGGTCGAGCAGTTCGCCCTCCAGGGCTACACCGTCGTCAGCTTCTAGGCCGATGCGGCGCGACCAACGCGCCAGCCGTCCATTGGTTCAATAATGCACTTATTGCACATCGTGCAGTGAGTCAGGCATACTGGATCCGTGGCTGACCCCATCGGACGCAGAGAACGCAAGCGACTAGCAACCCATCACGCGCTGCGCGCCGCCGCGCTACGCCTCGGGGCCGAGCGCGGGATCCGCGACGTCACGGTCGAAGAGATCGCCACGGCCGCCGACGTGTCCGTGCGGACCTTCTACGACCACTTCCCGTCCAAAGAGGACGCCATCATCGGCTTTGACGCCTGGCGCGTTGACCAGTTGCGCGACGCGCTTGCCGAGCGGCCCGCCGACGAGAAGCCCCTCGAGGCGCTGCGGGTCGTCATGGGCCAGCTCTTTCACGAGTCCAGTGGCGAGTGGCCGCTGCGCATGCGCGCGATCAACGCCGACCCCGCCCTGCTCGGGCGGATGTTCGTCTCGTTCATCGCCTACGAGCGAGCGCTCGTCGAGGTGATCGCCCAACGCACCGGCCTCGACAGCGACCGCGATCCCTATCCGGCGCTCGTGACCGCCGTCGTCACCG